>NZ_CAXUPU020000003.1:0-390704 GCF_964252755.1 Caballeronia sp. LjRoot29 | reverse complement strand
AAGTTGCGCGGTGAACTTCTTGAACTTGCCTTCGACCGGCACGTTCATTTGCTTCGATGTCGCCGTCACCATGCTTTTGGTCGTATCAACCTGGGCTTGAGCGGCGCTTGTGAATAAAGCGGTGGCGGCGGAAGCCGCTAATAACCATCGGTACAAGGGCGTTTGCATGTCAGGCTTAGGGTTGTAATCGATACGGCATGGTATGCGAGCCGATGTGCGGCGGATAGCCACACGGCAAGAACAGATTGTTCTACGGGTAAAGGTAATAGCGGAAGGTAATGGATAAGTTGCAACAATAAATCCGGGCATAAAAAAACGCAGTGCAAAAGGATCAATCTGCAATCCCTTCGCACTGCGCGTCACCTGCCCTGCCCTGCCTGCATCCGGAAACCAAAAACCAAAAAACCAATCCTCAATCAATACAACACGTTCTTCGCCACTGGCAGATCGATATTCCCCTTATCGACCATGACGACACCCGTATCGACAAACTTCGGCGGCGCTTTCTTCTCGATCACGCCAATCACCGTCTGAATGCCCTTATATCCCATCTGATACGACCCTTGCACAGCGATCGCCTGGATCGTTCCGTCCTTCACGAAGTTCTGCAGATCCGAATTGCCGTCGAAGCCAACCGCAATCACCTTGCCGGCCTTACCCGACTGAGCCAGCGCCCGACCCATACCAACCGCCGTCGGTTCATTCGCCCCGAAAATACCCTTCAGGTCGGGGTTCGCTGCAAGCACGTCGGTCGTCTGATTCAACGCGTTCGCCATCTGCGACTGCGAGTAATACGGGCCCACAACCTGCAACTTCGAATGCGCCGCCAGATACTTGCGGAACCCGCCCACGCGCCCTACTTCGGAGCCCGCACCGGCCACATACGACATCAACGCAATCTTGCCCGTCTGCCCCACGCGCTGGATCAGCGCCTGGGCGCACATCTCGCCGGCCTTTTCGTTATCGGTGGAGAGGAAAGCCTGGTAATACGGCTTGCCCGAATCGGACAGGGCCGAATCAATGATCACCACCGGAATATGCGCTTCCCACGCCTTCTTCACGGCCGGCACCAGCGCGTCCGGGTCCGATGCCGCCAGTACGATTCCCGCGACTTTCCGGTTCACCGCGTTCTCGACCATGTTCACTTCGGCGGCTATGTCGGATTCCGCGGCCGGGCCCTGGAAGGTCATCGTGTAACCCTTCTCGGATGCCAACGCAGCAGTTGCGCCCTTGTTCACGTTCTGCCAGTAGTTCGAATCGGCACTCTTCACGATCACGGCGATCTCGCCGCCCGCCGCGAACGCGCTGCTCGCGGCAACGGCCAGCACGGCTGCAAACATCGCTTTAGTAGTCAGTTTCATGTCTCGCTCCTGTTCATTTTGTAAGACCCCGTGGGACCCTTGCTTTCTTTCAACTAACGCGAACGCACGAGGCGCGTTCGATGAAACTCATCTCCGGTTCCGGATCTGGTCAATCCACACCGTCCCCAAGATCACCAGCCCGATGATGATCTGCTGGATGAAACTCGATACTCCGTTCATGTTCAGCCCGTTGCGCAAGATGCCGATCACGAACGCGCCAATCGCCGTGCCGGAAATCGTGCCGACGCCGCCCATCAGCGACGTGCCGCCAATCACCGCGCTCGCGATGGCATCGAGTTCATACATCACGCCTTCGTTCGGCTGCGCCGTCACCAGCCGCGACATCAGCACGCATCCGGTCAGCCCCGCGAGCGCACCGGACAGCACATAGGTGAACAGCTTCACGCGATTCACGTTCACGCCGGACAAGCGCGCCGCTTCCGCATTCGATCCAACCGCGTAGATGTGCCGCCCAAGCGATGTGCGGCTGAGCATGATGGCGACCAGCACCGCCAGCACGACCATGATGATCACGGGATACGGAATGCCCGGAAACACGATGTCAGGGAACCCGTCCGACCCCATGCGAACCACTCTGAAGAGTGAGCCATTACCCAGTTCTGCGAACGAATCGCCGAGTCCCGAGACCGGCCGTGCGCCGGTAATCTGCAACGCCACGCCGCGCGCGACCAGCATCATTCCCAATGTTGCGATGAACGGCGGCAGACCCATGCGCGTGACGAACAAGCCGTTGAACGCGCCGCAAATTGCGCCGACGACCACGCCGCCGAGCATGCCTATCGGCACGGGCACGCCTGCCTTCACGAGCATCGCGGCAACCACGCCTGAGAGCGCGAGCACCGATCCGACCGACAAGTCGATGCCCCCCGTAATGATCACGCACGTCGCGCCGAGTCCAAGATAAGCGATGGACGTCACCTGCAACGCCACGGTCATGCCATTGCCCAGCGACATGAACGCGTTGCTCGTCGCCGAGAACACGACGACCAGCATCACCAGGCTTCCCAGCGCCGCGAACTTCTGGATCAGGTCCTTGCGGCGTTCACGGGCGCGGGCACGGTCGGCGTGCGCCGGATCGGTAGTCATCTCAAGCATGGGTAATCCGTCCTGATGCGTAGTGCATGATTTCTTCCTGATTGGTCTTGCGGGTCTCGAGCACGCCCGCTATCTGGCCTTCATGAAACACGGCCACACGATCCGTCATGCCCATGATTTCGGGCAACTCCGAACTGATCAGCACAACGCCAATGCCCTGCGCCGCAAGCCGGTCCATGAGTTCGTAGATCGCGTATTTCGCACCGACGTCGATGCCGCGCGTGGGTTCATCGAAGAACAGGATCTTCGATTCGCGGAACAGCCATTTGCTGATCACGACTTTTTGCTGATTGCCACCCGAAAGATTGCGCGTGATCTGGTTCACGCCCGGGGTACGAATGCCCAGTGCATCGATATATTTGCGCGCGACCTTCGCCTCCTCGTCGAAACGGATAAACCCGCCCGCGCCCGAGACGGCCTCCACATTGGCGAGCGTGATGTTCTTCGCGACCGTCATCTGCAGCGCGAGACCATTGCCCTTGCGATCTTCAGAGAGATACGCAATGCCGTTGCGGATTGCATCGATAGGTGAATGGATCGAAAGCCGCTTGCCTTGCAACTGGACTTCACCCGCCTCGACGGGATCGGCGCCGAACACCGCGCGCGCCACTTCAGTGCGACCCGAGCCCATCAAGCCCGCGAAGCCGAGGATCTCTCCGCGGCGCAATTCAAAGCTCACTGGCCCGAACACATCGCGACGCTTCAGGCCGCTTACGCTTAGCAATACTTCATTCGTCGGCTGCGATTTGCGTTCGGGAAAGACATCGTCCAGATCGCGGCCGACCATATGCGAAACCACTTGCTCGATGGTGGTCGCGGCGAAGTCATCAGTGGAAATAGTTCGACCGTCGCGCAGCACGGTGACGCGATCGGCGATCTCGGCCAACTCGTCCAGCCGATGCGAAATGTAGACAATGCCCACGCCCGTCTGCCGCAACTCCTTGATGATCCGGAACAAATGCACGGTCTCGGATTCGGTCAGCGACGACGTAGGTTCATCCATGATCAGGAGGCGCGCGTTGAGCGACAGCGCTTTGGCGATCTCGATCATTTGCTGCTGCGCGACCGACAGCGATCCAACCAGCGTGCGCGGCAAGAGCTGCAGGCCGATGCGATCGAGCGCTGCCTGGGAATCGGTAGCGAGCCGCGCCCGGTCGATGAAAATCCCGCGCTTCGGCTCGCGCGCCAGGAAGATATTCTCCGCGATGGACAAATCCGGGATCAGGTTCAATTCCTGATGAATGATCGCGATGCCCGCAGCCTGCGCCTCGAGCGTGGAGGCGAAATGATGCTCGCGGCCGTCGATAAATATCTCGCCTTCGTCCGGCCGATATTGGCCGCTGACGATCTTCATGAGCGTCGACTTGCCCGCGCCGTTTTCACCGCAAATGGCGTGCACTTCGCCCGCGCGGACGTCAAAGCTGACGTTCTGCAGCGCGATCACGCCAGGGAACCGCTTGCCGACGCTGTTCAGGCGCAGCAACGGACCAGTTGTCACAGCGGGCGAGCGGGCGCCAGGCGGGGAGCCCTGTTCGGCTGCCACGTTCATTGCTGGGCCTCGTCGACTCGTATGAGCATTTGCACCGGCGTTGTCTCCTCGGCGGGGTCGCGGATTTCGTGGGTGGCGCCGATCATCGTTCTGGCACCAAAGTGGTCAAGCCAATTTTTTCGTCTCGTCATGTGGCCTTACCTGTTGCGAATGATAATGGCGATAGGCCCACTCTGGAATCGCGGTATTTACCCTTATATTCATCGGCATGCCGATCAAGCGATGCTGAAAGGAATTGGTCAAGCCACCTTACACTTCGATCCCCGCCCGACATCCATGACAACACCTGTTAAACCGGTTGAAACGCGGCGGCTGTATCAGACCATCGCCGATCAGATCAACTCGCTGATCCGCCTCGGCAGTTTCCAGGCGGGAACGCGCCTACCGCCGGAGCGCGAGCTCGCGCAGCAGCTGGGCGTGTCGCGGCCGTCGTTGCGGGAGGCGTTGATTGCATTGGAAATTCGCGGTCAGGTCGAAATCCGGATGGGCTCGGGCGTGTATGTCTGCGAAGGCAGCACGGAAGAACCGCCGCTGACCTCCATGGGTGAGAGCCCTACCGAGCTGATGCAGGCGCGTGCGGCTATTGAAGGAAGCGTGATCGTGCTGGCTTGCACGCGGCTCACGCCGGACGGAATGGCACGCCTGCACAAGAGCGTGCAGTCGATGCGCGAATTGATCGCGGAAGGACGCTCGCCGCTGGAACCGGACCGGCAGTTTCATATCGCCCTGGCTGAAATTGCGGGGAATTCGGTGCTGACCCGGCTGGTCGGCGAGTTATTCGATGGCCGTAACGACCCGATCGCCGCCAAGGTGAGCGGACTGGCGGAAAACATCACGACATGGGGCGTCGCGCTGTCCGAGCACGAACGGATCTTGAGGACGCTGGAAGCGCGGGACCCGATCGCCGCCCAAGCTGCTATCCGGTCGCACTTGAAGGCGTCGGAAGAACGGTGGGTGGGCGGGGTTTAAAGGGTGCCGCCCTGCCATTCGAGTAAATCCTATCGCTCGCCTTCCCCAGCAAGACTTCCCCGCGGTCCTGCATCGTTAACATTAGTGTAATTACAAATGATAACGATTCGCATTCGTGTATAATTTGTCAGCCGGTCTGTAGCTCCCTGTAATTTTTTACCAACCACAAGACCTGAACGACCCAAACATCGTTCGTGGCGCCATCGCTTGCCTGATGGCGCCACGAACGTGCGATCAAGATCGTCCGCTGCTTATAAGCCGCTACCTGCCTGCTCGCACTCACCCGCAACCGCTTCGCGTGCCAACTATCCAATCGCCATGTCTATTTTTACCGGTTCATCGTCCGTCCGACCGCTGTCCAACGCCGTTCGCCTCGCGTTCCTTTACGCGGCGCTGCCTCTGTCCATCGGCGTAACGTCCACCGCCCGGGCGCAGACCGCTTCACCGGAGGCGACGGAAAACGTCTTGCCCGCCGTGAAGGTCCAGGCGGCCAAAGAACCCCTGCCAGGCGACTTCGCGCCCGCCTACGATGGCGGCCAGATTGCTCGTGGTGCAAAGTTCGGAGTGCTCGGCAATCAGGAAATGATCAATGTGCCATTCAGCATGACGAGCTACACGTCGAAGGCGATCGAAGATCAGCAGGCGCATTCGATCGGCGACTTGCTGTCCCACGATCCCGGCGTTCGTCCGGCTTTCGGCTTCGGCAACTTCTCGGAAGTTTTCGTCATTCGCGGCTTTCAACTGACCGGGGACGACGTCTCGTTGAACGGCTTGTACGGAATTACGCCGCGCCAGCTGGTGGCCACCGAAGTGCTGGAACGGGTGGATGTATTCAAAGGTGCCAACGCGTTCCTGAACGGCGCGTCGCCGACAGGCTCCGCGGTGGGCGGCGGCATCAACCTGGAACTGAAACGCGCGGACGACAAGCCGCTTACGCGCGTCACCGTCGAAGGCAGCGGTTCGGGTCAACTAGGTACGCACGTCGATGTCGGCCGGCGCTTCGGCAGCGACGGGCAGTTCGGCATCCGTGTGAACAGCTCGATCCTCGGCGGCGAAACGAGCATCGACGATGAGTTCCGCCACAACACTTCAACCGCAGTCTCGATTGACTATCGCGGCGATAAAGTGCGTTTGTATGGCGATTTCCTTTATCAGCGCAAGAATATCGATCAAGGGCGCTCGACCGTTTCCGTGACCGGCGATACGGTCCCGACCGTTCCGTCCGCCGCTAACAATTTTGCCCAGCCCTGGACACAAAGCACGCTCGAAGACACGGTTGGTATCGCGCGAGCCGAATACGACTTCGCGCCCGCGTGGACGGCATATGTGAGCGGAGGTATCCATCGATCGCATGAGGACGGCACGTACTCGTCGCCCACCTTCAACGCCGATACCGGCACGACCGCGACGCGCGGCGATATCTTGCGCACCACCGACGCGCTGTCTGCCGAAGCCGGCGTACGCGGGCACTTCACAACGGGACCCGTCAGCCATTTGGTCAGCGCGGGGTTCGCGATCACGACGCTCGAGGATCGTGAAGCGTTCGCGTTCAGCGGCTCGTTCCCGACAAGCCTGTACGGTGGCGGCATCGTGCCCGAACCTGCGGCAAATGGGTTTGTCGCGGGAAGTTTCGCCGATCCGGGTCTGGCCGATCAGATCCTGACGCGCAGCGTAGCCGTGTCCGACACGCTCGGTTTCCTGAACGACCGCGTCCTGTTCACGATCGGCGCGCGTCATCAGCAACTGCATCAGAACAACTTCACCGTCGGCACCGACACCATCTCTTCTTCGTACGACCAGTCGATCACGACCCCGATCTTCGGCCTCGTCGTGAAGCCGACGAACAATATCGCGCTGTTTGCGAACCGCAGCGAGTCGCTGGCGGCCGGACAGAGCGCGCCTTCAACCGCTGCGAACGTCGGCCAGACGCTTGCACCGAACCGCACGAAGCAATACGAAGTGGGCGCGAAATACGACTCCAACCACTTCGGTGCGACGTTGTCGGCGTTCCAGATCGAGCAGCCGTCGGCCTACACCGACAGCACGACCAACGTGTTCGGCACCAATGGCACGCAGCGTCACCGCGGTCTGGAGTTGTCGGTGTATGGCGAACCGTTGCACGGCGTGCGTGTGCTCGCGGGCGCGACGATGATCAACGCCAAGCAACTCGATACGAACGAAGGCGCCACCGACGGCTATCGTCCTATCGGCGTGCCGAGCTACCTGTTCAACGTCGGCGCGGAATACGATCTGCCGATGCTGCCGGGCGTCACGGTCAATGCTGCGTGGATCCACACGAGCAACCAGTATCTCGACGCGCAGAACAAGTTGTCGATCCCGGCGTGGGACCGTTTCGATCTCGGCGCGCGCTATACAACGAGCGTGCTGAAACACGTCACCACCTTCCGCGCGACCGTGGAGAACATCACGAACAAGGCGTACTGGGCGTCGACGACCGGTGCGTACCTGACGCAGGGAAGACCGCGTACGCTGCTGCTCTCGATGACCGCGGACTTCTGAAAACGGGTTTGACTGCGAACCGGTCTTTGTGGAGGTGAATGGCCGGTCATAGCGCATCTGTTCGTTATACGAAGGACTTGCGCGGCTGCGAGGTAAGTTGAAGACAAAACGCGGGACATCGTGACGCAGGTTACCGTGTCCCGCGTTTTTTATGCGCAAACGCCTCACCGCGCGCGAGCGGAATATCCCCATACGCTGTCCTGCCGCCCGGTCGCAATCCGCTTCGCGGTCGCCCGCAGCATCCACGCAAAACACCCTGCGCCGATCAGTGCACATACATCCACGCCGGCGGCCGCAGGCTCAAACCACATCCCTGTGGAAGGGAAAATCCATCCGATGGCCGACGCCAGCGGCACCAGCAAAGTCGCCGCCGTTGTCAGCGCCAAAAGCTCCACCGATCCGCGCGCTCCGCCTCGCACAAACGCCCACGCAATGCTCGCCAGGAACACCGAGTAATAAATCCGGGCATGCCACGCCGGCAAATCCGCCACGCTGCCATTCAGCAACTTCCCCGCTGCGAGCGTCGCGGAAATCCCCGCCACGCAACCCAGCGTCACGCCGACAGTCAGCGCCGCCATGAAGTAGGTCGCGGACCGTTGCTTCAGCGGATCGGTACCTCGTTCGAGCTTCCGTCGGCTCTCGATCCAAAGCAGGTTGCCCGAATAAAACAGGAACGCGCCCGCCAGGCCAAGAAAGAAATATCCCCATTGAATCGGCTCGCCGCCATAACTGCCGAAGTGCAACGCGAAGAACGCGCTGGTGGCCGCGGACCACGCGTTTCCATCGGCGGCGCCGGGCAGGAATTGAGCGTTCAGAAAGCGCCCGGTCACCGGATCCAGCAACGCAAATCCTCCACTACGCGCCAGATATCGCGGATCGTCGCCACTCACCAATACCGTCGCGCCCGGTTCGCCCGCTCCCCGATAACTCAACTCCGCCGGCTCGAATTCCGGTGCGTGCTGCTTCACGGCGGCCACAATTTGCAGCGGTGAGACAAGCGTCGTTTTGCCATCCGGCACAACGGGCGCCCTCGCGTAATACGGGTTCTGCGCCGTCACGGTGGCGCTGAGCGTACCGCCATAAATCACACGATCCTGCACGGCGAAAATGGTGTCGCTCAAGCCGAATGCGACAACCGATAACGCCATCACGACATGGAACGGCAAGCTCAGGATGCCCACGACGTTGTGCGCATCGAGCCACATCCGCTTGAGGTTCTTGCCCACGCGCAACGCAAACAGATCCTTGGTCAGGCTCGGCAGCAGCACGATCACACCAGATACCAGCGCAAGCCCGTAAAGCAGCGACACCACGGCCATCACGCCCATGCCGACATCGAAACCGCCTGGAATGCCGGCCGTCATATGCAGGACATCGATGAAACTCGCTGCGTTCGACGCGCCGCGCGCATGCGTTTCGAGCTTGCCGCCAGCATCGAGCGTGGCGCTGAAACGTTGCGGCTTGCCGCGCTCGCGCCACGACAGACTAGCCGCGCCGGCAGGTTCGATCCGCAAGGTGAACTGGCGCCGCGCAGCAGGATGCGCAGCCAGC
The DNA here is from genome assembly GCF_964252755.1 of Caballeronia sp. LjRoot29. Taxonomy (NCBI): domain Bacteria; kingdom Pseudomonadati; phylum Pseudomonadota; class Betaproteobacteria; order Burkholderiales; family Burkholderiaceae; genus Caballeronia; species Caballeronia sp. LjRoot29. The sequence continues at coordinate 381,638 of NZ_CAXUPU020000003.1, read as the reverse complement.
GTCTGCTCGATAACGGCAGGCGCCTGAGCCAGCGGGAAAACCTCGGCATGGACGGCCGGCGGCGTGACCCACGCGTTCAGTGTGTCCTTGAACATCGTCACCGCACCGGCATAGAACGCGATAAAAAGCGCAAGGCCGGCAACAATGCCCGTCCAGGTGTGAACCGTCTTGTAGACGCGGATGACGTCGCTGCGCATGGGGTTATCGAATGAAAAAGTGGCGGGCGAGCGCGAGCATCGCGAAGCCGAGCGCGTTCGCGGCGCCAAGCCAGGTCCAGGCGCGCAGGCCGCTTCGAAACACGAAACTGACGCTCATCACGCCGATCCAAACCGGCGGCACGAGCCACATGGCAACCTGGAATTTGTTCTGTACATCGAGTGGGCCGGGTGTCAGGCAGGCGAGCAGTCCACTCGCCACAATCGCAAGGCCGAAACCGCCGGTCACTCCCGCCAGCGTCTTGGACAACCAGTCCCGCGATAACGTCTCGCGCCGCGCCGTCTTCAACGTCACCTCGAAGCACCGCGAAACCGTGTCCGCTGCACGAGGACGCCGATAAACGGGCACGCAGTCAGGCACGCCATGGCCGCCGTGAACACGATGGCAAGCGAGGTAGCGGGATGCAGTTCATTTGCGCCGATCACCACCGCCAGGATGCTTGATGTTGCCGCGATCGTTCTAAAAAGCCGCGGCGCCAACGGGGCACGCAGCCAACGCTGTCCGGGCGCGGCGAGGTAAAACGCGAGAGCGCCGGCGATCGCGAGCAATACGGATCCCGACGTGAACAAATCTGACATGGAGAGCGTGCGGAAGTATTGCCTCAATCCACAAAACCGATTGAAACAAGTTATTGAGAATCATTATCATACAGAAGATTCACGTTTCGCAGGATAGCGGCGTCCACTGCAAGCGGAGAACACCTTGAACGATGACCACGTAAAAAGGCACCCAGAGGTCCGGAACGCCCTCACTCGCGCATGAACCGCCAATGCAAACGGCCCGCTAAAAGCGGGCCGTGAATGACCAAACATGCTGCGGGAAGTCGAGGATCTGGAAGAGAAAACCGAAGCCGGATAAAGATCAAACGAGCGGACGTTTGAACGCGCCCGTTTGCAGCTTTTGCATCGATTGAATCACTCCCAAACCACCCCTTCCGTTACTGCCGCTTGGACGCCTCCTTTTTCACTTTCTTGGCTTCCTTCTTTTCTTTCGGCGATTTGACAGCGACCTTCTTTTCGGTTTTCTTCGCGTCCTGGCTCTTGCTCATGATGTGCTCCGTGGTTGACCTTGCATTATTGCCCGAGCCACTGCAGTTTGGGAACATAGACGACGTAAAAATGCGTCGCCGGGACTCGCTGCAGGACCCGAGGTTGAAACGAAAACAAAGCGAAATCAAAGCTCAAACGCTTAGTCGATCTTCGAACGCAGTTCTTGCGCGCTCACTCGTAACGCCTCATAGCCGGAGCGTGCATGTTCCGGCAAATCCGGGTCGCCGATAAGCGTGCCCAGCGTCTCGATCACGCTGTAGAGAATGCCCTTGGCCGCGCCTGCCGCCATGACACCCGAGGCATAGGATTGATCGACGTGGCTGATCGCGGCATCGAAGTGGTCCTGTTCGGGAGGCGCTTCCGCCGCCGGTTTGACCGGGTTCTCTGTCGAGTTGGGTTCCATGATGGTCGACCTCTTCTGGTTAATACTTCATGACTGCGACGTCTTGATCAAGACGTTGGTGCTACGGCATTTTGTCGAGTGCACGAGTCCTCGGCGATCAATCACTAATCGGCTGGATCATATGCACACGACGTTCCGTCGCGGGTTCCCGAACCGGCGCGCCGCATTCAGTCAGCAGCGAACGCAGTTCGAGGATGACCGGGAAAACCTCATGGTTATGATCGGCGCCCTGCCGGTCATGCGCTTCCTGCTCGCGCTCCACAATCCACCGGTCTTCCTTGAAGATACGCTCCGTGAACCACACCAGCAATGGCCACGCGGCATCGAGAATGCCCGGGATTTTCGGCCGGCGGATGCACAGCAGGCCAAACGTGCGGTTGGTGCGCTGCTCGGTGTCGAGCGGCACGTACGCGATCCACAGGTCCATCACCATCGTCTGATCCTTGGTGCGGATCCTGAGCGTCTGGTACGGATACTCCGTGCGGATCGTCATGACGTCTTTGTTGTTGTCGTCAGGCTTCGTGCCGCGTTTCTGGCTGAACACCAGCGCCTCGCCGATCGGCTGCTTGCCCTCCTCGCGCGCGAACGTGTAGTTCACTTCCACCCAGTCCTCGCCACGGCTGCGCCCGACTGAACGCGCCTTCATCTGGCCCATTTGCTTGCGATGCAGGAACTGATGGTTCATGTCCATCAGGTTCTCGTGCATGAAGCTGTAGTGGCACTTCACTTCGCGGCCGAAGCGGCGGGTTTTGTAGGCTTTATCGCCGACAGAACCGAGCGCGGGAAACGGCGTGGTCTCGGCGAGCAGCGGGTCGCCGGGGAAAATAAAGATCAGCCCGGCTTCTTCGCGGCACGGATACGAGCGCACGCCGTTCGGCAGGCGCTCGCGCCCGAGATACGGGACGTCGATACAACGGCCGGTGCAGTCGTAGGTCCAGCCGTGATAACAGCATCGAATGGATTCGCCGTCGACCACGCCGGCGTGCAGCGGTACCTGTCGATGCGCGCAGCGGTCTTCCAGCGCGAACACTTTGTCGCTTTCGGTGCGGACGAGCACGACAGGGTCGCCGGCGAAACGAACGCCGTGCGCCTTGCCGCGTTTTACTTCCCGCGACCAGGCGACGGGATACCAGTGATCCGGGTGAATATCGACACGACGCAGATCGCGTGGCGCGGGTTGAGACTGTTGGGACGGAAGTTCGCTCGGGGCGACGTCCTGTTGCAGCGCTACATGCATGTACGATGCCTCCGCTTGAGGGAATCGGCAAGAAAACAGACGAAAAAAGTGCTTTGAGGAAACAGTGCAACCAAAGGCCTACCGCAGTCTACACGCCAGACGGCAAATGAGGCGCGACACGGGGTGGCGGGCGACGCCGGAAGTGGGCTGGACGGGCGTGCGCAGGCGGTGCGCCCGCGTTTTTGCGGCACTTCGCCACCAGGCCGGACAATATTCCTACGAGGATTTTGCGCCCTGCTTGCAGTGACCGCTGCGCTTTCCGTCCAGCCGATACGAAACCAAAAGGCCCGGTCTTGAACGAACGCGCGCTGCGCCGGATCTGCCCGCCTCACTCCCGTCAAATTCCAGTGCGCCGAAATATGAGGCAAAAGTTGTTCGCGGGCATGGGTACGGCTTCTTCCATCCACAGGTCTGCCTTGCGCCCGAGCGCCACCACGTCTTCCATGTTTCGAATTCCCCATGCGGGATTGGTGCCGCGAAGCTGGTTGTCGAAGGCTTCGTTGCTCGGGGCGGTATGCGCCCCGTCGCGCTTGTAAGGTCCATACAAGAAGAGCACGCCGGCGCTTCCCAGGTGCTCGCCGGCTCCCTGGAACAGCGCTTCGGCGGCCTCCCACGGCGCGATATGAATCATGTTGATGCACGCGATTGCCGCAAGGGAATCCTGCACGGGCCACGGGGCCGAGCGGACATCCAGGGCGATCGGCGCGTTGAGGTTGGAGAGTGAAACGTGCTGGCGCCATGCGTCGATGGAGGCGCGCGAAGCCGCGTCAGGATCGCTCGGTTGCCACGTGACACCCGGCAGCGCAGCAGCAAAGTGGACGGCATGCTGCCCCGTGCCGCTCGCAATTTCGAGGACGACGCCGGTCTTGGGCAGGACACGGCTCAGGACATCGAGGATGGGTCCGCGATTGCGTTCGGCGGCGGGTGCGATTCGACGCAGCGTGTCGGGGTGATCGGCGTTATTGGGGTTCACGGTGCGTTCCAGTTGAAGTGCTGGCGAGCGTAAGCGCGCGATAGACACAGGTCAAGCGAAGCGCCTCCGATCGCGTTCTTGACTGACCACGAGGAAAACACCAATGCCGGGAGCCCGGACGAACCGCCGGAGAAGCGGTGTAAAAAGGCCGCAACGAGGAACAAGCAACGCCGCCGTGAACGCCGACAATCCCCTCACTGACCATCAACGTCGCTCAAGAACGCAGGCCAATGAACACGCACCCTTTAGAATGACGCTCCAAACGCATTATCAGGGCGCGTTGAAAAGGACGGTAAGGCAAGTCGGCCGGACCAAGGCGCGATTCCTGCTATCCCGGTGCGGCCTGCTGCCAAACCTGTGTATCCTGACGCACTGATAGAAACTGCTGAAACCATGAACGACGCTAGGACCGCTGCCCGACCCGGTTAAACGATACCGCCGGACGTCGAAAGCTGACCGGATGATGGTCGAACGTTAAAGGCAGTATCAACGGCCATCGCCCGCCTGCTGCCCCGGTATCGAAAAGCGGCCGCGCCGCATCCGTCCATGCAATCCCAATGGAGCCTCCCATGCAACCCGATTCACCCGCAGGCATTCCCGGTCAAGGCCCGCAACCCTTGAGCGACGAACTCATCGATTTCGCGAGCGAAGTCTTCGACGTAGCCCGCCGCGGCGACGCCGCCATGCTCGACACCTTGTTGCATAAAGGCCTGCCGCCGAACCTGCGCAACGACAAGGGCGACACGCTTGTCATGCTCGCGAGCTACCACGGTCACGCTGATGCAGTGCGCGTGCTGCTCGAACACAAGGCAGACCCGAACCTGCGTAACGACAACGGCCAGACGCCTATCGCGGGCGCGGCGTTCAAGGGCTACAAACCGGTTATCGAGGCATTGCTGGAACACGGCGCGGACGTGGAAGGCTCATCGCCGGATGGACGCACCGCGTTGATGATCGCGGCCATGTTCAACCGGATGGAGATGGTGGAGTACCTGATCGAGAAAGGCGCGAACCCCGACGCGAAGGACGCGAACGGTTTCACCGCGCGCGACGCCGCCGCGAAGATGGGCGCCCCCGACACCGCCGCGCGGCTCGCGCAGGCGACCGAGGCGAAGTCGCGCCCGCCGGGCGTTTGAGCGAAGCCGGACCCATGAGACGAAACGGAACAAACCACGCGCAGCCGCCGGGCCGGCCCGTATCGCATCTCACCCTCAATCCACGCGCCGTCGATACCCCACGCAACGGCGCACGAATCTCGTGAAGGCGATCCTGCAAGATGGAGCTCTTGTGATGAGTGGCGGTTTCCCGCTTCGAGCGTACGAATGGCACTGGCGAACAGTGGCCCGGGCGCTTGCGATCCTCCTCGTCGTGGCGGTCATGTCGGGATGCAGCCTGTTCCCGCATCAGGCGCCCGCGCCGATCGTCGACTTGTCGACGCCGCAACCGCCCGCCGAGCCGGAAGTCGTGGAGCCGGAGGAGCCGGCATCGACGCCGGTCGTCACGCAGCCTCCCGTCGAACCGAAAGCGCCGCGCCCCGCGCCCAAACGGCGAGTGGTCGTGCCGAAAAAACCGCCGCCGCCCCCGCCGCCGCCCGTCGAAGAAAAAGCGCCGCCTGTGCCGCCGCCATTGCTCACCACGCGCATCATGCAACACGAGCAGATCCGCGGTTTGCTCGACAGCGAGATCCAGCGCCCGGACGGCAAGGTGATCGGCCGCGCGGTCGACATGTATGTCGATGCCAGCGGCAAACCGAAGATCATGATCGTGAACCTGGCGGGTTTTCTGGGTATCGGGGACCGCAAGGTGACGTTCCCGTGGACCGCGTTCCGGTTCAATCCGGCCACGAAAAAAGCGCCCATCACATTCGCGGTTCCGATTCCGGCGCCTGGCAGCAATCCAGCGTCGAACGCGGCGAAAGCGAAGGCCCAGGAAGCATCGGCGAGACCCGGTTCGGTCAATGACATTGCGCCGACGCTCGCTCAGCTCATCGACTCCAATGTGTCGCAGAAAAGCGGCGCGCGGATGGGCCGCGTCGTCGACGTGCTGGTCGATTCGCAGGCGCAGCCTCAGGCACTCGTGATCGATCTCTCCGATTCCCTCGCCGCCGACAAACGTCAAGTCGCCGCCAACTGGCCCGACCTGCACGTGGTCTCGCGCAACAAGGTAATGCAATTGCAACTGGATTTCACCGACGCACAGATCAAAGCCGCTCCAACTTACTCGCCCGATCAGCCGATCAAGATCATTTCGCCCGTCGTCCCGCCACCGGAACCCGCCGAATCGCCGGAGCCCGCTTCGGCTTCAGCTTCAACGGCTCCGGCTTCGGCTACGCCTCCGGTTGCGGCTGCTGCCTCTGGCCCGGCGTCAGGCGTGAAAGCCGGTGCGGCGGCCGTTGCGCGCCCCTCGAAACAATGAGGACGATCTGAGCTATGGGAATTGCACGAAGTCTGCGCGCGCTCGATTGGCTGAACTTCTTTGTCGCGAATGTGCAGACCGGCTTTGGGCCGTTTATCGCCTCTTATCTCGCCGCGAACAAATGGACGCAAGGCGAGATCGGGCTGATGCTGAGCGTCGGCACGATCAGCGCGATGGCGAGCCAGTTGCCCGCCGGCGCGCTCGTCGATGCGTTGCGCAACAAGAAAGGCGCGGCGGCCGCGGCCATCATCGCGATCATCGTGAGTGCGTTGCTGCTTGGCGCGAGCCCCACGTTTACGGTCGTGTTCGCGGCCGAAGTGCTGCACGGGTTTGCGAGCTGCATGCTCGTGCCGGCCATGGCCGCGATCTCGCTCGCGCTGGTTTCGCGCGCCGATCTCGGCAACCGGCTTGGGCGCAACGCGCGCTGGGCGTCGATCGGCAGTGCGCTCACGGCGGCAGCGATGGGTTTGTTCGGCGAATATCTCTCCCTGCGATCGGTGTTCTTCTTGACGGCGGCGCTGGCGTTGCCGGCGCTGATTGCGTTGAACATGATTCATCACGAGATGGCGCCGGTTGTACCGCGCATCAAAAAGGCCGCGGCGAAAGCGGGCGCGAGCATCGCGGGAGTGGTGAGCGCGGCCGGTGCTGACCGGCCCGAAAGCCTGCGGGATCTGCTGCGCGATCCGCGGCTCCTGACCTTTGCGGCGTGCGTGGTGCTGTTCCACTTGTCGAACGCCGCCATGCTGAACCTCGCTGCCGGCGAAGTCACGGCGCACATGGGCGACAACGTCCAGCTCGTGATCGCGGCGTGCATTATCGTGCCGCAGTTCATCGTGGCGGGGTTGTCGCCGTGGGTCGGGCGGCAGGCGCAAAGCTGGGGACGCAGGCCGGTGCTGATCATCGGTTTCTCGGCGCTGCCATTACGTGCGCTGCTGTTCGCGGCTGCGAGCAGCGCGAGCAGCCCTTACCTGCTGGTGCCGGTGCAGATGCTCGACGGTATCAGCGCGGCCGTGTTCGGCGTGATGCTGCCGCTGATTGCAGCCGACGTAGCCGGCGGCAAGGGCCGATACAACTTGTGTATTGGATTCTTCGGGCTGGCGGCGGGCGTGGGTGCAACATTGAGCACGGCGATAGCGGGTTTCGTCGCAGACAAGTTCGGCGTAAACACAAGCTTCTTTGGGCTGGCTGCAGCCGGCGCGCTGGCCGTGGCGCTGGTATGGCTGGCAATGCCGGAAACCAAGGATGCCGCCGCCAACGACGAAGCCGCCAAGGGCAAGGAACGCGAGGAACCTACTCCGGCGGCTTGAGTGGATCGCAGCGGATCTCAGTGGATCGAGCGAAGGAAAATGACGAATACCAGCACGGCCCCAGGTTTTTCCTGCTCACGGCACGAGGGCGTTGTCACTATCCAGCTCACGCGCGTGGAGCAACATAATCGTATTGATCCCGCTGATCTGCCCGGGCTCAGGGAAACGATTGCATCGGCGGCGAACGATGAAACAACCATAGCGTTGGTCGTCACAGGGACCGGCACGGCTACGTTCAGCTCGGGTTATACGTTGTCCGAGCTGGCTGCGGGCAATATCGACGATTCGTTTGAAAGCTTCCTGAACGAGCTCGAAGCCTGCCCGCTGCCCACGATCTGCGCGCTCAACGGCAGCGTCTATGGCGGGGCAACGGATCTTGCGCTCTGCTGCGATGTGCGCATAGGCGTAGAGCGCACGCGCATGTTCATGCCGGCTGCGCGAATCGGCTTGCACTATTACCCCGACGGCATGCGTCGATACGTTCGTGAGTTAGGTGTCGCTCAAGCGAAGCGGCTCTTTCTTACGGGCATGACATTGGATGCTGCTGAGATGCTGCGCATCGGCTTCCTGACCGAGCTTGTGCAACCCGCGCAACTGAGTTCGCGCACGGCGGAATACATCGATGCGCTTCGCGCTTGCGTACCGAATGCCGTGCGTTCAATGAAGCGTCAACTGAACGCTATTGCCAATAACGATCCCACGCTCAGGGCCGACAGAAGCGCTTACGAGCAATCACTTCAGAGTCCGGTCATCGCTGAACGCATCAGGCAGCGCCGCGGCTGATTTACTTCAACGGCTCAAGCATGCCGAGCAGCGTAGGAATCAGCTCGCTGACGGTCGGATGAATATGCATCGCGCGTTGCAACGTGATGTACGGCGCGTCGGCATTCATGATGTCGATGAACGTATGGATGGCTTCGTCGGCCTCAATCCCCAACATGGCCGCGCCGAGGATCTTCTTCGTTTCGGCATCGACCAGTACTTTCATGAAGCCATCTGTCTCGCCGCGTTCGCGAGCCCGGCCGACGCGTGACATCGGCAGGGTGGCGATCAATGCAGGCCGGCCGTCCTTGCGTACTTCCGTTTCGCTCATGCCCACGCGCGCAAACGGCGGATCAACGAAAACGGCGTAGCACATGATGCGCGAATCGACGCTGCGCGCCTCGCCGTCCACCACGTTCGACGCAATGATTTCATAATCGTTGTACGACGTATGGGTGAACGCGCCGCGACCGTTGACGTCACCCAGCGCCCAGACGCCCTTCGTCTGAGTGCGAAGCTGGCCATCCACATCGATCAGACCGTGCTTGTTCAACGCGATGCCAGCCTGCTCCAGCCCGAGGTCATCCGTGTTCGGCGTGCGTCCGGTCGCAAACAGCAAATGCGACGCTTCGATGCTTGTCTGATCCTGCGCCGGGTCCTTCAGCGTGATCCGAATCCCCTTGCCTGCCGGCTCGAGTTTCGACGCTTCGGTGTTGAACAAGAATTCCACGCCTTCCCGCAACATGACCTTCTGGATCTGAACCGCGAAGTCCTTGTCCTCACGTGCCAGCACGCGGTCGCCCCTAACGAGCACCGTCACGCGGCTGCCGAATCGACGGAACATCTGCGCGAATTCCAGCGCAATATAACTTCCGCCGACTATTGCCAGATGCTCCGGCAACTCGGTCAATTCGAGGATAGTCGAATTCGTAAGATGTGAAACACTGGCCAGCCCTTCGATCTCCGGCACGGTTGCACGCGTGCCGGTATTGATGAAGATAGCGTCCGCGTCGAGTTCCTGTTGCTCGCCGCCGGGCCCCGTCACGCTGATCGAATGCGCGCCTGTAAAACGGCCGTGGCCATTGAAGACCACCACGTTCGGCGTGCTGCGCAACCACTTCTCCACGCCGTTGCGCGACTCTGCAATCACCCCATCCTTACGCGCCTTCACTCGCGCCAGGTCGACCCGCACCTCGCCTTCCACGATCACCCCGTAGTCGCCGGCATGACGCACGACATGCGCCGCACGCGCGCTCGCCACGTAGGTCTTGGTCGGCGTGCAGCCCACGTTCACGCACGTGCCGCCGAACAAATGCCGTTCGATCACGGCGGTCCGCCGGCCGTTCTCGGCGAGCTTGACGGCGAGCGGGCCGCCGCCTTGTCCTGTGCCGATCACGATAGCGTCGAAGTGCTGTGCCATGCGAACCTCCCAATGAATAATCTTGCCGGATCAATGGACGAATGCCGCGTTTTCGCATGGTAGCTCGTCATAGTCGATCGCGCTGCATGAAAGCACCCGCCTCTCAGTGCGTTTTCCGCATGGGCGGGTCGAGTTTTAATCGCTTGTGGCCGAGTGTCACGCCCGATAAAACTACCGCCACTCACGTCGCGGATCACTGCGGCGCTTCAACTTTCCTGGCAATCACGATGCGCACCTACCTTAATTTCATTGATGGCCGTTTCGTCGAGTCGCAATCCGATTCTTTCTCCGACGTCAACAATCCCGCTACCTCGGCCAATATCGCGCGCGTCACGCTCGCTTCGCACGACGACGCGCTGCGTGCGGTCGAAGCCGCATCGCGTGCACAGAAAAAGTGGCGCGCCCTGACGGCGATTGAACGCGGAGAACATCTGCGCCGTTTCGCCAATGCCCTCGTTGAGCGCGCCCCGCAGATTGGTGCAGCGCTTGCGCTGGAGTCGGGCAAGAGCGTGGCCGATTCGGAGAACGAAGCCCGCTATGCCGCCGACATCACGCGATATCACGCGGAATGGGCGCGCCGGATTGAAGGCGAAGTCATTCCCAGCGATACGCCGAACGAAAACCTTGTTCTGCATCGCGAACCGATCGGCGTAGTGGCCTGCCTGATTCCGTTCAACTACCCGGTGTATACCCTGCTGCGCAAGATCGCGCCCGCGCTGATCACCGGGAACACCGTCGTCGTGCGGCCGAGCAATAACACGCCGGCTTCGGCATTCGAGATCGCCGAAGCGGCGCTTCAAGCCGGCCTGCCTGCGGGCGTCTTCAACGTGCTCGCGATGGACCACGCTACCGCCGGTGTCGTCTGCACGCATCCCTCAGTCGGCATGATTACGCTCACCGGCAGCGTGGGCGCCGGGCGCATCGTGCTCGATTATTGCAAGGCGAATATTGCCAAGCCTTCGCTGGAACTCGGCGGCAAGGCGCCGGCGATCATCGAGCCCGACGCCGATCTTGAAGCGGCAGCGAGCGCTATCGTGGCATCGAAGACCACGCATTGCGGGCAATTGTGTACGGCAATGGAGCGCGTCTATGTGCACGCCAGCGTGCACGACCATTTCGTCGAATTGCTGCGCGCGAAGATGCATGCGGTCAGCTTCGGCGACCGCTCGCAGGATGCATCGAAGATGGGTCCGCTCGTCAGCCGCTCGGCGCAGCTCAACGTTCATGCGATGGTCGAACGTGCTGTCGCCGAAGGCGCGACGATCGCGACGGGCGGCGTGTTGCCCGAAGGTCCCGGCTATTTCTATCCGGCAACGCTGCTGATCAATTGCCGCCACGACATGGAAATTGTCCGCGAAGAAATCTTTGGGCCCGTGCTGCCGGTGATCTCGTACAACACGCTCGACGACGCCCTCGCGATGGCGAACGACCATCAGTACGGCTTGTCGTCGGTTCTGTACACCGAGAACTATCGCACCGCGATGCGCGTCGCCAACGAAATTGAAGCCGGCGAACTGTACGTGAACCGCACGCCCGCTGATCCATACCAGGGCTTTCACGCCGGCTGGAAACGCTCGGGCCTCGGCGGCGATGACGGCAAGCACGGCATGCTCGAATTCACGCAGACGCGTCTTGTCGTCATGAAGTATTGAGCCTCATTGCGCTTTTAATCGATCAACATTTATTCGAGCATTTATAAAAACGGCGTTCAGATTTGAACAGCCGAAGGAGACTTATTGTGGAAAAAACCTTGACCGGCATTACACCGCCAATAGCAGATACAACCCGCGCGCAGCGATACATCCAGCTCATGCTGCTGGTGATTGCCGCGGGCGCGATCTATCCGCTGCTGTATTTGCGTCAGGTCTACCAGACGCCAATGCTCGAGTTTTTTCATATCGACAATAGCCAGCTTGGTTATTTGTATTCGATACTCGGCACCGTCTTCCTGATCAGCTATTTGCCGAGCGGCTGGCTTGCCGACCGCATCGCACCGCGTTTCCTGATCTGCTTTTCGTTGATCGCGACCGGCGGGCTTGGGCTCGTTTATTCGACCGCGCCCAGTTTCCCCGTTTTGCTCGCCGTGTTCTGTTGCTGGGGACTGACGACGGGCCTGACCTTCTGGGCTTCCATCCTGAAGCGCGTAAAGACCATCGCCGCGCACGACGAACAAGGCCGCTTCTTCGGCTTGCTCGACGGCGGACGCGGCTTGATCGAAGCGTTGCTTGCAACCATCGCGCTGGTGATCTTCGCGACCGCGACGGAGAAGCACGGCCTGCCGATCAACGTAGGCTTCAAATATGTCGTCTACCTGTATTCGGCCGTCTGTATCGGGCTCGGCTTGTTGATGGCGCTGGTCAAGGACCCGCCCGCCACGGCTCAGGAAAAACAGCAGGCAGCAGACGATCTCAAACACACGCATTCGCTGTGGAACGATCTGCTCACGCTGATGCGCATTCCACAGCTTTGGCTGATGGCGGCCATTGTGTTCTGCGGTTATCAGATCTTCTGGGCTACTTACAGCTTCTCCGCTTACCTGCAAGTCGGCGACCTCAAGATGACCGTGGTCATGGCCGGCACGCTCACCACGCTCAAGCTGTGGATGCGCCCGATTGGCGGCATTGGCGGCGGTTATCTCGGCGATCGTTTCTCCACGCTCGGCGTGTTGACCAGCGCGCTGTTTCTTGCGGCGCTCGGCCTGGTTGCGCTGGTCGTGCTGCCTACGCTCGGTCATATCGATCCGCGTGCCGGCGTTGCGATGATCGCTATCGTGGTGCTGGTGATCGGCATCCTTACATACGCCATTCGTGGGCTCTACTGGTCGCTGCTTGATCAATGCGGCATTCCGCTTCGTATAACGGGCTTGGCCATTGGCCTCGTTTCGCTGATCGGTTATTCGCCCGACGTGTTCCTGCCGCTCGTGAACGGCTGGACTACTGAGCATTTCCCCGGCCTCCTCGGCTACCAGTTTTACTTCTCCTACATTGCTGCGATCAGCGTGATTGGCGGCATCGCCGCGCTCGCGCTCAAGCGTATGCGCACGACCGTTGCAAAGGACGCCCTCCAATGAAAATCGTCTCTCTCGAAACGCATTTCGTCGCCGTACCGCCGCCACACCTGGGCGGCATGTACTGGATCTTCGTGAAGCTGAAAACCGCTTGCGGGATTGAAGGTGTAGGCGAAATTTATTCGGCGACGTTCCATCCGAAAGCGATGGCGCACATTATCGACGACGTGTTCGGGCGGTATCTGCAAGACCACGATCCGCATCACGTGGAGCGCTTTTTCCGCGAAGCGTATTCGAGCGGTTTCACGCAACGCCCCGATCTCACGATGATGGGCGTAGTCAGCGGCCTGGAAATGGCGTGCTGGGACATTATCGGCAAGGCAGCGGACAAGCCGGTGTATGAACTGTTGGGCGGACTCGTCAACGAACGGCTGCGCTCGTACACGTATCTCTACCCGAAGAACGCCGCAGGCGAATACGACTACGACGACGTCGACCTCGCCGCTGGATGTGCCGTACGCAATGCGGACCTCGGCTTCACCGCAGTCAAGTTCGATCCGGCCGGTCCGTACACCGCGTACTCGGGCCATCAGATTTCGCTCGAGGTTCTGGAGCGTTGCGAGACCTTCTGCAAGCGCATCCGCGAAGCTGTCGGCAACCGATGCGACCTGCTGTTCGGCACGCACGGGCAGATGGTTCCCTCGTCTGCTATCCGTCTTGCGCAACGTCTCGAGAAGTACGACCCGCTGTGGTTCGAAGAGCCCGTCCCGCCCGGTCAGGAAGACGCCATGGCGCAGGTCTCCCGGCACACCAGCATCCCTATTGCTGCCGGTGAGCGGCTCACGACCAAGTATGAATTTTTCAAGCTGCTGCAAGCGGGCGCGGCGTCCATTTTGCAATTGAACGTGGCGCGCTGCGGCGGCTTGCTCGAAGGCAAGAAAATCGCGGCCCTCGCCGAAGTTTATTACGCGCAGATCGCCCCGCATTTGTACAACGGTCCCATCGGCGCGGCCGCCAGCATCCAGCTCGCCGCCTGCACGCCCAACTTCCTGATCCAGGAAAGCATCGGCACCTGGGACGGCTTTCATGCCGAGATACTCAAGACGCCGATTCAATGGGAAGACGGTTATATCGTGCCGTCGAAGGCGCCGGGACTCGGCGTGGAATTGAACATGGATGTGGTACGTGCCCATTCTCCTTACACCGGCGATCGTCTGCACCTGCAGATGGCGTCAAAGCCTGCCGATGTCCGGGATTCCTCTCCGGCCAAAGGCTGAGGCCGAGTACACAACATGAATTACGACTACATCATCGTCGGCGCGGGATCGGCCGGCTGCATTCTCGCCGAGCGGCTGTCAGCGTCGGGACAATACTCCGTGCTCGTGCTCGAAGCAGGCGGCAAGGCCGACTCGTTCTGGTTCAAGATTCCGGTCGGGTTTGCCAAGACCTACTACGATCCGGGCTGCAACTGGATGTATTACACCGAGCCGGAAGCAGAGTTGGCGGACCGGAAAATCTATGCGCCGCGCGGCAAGGTGCAAGGCGGTTCCGGCTCCATCAACGCGATGATCTACGTGCGTGGCGCGCCCCGCGATTTCGACGACTGGGCGGCTGCAGGCAATGCGGGCTGGTCGTATAAAGACGTGCTGCCGTATTTCCGCAAGCTTGAAACTCATGAGGCCGGGAACACCGAAGTGCATGGGGCGAGCGGCCGGATCCACGTGACGTCGATGAAACGCGGCATTCACGCGATCACGCGTCACTTCCTCGATGCCTGCGATCAACTGAATATTCCGCGCAACGACGACTTCAACGGCGCGAAGATCGAAGGCGTTGGCGTCTACGATGTGAACACCCACAAGGGACAACGTGCGTCGAGCAATGTGGCGTATCTGGAGCCGGCGCTGAAGCGCTCGAACGTGCATATCGAACATCACGCGCTGACTTCGCGTGTGCTGTTCGATGGACTGCGCGCAACAGGGGTCGAGGTATCGCAGAACGGTGTCAAGAAGACTTTCCACGCCGGACGAGAAGTGATTTTGTGCGCGGGCGCAGTCGATACACCCAAGCTGCTGCAACTCTCCGGCATCGGACCGAAGGAACTGCTTGCACGCCACGGGATTCCTCTTGTGCATGCGTTGCCGGCCGTCGGCCAGAACCTGCAGGATCACCTTTGCGCGAGCTATTACTATCGCGCGAACATGCCTACCCTGAACGGCGATTTTGGTTCGTTGTTAGGCAAGCTGAAGCTCGGCCTGCAGTACTTGCTGACGCGCAAGGGACCGCTCGCAATGAGCGTGAATCAGGCCGGCGGCTTTTTCAGCACGGACCCGGCCAGCCCGCTTGCAAACCTCCAGCTTTACTTCAATCCGTTGTCGTACCGGATTCCGAAATCGAACCGCTCGCAGCTCACGCCCGAGCCGTATCCGGGCTTCCTGCTCGCGTTCAATCCGTGCCGGCCGACAAGCCGCGGATCGATCGAGATCGCATCGCCGAACGTCAGCGACGCTGCGTTGATCCACGCGAACTATCTGACGACGAAAAAGGATATCGATGAAGTGATCCAGGGCAGCCGGCTGATCCGCTCGATCATGCAGGCCCCGGCGTTGCGCGCGGTGACGGTGGAAGAAACGCTGCCGGGTGCATCGGTCGTACCCGATGGCGACGAAGCCGCCATGCTGCACTATTTCCGCGAGAACAGCGGCTCGATTTATCACCTGTGCGGATCGTGCGCAATGGGCCCGGACCCGCAGACCTCCGTGGTCGATGACCGCCTACGCGTGCATGGTATCGAGGCGTTGCGCATTGTCGATGCCTCCATTTTCCCGAACGTCACGTCCGGCAACATCAATGCACCCGTGATGATGGTGGCGGAGAAAGGCGCACAAATGATTCTCGACGATGCCACCGCGCCCACCACCTTCGTTCAACGCGAAGCGCTGGCCGCCGCTTCAGTCTGAAGCCACTGCTGGAAAAGCCGATGCGTCCCGCTTGCACGTTGCTCGGGACGCACCACTAGCCAGTACGATTGCCGCCCTTCTATCTCCACATCCAGCACCTGCCGCAATTGCCCGGACGCCAGTTCGGCCGCGATCATGTGACGATCGGCAATGGTGATGCCCATGCCGTCAATGGCCGCTTGTATCGATAAATCGAGCAGGTCGAATTCGTGGCCGTTGTCCGTGTGCACGCCTTCAATACGCGCAGCGCCCAGCCAGTGTTGCCAGGTCAGATACCGCTGATCTTCGCCCGACAAAACATGCAGCAAGGTGAAGCGGTTCAGGTCCACCGGCGTATCCGCGCCCGCGCGATCCAGCAACGCGGGCGACGCCACCGCGATATGCCGCTCGTGCATCAGCAAGGTACTTTCGAGGTTGCTCCATTCGCCATCGCCGAAACGCACCGCGCAATCCAGCCGGTTCGAATCCGCGATGCCATCGTCCACGCGCGTCGTGATGCTCAGGTCGAGTTGCGGAAATGCTTCACGCAGACGCCCGAGGCGCGGCACCAGCCAGCGCGCGGCAAAGGTCGGCGGGACGTTGATGCGCAAGCGGTTGACATCGTTTTTTTGACTGATCGCGCGAACCGTCAGTTCGATCTTGTCGAAGGACTGCTGCAACGCACGCAATAACACGCGACCGCTCGGCGTGAGGACGAGGTGCTGATGACGGCGGGAAAACAGCGTCTCGCCGAGCTGCTCCTCGAGCTGACGGACCTGCCGGCTGACCGCGCTTTGCGTGACGTTCAGCAACTCGGCTGCGCGAGTGAAGCTGCCGGTGGTACCGGCCGCCTCGAAGGCTTTGAGCGCATTCAGCGCGGGCATTTTACGTTTCACGATGATCTGGACAGTTCGTTTGGCGCGCGGAGTACCGGCGAGCCGGCGTGTGGGCAAGCGGATGCGCGCGACTTATTTACCCATTTACCCAGCCGGCCGTTTGCACCGTGTCGACGATAGCTTTATCCATCAAGCGGGCGCTCCGCAGGCGCATCATTGTGCCCGAGCCCCGGGCTTGCGCGGCGTGCTGGTGCACGAATAAAAGCTCCGTGCGTTTCAAGCGGCGAAACGTATTCATCTAGTACGTATTGCATGCGGCACATCGCGACGGCGCAGGTGGCACGCCCGTTGCTCTTATCCGCGTACGCTGCATTCTACTCAGGCTCTCATGACCGAAACGATATGGTTTCTCGTCGTTGGCGGTGTTCTCATTTTCATGGGGCTTGCCAGTTCGACGTTCAAACAACTGCCGATCAGCAGCGCCATGGTGTATCTCGCCATCGGTTTTGGGCTGGGTCCGTTTGGCATCGGATTGCTCAAGATCGACCTTCTGGGCGACGCCACCCTGCTGCGCCGGATTACCGAAGTCGCCATGCTCGTGTCGCTGTTCGCGATCGGCTTGCGCCTGCGCGTGCCGCCCACCGACCGCATCTGGCTCTTGCCCGTGCGCCTCGGCTTGTTCGCGATGGTCGCAACCGTCGCCATCATGACGCTGGCATGCGTCTATCTGCTGCACATGAATTGGGGACCCGCGCTGCTCATTGCCGCGATGCTCGCCCCGACCGACCCCGTGCTCGCCCATGACGTTCAAGTGCAGGTTCCCGGCGATATCGACCTGTTGCGCTTTTCGCTCACCGGCGAAGGAGGTTTGAACGACGGCATCGCTCTGCCGTTTGCGTTGCTGGGCATTGCGGTCTGTAACTATGAGGCGTCTCCGCAGCAAGCGCTCAGTTGGCATTTTGCCGGCGATGCCCTCTGGGGTGTCGCGGGTGCGTTGGCCGTTGGCTGGCTGCTTGGAGACCTCGCGGTGAGGCTGATTGCGTGGCTGCGCAGCCGCCATGCGCTGGCGCTCGGACCTGAGGGGTTTTATGCGCTGGGCTTGATCGCGCTTTCGTACGGCGTCGCCGAATTGATCCACACGTATGCGTTCCTTGCCGTATTCGCGGCGGGCTTGGCGATGCGGCGCGTCGAACAGAAGGCCAGCGGCGACAAGTCGGCGCATGAGGCGCTTGGCATTATCGATGCAGAAGATGTTGGTGCTACCGCCTCCGATCCGGATCGCGCGCATGCGTTTGTCGCGGAACGCGTACTCGGCTTCACGATAGAACTCGAACGGATCGCGGAAGTCGCGGTCATGCTGATGGTGGGCAGCGTGCTCGCCAATGTCTGGGACAAGCTGTTTACATGGCAAGGCGCCGCGGTCGTCGGCCTGCTGTTTTTGGTGGCGCGGCCGGTGTCGGTGCAGGCTTCGTTGCTGGGGTCATCGGCGACGGGCTCGCAGCGCTTGCTCACCAGCTGGTTCGGGATTCGCGGCGTTGGTTCGTTTTATTACCTGCTGTACGCACTGGAGCATGCGCCTCACAGCGTGGCTGAACCGCTCGCTCCGCTGGTGCTGGGCGTGATCGCGGCGTCGGTAATCCTGCATGGCATTACGTCGACGCCGCTGATGAATCGATACGGAAGAAATTGATCTGCCGGCCTGCGCGCCCCGCTTGAAACCATCCGCGCGGGGCGTCAGTGCGAGCGAAACCTCAGGCAGCCTGCAATTGCCGGACAACGCTGAGCGAACTCGCGCCTTCATACAACTGCCCGAACCGGTTCGCCAGGAACGCTTCGAGGGGCACCTGCTCCTGACGGATAAAGCCGCTTTGCGGCAACACGCCTTCGCGGAACAGATCGAGTTCCGCGCAGATCGCGCCAGCGGTCGTGATCTGAATCGCGCTCATTGGCACATCACACACGTTCTTCGCGAAGATCTTGCGCGTGAATACATCCTGCACGAGACGGCCCTCGCGCATCCCGGTCGCTGTGACGAATACCAGCACGACGTCCTGCGCCGTAGCCGGAATGGCGCGCCGGAACATTGCCTTCAATCCATCACGGTCACTCGACATGCGCAGGTCGTCGAGCAGGAACTTCATCAGTTCGCGATGCCCGGGATAACGCACCGACTTGTAATCCAGCGTTTCCACCTTGCCGGCCAGCGTTTCGCATAACGTACCGAGTCCGCCCGATGTATTGAACGCTTCGTACTCGGTGCCATCGAGCGAAAAATGTTCCAGTCCTTCCAGCGGCTGCACCCATTGCGTACTGCCATCGCGGATAGCCTCGCACGGTTGGCAATACTCGTTGATCAGGCCATCGATGCTCCAGGTCAGGTTGTATTTCAACGCGTTGGTCGGAAACTCAGGCAACGCGCCCACCCGCATCTTGACCTCGCGAACTTCGGCAAAACGCTTCGCCAGGTCGTGCGCCACGATACCGATAAACCCCGGCGCCAAACCGCATTGCGGCATGAAGGCGTGGCTGGAATGATTGGCGATCTCGCGGATCGCGTGCGTTGCCCGCACGTCTTCGGTCAGGTCGAAGTAATGGACGCCGGCTGCTTTCGCCGCTGTTGCGACGCTCACGGCGAGGTAATACGGCATTGCGTTAAGGAGTGCGTCGAAGCCAAGCAGCGCGAGACGCAATGCGTGTGCATCGGCGGAATCAACACGGCGGGTAGGGATACCCTGTGCTTCAAGCAAGTCGAGTGCGTGAGCATCGCGGTCGAAAACGACGACCTCGTAGTCGCCGGTTTCACGCAGCAATTGAGCGATGCTCTGGCCAATCAGGCCGGCGCCGATGAGGGCTATTTTCATGTTTATCTCCTTGGTGGGCGGTCGAGAGGCAAATCTCCAACCTCCAGTTTAGGAGCGCATGAATATTGATAAAAGACACAAAATGATGCGAATCGACTAGCAATTTCGACGTTTTGACGAAACCATAAGACAAATTGTCGCAAATCGCTCTTAACCCAGGCCGCCGCGATCCACTTTGCGGGCAAGAATGATCGATGTCGTCGTGCGTTCAACACCTTCCAGGCCGCCGATTTCATCGAGAAGATCGTTCAGCCGGTCGGGGGAATCCGCCCGCAGCCACGCAACATAATCGAACTCCCCGCTCACTGCGCAGAGCAGTTGCATCTCGGGCATCCTGGCGAAGCGCTTTTGCACATCGCGGCCATATTTCGGCGCCAGTTTGATGCCTACATAAGCCTGGATGCTGGCGTCGAGCACGTCTTGTCCCAGCCGTACGCCGTATCCCGCTATCACGCCAGTCTTCTCAAGCCGCGCGAGCCGGGCGATCACTGTCGTGCGCGCAATGCCGAGTTGACGCGCAAGTTCGGACACGCTTTCACGGGCGTTCACCTGCAAAGACGCAACGAGGTTCCGGTCGATGTCGTCGAGCTGATCAAGGCGCGGCGGTCGCATAAGGCGTGGTCCTTTAGTTAATTTTATTTACAGCGAGAGTACGGCACGAAGTCATGCAAAACTTCACGCTCGTGACAAAAGCATGAAGCAACGCAGCCATTAAAACACGGGCGCATCAATCTACGGCTGCCCGTGCTCGTTGGTTAAACTCCTACCCTTGGCGAACCCGGCTTGCCCGGTCATTGCGTTTTTTTCGCAGACGTATCGGTTGTAAGCAGTTGTGGCAACGCAAGCAATGCCGCGCGCTAACGTGATATTAATAGCGGCGTCGGCCAAACAACACACGTTACCTTTAGCATGTGTTGCTTGCCCCTTCTCAATGGACCCAAGGTGTCACCCATGAAAAAAACATTCGTTGCACTGGCTGCCTCGCTGGCCCTTTCCACGGCTTTCGCCCAATCGTCCGCTCCGGCTGCGCCCGCAGGCGCATCGGCACCGGATACGGCACGCGGCCAGGCGCGTGAAGCACGCGTCGAGCAACGCATTGCAGAACTGCATGCCAAGCTCAAGATCACCGCTGCCCAGGACGAGCAATGGAACAAGTTCGCCGACGTGATGCGCGACAATGGCCACACGATGGGTGATCTGTACCGTCAACGCATGGCGCTGGGCGACAACACGACCGCGCTCGACGACATGAAGCAGTACGAGCAGATCACGCAAGCGCACGCGGACGGCACGAAGCATCTGGTCGACGCCTTCGAGCCGCTGTACGCAAGCATGTCACCTGAGCAGAAGAAACTCGCCGACGCAAGCTTCCACCAGTCGGGCAAGCCGGGTACGCATAAAGGCCGCGCGCCGCATCGCAAGGCGCCGGCGGCGGCTGCGGCAGACGGTGCTTCGACCACCAAGCCCTAAGCTTCGCGCATCGGCCTGATCTGAAGGCTGAACTTCCCGGGGATTCTGCCCGTGAGCCGTGAAAAAAACGCTCGCATCGTGGTTTCGATGCGAGCGCTTTCGCATTTGGCGTTACATTTGGCGTTACGATCGCGGATTATTATCGTTTCGGCGTTTTCATTATTTCTCATTACATCCGTATGACAGCCATCACACTGACCCAACTCGACCTCACCACCGACCTCGCTGCGCATCGCGTGGTGAAGGACGAAACCGTCGCGGTCCAGTTTGCAGAGGAACCGGGCTCGCTGATGAGCCTGGAAGGTCCGAACCGCTATGCGCCCGGCGACGCGTTGATCACGGGCGCTACCGGCGAACGCTGGGTCGTATCGCGGGATCGCTTCGATGCAAAGTATGTCGCGCACGACGGGCTCACGCATGGCCATGCCGGGGCGTACCGGAACGTGCCGGTTGCGGTTCTCGCGAAGCAGATGCACGAAGCGTTTTCAATCGCGCGGTCTGAAGCCGGCGATGTGCTTCACGGCGAAGCTGGCGACTGGGTCACGCAATACGCGCCGGGCGACTACGGCGTAGTCAAGGCGGCGCGTTTCGCGAAGGTTTATAAGCGCGCTACGTAGAAACTGAAACAGCGCCCAGCAAACTCGTATTCAAGCAAAATCCTCGCCGATATCGATCTCCACCGTGCGCGGCACGGTCTCCCCTGCTGCGTACATCTCCTCGAGCGAACCGAGCGTGGCTTCCACGTAAGCACGCAGCACTGCGTAACTGCGCGCGTGCAGGCGTGGCGGCATCGCCCGGTAACGCGCGAGTGCAGCGGGATCGAAGCGGATATCGATGGCAATGCGGCGTGCCGCTGCACCAAAGCGCATTGCCACGTAATGAATCACGAGCGAAAGCTGGCCATCGTCGCCGGGACGCTCGGCAAATTGCGTCTGCTCAGGGAACAGGTCGCTGACCACACGGGCCAGCAATTCGATATCGGCGCTCGGGCACTCGTATTGATATTCGTCGTCCATCTCAGTCTCCGGCCTTTTCACGTGCCACGCGCGTTGCCCTACTCGCATCTGCCGCCACGCCCAGGAAATAACGCCGCAGCGCACGCATCACGATCAACCCGAACACGAGATACACGGCATCGGCGGCGAGCAGCGGAATCAAGCGCGCCTGATACAGCGCCACCGGCAACGCGATCAGCGCGTGCGCAATGATCATGAACGGCAGCGTGAAACGGAAACGCTCGCGCAGCATGTGCCACATTGCCACCGACAATCCCACCTGGAACACAAACGCAGCCGCGCGCTCGACCAGGAACATCGCGGCAGTTTCCGGCGCGAGACTGCCGAGCACCGCGTGCAGCCGCAGCAGCGACTCAGCCGGGACGCTCGTAAAATATTGATCGAGCATGCCGCGGTCAGCGAGCAGCGCGTAAAGGATCCACTGCAGTTGGACCAGCACGCCAACGAGCCACGCCTCCGCGCCGCCGTGGCCAATTCCGTAACCCAGCGCCGTGCCCGGCCGTTGCAATGAAGCGGGATTGCGCTTGATCAGCCATTTCATGCCGGCGTAGCGCCCGACTTCCTCGCAGATACCCGTCGCAAGCGCACCGTAGATCACGAAAATGGCCGGATTCAGCAGCAGGCCGACCGTGGTCGCGTTGCTCAGCACGAGCCCGTGGAGGCCGCGTTCGATCACCATCGAAAACAGTGCGAAGACTGCGATCCCGACAATCACGTCACGCCGCTCGAAACCAAACCGGGGTTTCGTCTTCCGATACAGCCAGATAGGCAACGCGGCAATCAGCAGCGTCGCGATAGTGATACAGACCAGCGTCAAGGCACTTACCATTAATTAAATTTCCTCAAAACTCTATGCCGCGATGGTTCGTTGATGTTGATTTCAATGCCGATGCCGATGCCGACGTCGATGCCCGCACGATCAGCTCGCCCGGCAGCAGGCATTCCCGCGCCGCCACAACCGCGCCTTCAATGCGTTCATGCAGGAATTCGACGGCGCGCTCGCCTATGGTATAGGTCGGCTGCCGCACGGTCGTCATGCCGGCTAGCTCGGCCCACTCGGAGTCATCGATACTCATCAGCGCCGCCCGCTGCTGCCACTCGGCGCCATGAAGCTCCTTCAGATGCAGCGCGACCCGCAACGCAACCGGCGCGTTCGCCGCGAACAGCGCTATGCGGCGATTCAGCCGTTGCGCAGCGTCGATGCGTGCATCGATTTCAGCAAGGGTTTCGTCATTATCCAGATCGAGCACGATCGTAGCCCCCGACACGCCCGACACCCCGAGCGCGCCGATAGTGTCACGAAATGCCGCTTCGCGCACGCGTCGCGAGCTGACCTGCGCGTACGGCTGCACGATAAACAGCAGTTCATCGAAACCCTGGTTCGCCAGATGATGGATCGCCATCCGCACCGCTTCGGTGTTGTCGAGCCCAACCATATCGGTGACGAGACCCTCGACCGAGCGGTCCACCAGCACCACCGGCACGCCGCCACGGGTGAGCGTTTCCAGCGTTTCTTCCTTCACGCCGAGCGCATTCACAATCACGCCTTCCACGCGATACGTGCTCAACAATTGCAGGTATCGCCGCTCCAGATCGACCTCGTTCGCGGCGTGGCAGATCAGCGGCATGTAACCATACGCGTGACAGGCTGCTTCCACGCCCTGCAGCACTTCGACGGTGTAAGGATTCGTCAGGTCGGCGACCAACATCCCTACCAGACGGTTGCGTCCTCGCTTCAACCCGCGCGCCATCTGGTTCGGACGGTAATCGAGCTTCGCGATCGCCTCTTCTATGCGCTCGCGCAATTCCGTCGACAACACACCCGTCTCGCCGTTCAAGTACCGCGAGATGCTGGTCTTGCCGGTGCCGGCTTCGCGCGCGACGTCGGTGATGGTCGCGCGCCGGTCATTCGAAAAATTGTCTCTTGCCATGTTCTCGTTCGACATCCGATAAAAACAAAGCGCGCCAGGGCGCGCTTAGTCCTTTGCAGCAAGCTTCTCGTCAAGCTGCTCAGCGCTTCAATGCTTCCGGATTCACCATGTTGTTCGTCAGCGTGCCGTTCAACGCGCCGATCAGGTTCTCGGCAGCATTCTTGTTCATCGCGTGGCGGGTTTCGTGCGTGGCCGAGCCAATATGCGGCAGCGCCACCACGTTCTTCATCTTGAGCAACGGCGAATCCGCAGGCAGCGGTTCTTTCACGAAAACGTCGAGGCCCGCGCCGAGGATCGTGCCGTCCTGCAAGGCTTGAATCAACGCTTCTTCATCGACGGTCGGTCCGCGCGATGCGTTGATCAGGATCGCGCTGCGCTTCATTTTCTTCAACTGCTCGGCACCGATCAGGTTGCGTGTTTCAGCGGTCAGCGGCACTTGCAGCAGCACGAAATCGGAAGTCTTCAGCAACTCGTCGAGATCAACCTTCTTCGCGCCGTAGTCACGTTCAGCTTGCGCGTTAGAACTGCGGTTCGTGTACAGCACGTTCATGCGGAAACCAAGTGACGCGCGTCGTGCCACCGCACCGCCAATGCGCCCCAGCCCGATGATACCGAGCGTTTTGCCCTGCACGTCGACACCAAAACAATCTTCGCCGATGCTCTTTGTCCACTTGCCCGCCTTCACCCATTCCGCCAGTTCCACCACGCGGCGCGCGCTTGCGAGGATCAGCGCGAAGACGGTATCCGCTGTCGATTCGGTCAGCACGTCCGGCGTATTCGTGAGCACGATGCCGCGGCGGTTGAGGTCGGCGATATCGAAGGCATCGAAACCTACCGACACCGTCGCCAGCGCCTTCAGCTTCGTTGCGCCTTCGAGCATGGCCGGCGTGATCTGCGTGCTCGCGCCGATAGCACCATCGGCATCTTTCAACGCCGCTACGAACGCGTCGTGCTGCTTCGGGTCGACGGTCGTGACATCCGCGTGTTCCTGCAAATACGCGAGCACGTCCGCGGGCAACGGCTTATAGGCGACGATCTTCTTTTTCATCGAAACAGGTCCTGTGGAGTCTGGAAGGAGGTTGGGTATCTCTGATGTCTCAAGCACGTGTGGCCAGTTTAGCGGCGGGCGCGACCGGCTGCGGTTTCACGACCAGCGTCAATATCACGGCTGCCACCAGCGCAGCGCTCATGAATACATACGACGCTGCAGGTGACCCCGTCGCGCCATTCAAGTAGCCGACCACATAGGATCCGACAAACGATCCAAGCGCACCCATGCTGTTGATCAGCGCCATTGCACCGCCCGCCACGTTTTTCGGCAACAACTCGGGCACGATCGCGAAAAATGGGCCATAAGGCGCGTACATGGCCGCTCCGGCGATCACGAGCAACGCATAGGAGCCCCAGAAACTCGTCGATCCAAGCAGGTACGATCCCGCGAAAGCGAACGCGCCGATCAACAAGAACGGCCATACAAACAACTTACGCCGCTCGAGTTTGTCCGACGCCCAGGATGCCGCGATCATCGCAATGGTTGCCGCGAGATACGGCACGGCCGACAGCCAGCCGGTCTCGACCATGCCAAACGTGGACGCGTTCTTGAGGATCGACGGCAGCCACAACACGAAGCCGTACACGCCGATGCTCCAGCAGAAATATTGCGCGGACAGCTTGATCACCGCAGGCGACTTGAACGCCTCGCCATAGTTCTTGACCGGTTTGATCGCCGCTTGTTCCGCGCGCATCGTGTTGTCCAGATCGCGTTTTTCCTGGTCCGACAGCCATTTAACCTGAGCCGGCTCGTCCTGCACGATGAACCACCAGATCACTGCCCAGATGATCGCCGGCGCACCCTCAACCACGAACATGTGGCGCCAGCCGAACGAGTTGATCAGGTAACCCGATACCACCGACATCCACAGCACCGTCACCGGATTGCCCAAAATCAGGAAGGTGTTGGCGCGCGAACGCTCGGATTTCGTGAACCAGTTGGAGATGAAGATCAGCATCGCGGGCATCACGGCCGCTTCCACGACACCAAGCATGAAACGCAGCACCATCAGCGAAGGGATGTTGGTGACCACGCCGGTCAGCGCCGCGCACCCGCCCCACAGGATCAGGCTCACGAACACGAGCTTCTTTACGCTGCGACGTTCGGCGTAGATCGCGCCGGGAATCTGGAAGAAGAAATAGCCCAGAAAGAACAATGCACCGATCAACGATGCCAGCCCCTTGCTGATGCCGAGATCGTGATTGATACCTGCCGCCGATGCGAAGCCGAAGTTCGCGCGGTCGAGATACGCGAGGCTGTACGTGATGAACACGATCGGCATGATCGTCCACCAGCGGCGTACCGCGAGCTTGGGATGAATGGTGTTGGGGCTGGCTGGCTGCATGGTTGTCTCCTTGGCTCGTTGGCTCTGTGAGAGCGGCTTTATAAGGCGACGTTGACCGCCTCGCCGTTGGCTTGTGTTCCGTTTCCGCCCGCTTGTTCCAGCGCATCGAGTTCGGCTCGGGTCGGAAGACCTTCGCTGTCGCCGATCACCTGGATCGCCAAGGCGCCGATGCGATTTCCCCGTGTCAGCGCATGACGCACGTCGTGCCCTTCCAGCATGGCGCTCACCACGCCGACCGCGAAACCATCGCCTGCGCCGACTGTATCGACGACATATTTCACGGGAATCGCCGGCACCGTGCCTTCGTCGTTATCCGCGGTCCGAAAGTACGCGCCGTGTGCGCCGAGCTTGACCACCACGCCCTTCGCGCCCTGATCCAGATAGAACTTTGCGATGTCCCCGGGCTCAGTGAAACCCGTCAGGATCTTGCCCTCGCTGACGCCCGGCATCACCCAGTCGGCGTGTGCGGCGAGCGCATTCAGAGCCTCCGCCATGGCTTCACGCGATGGCCAGAGCGTCGGGCGCAAGTTCGGATCGAAGGAGATGGTCTTGCCTGCCTTGCGCATTTCCTTCGCCATGTGAAAGGCAAGCTCACGGGAGGTCGCCGAAATGGCCGGTGCGACGCCCGTCAGATGCAAATGGCGCGCGCCCAGCACGTAGTCCGCCACGTAGTCATCGAGCGATAAATGGCTCGCCGCCGATCCCCGGCGGAAGTATTCGATCGCCGGATCGCTGCCGTCGTCGTTCTTCGATTTGAGCTGGAAAGCAGTCGGATAACGTTCGTCGATGGTGACGCAACCCGCGTCGATACCTTCCTGCGCGAGCACGTCGAGCACGAATCGGCCGAACGAATCGTGGCCGACGCGACTCATCCAGCCGACCCGAAAACCGAGCCGCGACAAACCGATCGCGACGTTCAGGTCCGCGCCGGCCACGCGCTTGGTGAACTGGCCGACCTTCGCTAGATCGCCGGTCTCGGCGGCGACGAACATCGTCATGGCTTCGCCGTAGGTCACGACATCGAGAGAGGGTGTCATAAGCGGTCCTTCGTCATTCATTGATGGATGGTGTTCAAGCTGGTTTCAAGCCAATTTTCAAGCCGATGCCAGTTGTTTGACGTAGCGGGCAGCATCGGCGGCAAGACTATCTTGATCGAATGGAAACTCGATACCGCGCGCAACGCCGGCCGGCAGATACGCCAGCAACTCTGCGAAGTGCGCGTCGTCGGTGGCGGGCGCCGTCGCGAAGCGGCGCGCCCCTTCGCCCTGCACGGCCTTGCAATGCACGTAACCCACGTACCGGGTCAGGCGCCTTGCTGCTTCGAGCGGATCTTGCTGCGCCCATTGCCAGTTGCCGGTATCGAAAGTCATGGAGAGCGTGTGCGGGCGGGTGTCCAGCGCCTCGAAAAGCGTGGAGAACGCATCGATTGTGCCGCCGGCTTTCATCTGGCCGTTTTCGACCACAACCTGCGCTTTGGAATTTCGGATGCCCGCAATCAGGCGATCGAGCGTCGCGGAATCCGTCGCTGTACCAACGCTTTCTGAGCCGCCGAGCTGGAATTTGACGATACGCGCATCGAGCGCCGCGGCTTCGTCCAGCGTCTGCTCCATTGCGGATTCATCGAGGGCGCCGGTATCGTCGAAAAGGGTCGCGGGGGTCGAATAGACCGACCAGATACCGGCCGCCCGGATTTGCTGACCAAGTTCGTACAGCGACGCGGGCTGCGATTGGGCCTGATAGGAGAACAATTCGCGGCGGACTTCGAAACCGGCGGCGCCCGCTTTTGCCGCGACTTGCGCCCACGCTGCGTGGCCGTCGCGGCGGATCGCGTCCGGACCGAATGCACTTGCCACGATCACTATCGAGACAGATGCGGGAACAGCCGCGCCAGCCCGGGTATTTTTGATCAGATTTTCAGACTTACGGTGTTCCACAGCAGAATTTGCCTTTATCGGTCAATGGAACCGGTTCCAATAACGAATTTCAAAAAATACGCGCGTCGCGTCTGAGTGATTCCGCATCATGCTCCTGGGGCTCAAGGGGCGCTATTCTGGAATTCCCTAGTGACCGATAGTTACCCGTGCTAGAGGACGATCGGGACGTCGGACGGCTGCTTTCGAACAAAACCCAGTTGCCCGTGATCTGGGATGGTCTGCATTTCACCGAAATTCGCATGCGCAGGCCAAGCTGATCGGCGGCAATCATCACTTATCAGCCCCATCCTCCACGCACAGCGCATAAAACCGCGCCGCCGCCCGCGACGCCGCCGCCCCATGCGGCATCAGTATCGAAAACCTTCTCGTCAACGGCTCCGGCGCAATCCGCAAGCGCAGCAGCGCGCCGTCCTCATGGCGCATGGACATCGCGGACACAAAACCAATCCCCATTCCCGCCCGCACCGCTTCTTTCACGCCTTCCACGCCCGCGATTTCCAACGCGACTCGCATCTGCACACCAGACCGCGCGCATGCGCGCTCGACCAGCTGACGCACGCCCGACCCGCCCTCGCGCAAAACCAGCGAATGAGCGCATATCGCTTTCAGCGTTACGCCGCCGGCTGCGCCGGCCAGCGGATGACCACTCGGCGCAATCGCCACGATCTCGTCCTCGCGCCACGCCGTGACTTCGGTTCCCGGCGGCAGATCGGCACCGGCCGGCCCTTCGATCATCGCGATATCCAGCGAACCCAGCGCCGCGATGATCTCCGTTGTATTGCCGCCGATCGTGTGAACCGTCACGTCCGGATGCTGCCGATGAAACTCCGCGATCAAATAGGGCAACAAGTAACTCGCCGGCGTCGTGCTCGCCCCGATCCGCAGCGTGCCGCGCTCGAGCCCCCGCAGCGCATTCCGGTACGCGTGGGCCTGCCCGACTGTCTCCCGGATTCGCGTGGCGTAGACGGCGAGCTGCTCGCCGGCGGCGGTCAAGCGGATGCCACGACCGGCGCGCTGATACAAAGGCTCGCCAAATTCATCCTGCAACTGGCGCAATTGCCCTGAAACAGCCGGCTGCGACAAATGCAGCGCGACGGCGGCACGGCTGATGTTGGCATGTTCGGCGACGGTGGCGAAGGTTATAAGCTGGTCTGGCGTCATTGGTACGTAACTATCGGCTGGATGGATAGTTTACATCCTAAATGACGATTTTTCATATCGATATATCAAGAATAGGATTAGCGCATCGAACACATCGACCAAAACGGAAAAGACCGTGAATTCCCTCGCCACTCCTGTCGCATCTCGTCCCGCTCCGTCCGCCCCCACCGGTCAAACGCGCGGTCAACTGAACGGCATCCTGTTCGTCGCGCTGTTCGCCGCCGCGGTCACTCAATTAGCCGCGCTGCCATTCATCTCCAATCTGGGACTCAGTCCACTGATCGTCGGCATTGTTGCCGGCGCGATCTACGGCAATGCGCTGCGCGACGGCATGCCGGAAAGCTGGGCGTCGGGCGTGAACTTCTCCGCTCGCAAGCTGCTGCGCATCGCGGTCGGCTTCTTCGGGATGCGTGTAAGCCTGCAAGAAATCGCGCAAGTCGGGCTGCCGGGGTTGACGGTGTCGGTACTGGTGGTGGTGAGCACGCTCGTCATTGGCACATGGGCGGGCATGAAGCTGATGAAACTTGACCGCGATACAGCATTGCTGACCGCGGCCGGTAGCGCGATCTGTGGCGCCGCAGCGGTGCTCGCGTTTGAATCGACGTTGCAGTCCGAGCCGCATAAAAGCGCGATGGCGGTCGGCAGCGTCGTATTGTTCGGCACGCTTTCCATGTTCCTCTACCCGCTTGCGCTGCACCTCGGCTGGCTGCATCTGGACACGCTGGGCGTCGGCCTGTTTTTCGGCGGCACGATCCACGAAGTGGCGCAGGTGGTGGGGGCGGCCAGCAACGTGAGCCCGGAAGCGACGCACATTGCGACTATCGTGAAAATGACCCGCGTGATGCTGCTCGTGCCCGTGCTGCTCGTGATCGGCATGTGGGTGAACCGCTCGCGTAACAGCGATCAAACAGATGGCAGCGGCACGAAGCGCAAGCTGGCGATTCCCTGGTTCGCGCTCGGTTTCCTCGCGCTCGTCATCGTGAATTCGTTGCACGTTTTGCCCGATACCGCCACGCACACGCTGAACACGCTCGATACCTTCGCGTTGACCATGGCGATGACCGCACTGGGCATCGAAACGCGGATCTCGCAGATTCGGCAGGCGGGACCCCGCGCGCTGGTAACCGGCGCGATTGTGTATGCCTGGCTGATCGGGGGAGGACTCGCGATAACCCTGGGCGTCGAGCGCCTGCTCGGGTAATGTTCGTAGAGGTGCCGCTTGCAGAGATAAACAAACCCCGCCGCCCGTGCGGGGTTTGTGCTTTTCAGCGGCATGACAAAGACGATGCAAGCAGACGATGCAAGCGCAACGGCACGCGTGTTGCTACCCTCTTGGCTTTGGGTTTCCAGCAATCACACCGCGAGGAGTTTGCCGATGGCCTACGAACTGTATTACTGGGATGGTCTTCAAGGCCGCGGAGAATATGTCCGGCTCGCGCTTGAGGACGCCGGCGCTGACTACGTTGACGTTGCACGCGGCGCGAAGAAGGATGGACAAGGCACCGGCGCCATGATGAAGATCATCAACAGCAAGACCGAGCCGCATATTCCGTTCGCTCCGCCATTCCTGAAGGATGGTGAGCTGATCATTCCCCACGTCGCAAACATTCTGCAATATCTCGGGCCGAAGCTTGGTCTTGCGCCGAAAGACGAAGGCCTGCGTTATGTCGCGCATGGCTTGCAGTTGACGATCGCGGACATGGTGACCGAGGTGCACGATACCCATCATCCGCTCGCAAGCGATCTGTATTACGAAGACCAGAAAGATGCCGCGAAGCAGCGCTCGAAGGATTTCATCTTGAACCGGGTGCCGAAGTTCATCGGCTATTTCGAGCGCGTACTCGCGCAAAATCCTCACGGCGATACGCAAATAATCGGCAACACGACAACGTATGTGGACCTGTCGATATTTCAACTTGTCGACGGCCTGCATTACGCCTTTCCGCGCGCGATGAAAAAATTCGGCAGCTTGTATCCGCGCGTGGCGGCATTGCACGACGCCGTGCTGGAACGACCGAATATCGCGGCTTATGTGGATTCGGAACGCCGGATTCCCTTCAACGAATCCGGCATTTTCCGTCATTACCCGGAACTGGATCAGGATGCCTGACCGGCCGGCCTGTATCGGATAAACGTATTCATTAGGAGTATCAGATGATCGACACAATTCCGTCGTTCGGACTCGGCACCTTTCGCGTGGACGCGGAGAAAACTTCCAGGTCCGTGACAAGCGCGCTGCAAATCGGGTATCGGCATATTGATACTGCGGTTCTATACAAGAACGAAGAAGCCGTCGGCAAAGGCGTGCGCGACTCGCTCGTGCCACGTGAGGATATCTGGGTCACCACCAAGGTCTGGCACGACCGGCTGCGTAGAGACGACGTGGTGAAAAGCCTTGAGGAAAGTCACAAGAAGCTGAATATCGGGACGATCGATCTCGCGCTGGTTCATTGGCCGTCGCCGGATAGCGTGGTGCCGATCGCCGAATCAATCGCGGGCTTTCAGGACGCGCAAAAGCAGCAGTTGATCCGGCATTTCGGCGTGTCGAACTTCACCGCGCCGTTGCTCGAGGAAGCGTTGAACGCGCCCGGCGGCGAGGGCATCGTGACGAACCAGTTTGAAATCAGCCCGTTCCTCGCGAACCGCAAGCTGGTCGAGGCAACGCAGAAGCTGGGCGTGAAGGTGACCGCGTATATGCCGCTCGGTGAAGGCCGCGCGCACAAGGATCCCACCCTGGTTGCCATCGCGAAGAAGCATGGCGTGACGGCTGCGCAAGTGACGTTTGCGTGGCTGCTGTCGCGCGATATCGTGGTGCTGTCTGCATCGACGAATCCGGAACACCAGGAAGTGAACTGGGACTCACAAAAGGTAAGACTGGACGCCGACGATATCGCGAAGATCGACGCGCTCGACGAAGGCCAGCGAAATGCGAAGCCGCCGTTCGCGCCGAAGTGGTGACCAGATAGTTTGACGTAGAACGCAACCCGGCTTCAATGCGACGAAGCCGGGTTTTCAACCGATCCCCGCTGCTTCACTCAGCCCAAACTCAGCCCGCGCTCAGCCCAAATGAGTCCGCTTCTCGCGTGCAGGCGCAACGTTGCTCGTAGAAAGCGCGTGCACGATGCCGCAGTCCGTCGCTGACTCTTCTGTCGTGCATTGCCCCCTCAACGCAACCAGTTGCGACTTGAGTTGCTTCAACTCCTCTATCCGCCTGTCCACATGAACAATGTGGTCGTCGACGAGCGAATTGATCGAGCCGCAGGGTTCGCCGGGTGCATCGGTTGCGCTGAGCAGACCGCGGATCTCATCATGCGTCATATCCAGCGAGCGGCAATTGCGGATGAACCGCAGCCGTTCCGCGTGCGTTTCCGTGTAATTCCGGTAATTGGAATCCGTACGGCTCGCCTGCGGCATTAAGCCCTCTTTCTCGTAAAAGCGAATAGTTTCAGTCGTGCACTGAGCGATTTTCGCCAATTCACCGATTTTCATTGCTTGCGCTCCTGGTCAATGCTTGACCTTGAAGTGGCTTCAGGACGTCTACTCAACCATATATTGCCTCTGGAGGCCACATGGTTGATCGATCCACTGTTATTAAAACTACGCCGCAGGACCACGGCGCGGCGTGTTGCGCGCATAACCATGTTGAAGTTGCCGGCAATGCGAAGCGCTCGCCGGCCGAGCCGTCGGGCGACAAATTATTACGCTCTGTTCCCGCCGAGGACACGCAAAGCGTCTTCTTCGTTGAAGAAATGGATTGCGCCGCAGAAATCGCTTTGATCGAGAACAAGCTTTCCGCGCTGCCCGCCGTTAGCGACATGAACTTCGACGTCATGCAGCGCCGGGTAACAGTCAGGCACGCGACCGGGCAGCAAGAAACCATCATGCAGGCGATTCACTCGGTGGGCATGTCCGCGACGATTATCGACCCTGATAGCATGAGCAAGGATGACGCTTCTCGTAAGCGCCGCCGCGCATGGCCACTCGCGCTGGCGGGTGCCGCGGCAGTGGGCTCCGAGATCCTCAGCTTCGCCGCACTTGGCGCGCCCCCGTCGAACTGGCTTCCCGCGTGGCTGCCGTCATGGGGTGTGCCGACCTCGCTACCGAACGCGATCGCGGCGGCGCTTGCGCTGGTTGCCGTCGTTGTGGGCGGTCTTGGCACCTACAGGAAAGGCTGGATCGCGCTGCGCCACGGCAACCTCAACATCAACGCACTGATGAGCATCGCCGTCACGGGCGCGCTGATGCTCGGCCAGTGGCCGGAAGCGGCGATGGTCATGGTGCTGTTCAGCGTCGCCGAACTGATTGAATCAAAATCGCTCGACCGGGCGCGCAATGCTGTCGGCAAGCTGCTGCAACTCTCGCCGGATCGCGTGACCCTGCAGCAGGCCGATGGTACCTGGAGTGACGTCGATGCCCATCAAGTCGGTATCGGCGCCGTTGTGCGGGTGAAGCCCGGTGAGCGGATAGGACTTGACGGCGTCGTCACGGCAGGCCGTTCGGCGGTCAATCAGGCGGCGATCAGCGGCGAAAGCCTTCCCGTCGATAAATCCCCCGGCGATGCCGTCTTTGCCGGCACGCTGAACGCGTCGGGATCGCTTGACTATCGGGTCACGGCTCGTGCCGATGGCACCCTGCTCGCGCGGATTATTCACGCGGTATCGGCGGCGCAAGCGTCGAAGGCACCCACGCAGCGTTTCGTCGATCGATTCGCGCGAATTTACACGCCCGTGATCTTTGCGCTCGCCCTGCTCGTGGCCATCGTGCCGCCGCTTTTATTCAGCGGCATATGGCAGACCTGGATCTACAAGGCGCTCGTGCTGCTCGTCATCGCGTGTCCGTGCGCGCTGGTCATCTCCACGCCGGTAACGATCGCAAGTGGCCTCGCCGCTGCCGCCCGCAAGGGGATTCTCGTCAAGGGCGGCGTCTATCTCGAGATGGGGCGCGCACTCACCGCCCTCGCCTTCGACAAGACCGGCACCATCACGCGCGGCGTTCCTGTTCAGACCGACGTCCATATCATGGCCGGCGCCGACGCGCAGCTTTGCGGCCTGCTCGCTGCCAGTCTCGCGGGGCGCTCGGATCACCCGGTATCCAGAGCCGTGGCGCAAGCGGCGAACATCGGGGAATTGAACCGATTCAAGGTCGAAGAGTTTGAAGCACTGCCCGGCCGCGGCGTGCAAGGCATGCTGGACGGACGCAGCTATGCGCTTGGCAACCGGCGTCTGGTCACGGAGCGCGGCTTCCTGAGCGCGGACACGTCCAAGCGTCTGGATGCACTGGAAAGCGAGGGCAAGACCGCCGTCGTGCTGATCGATGACAAGGGCGTGCTCGCGCTATTCGCGGTCGCTGATGAAATCCGCGATGGCAGCCGCGATGCAATCGCCGCGCTTCGCAGGCTGAACGTGCGCACCGTGATGCTAAGCGGCGACAACGAGCGCGCCGTTACGGCCATTGCACGCGAAGCCGGTATCGATGAAGCGCACGGAAACCAGTTGCCCGAAGACAAACTCAGCGCGATAGCGACCCTGGCGTCGAACGGCGCGCGGGTCGGCATGGTCGGCGACGGTATCAACGACGCGCCCGCACTCGCGCGCGCGGATATCGGCTTTGCGATGGGTGTCATGGGCTCGGACGCCGCCATTGAAACGGCCGATGTGGCGCTGATGGACGACGACCTGCGCAAGGTGGCCGCGTTCATCGGTTTATCGAAGGCGACGCATTCCATTCTGGTCCAGAACATCGCGCTGGCGCTGGGTATCAAGGCCGCGTTCCTGGTCATGGCGCTGACCGGTTCCTCAACGCTCTGGATGGCCGTGATCGCCGACGTAGGCGCAAGTCTGCTCGTGATCGGCAACGGCCTCAGGCTGCTGCGCAAATAGCGGCAAGGCGCTCTCGAGCGTGTCGGATGTGCGACGTTTTTTCCACCGCATGGATGATATCCTTGCCCGCACATTCCGCCGCCCCGTCCAGAGCTTACGTGCTTTCATTTCTTCTTAAACTTCGCACCCGGGCACAGATCCGGTTTCGCTTCTCCGAGTCCCACTCCATGCTCGTTTGGGCCGTGATTGTCGGCGTGGCGGGCGCGTTCGCGACCTCGGCGTTTCGGCTTGGTATCGACGAGATGCAGCGGCTTTTTGGCGGCGATCACGGTAACTTCGTCGAGATGGCCACGCGGCTGCCGTGGCCCGTGCGGGTCGCGTTGCCAACGGCGGGCGGATTGATCGCGGGCCTGTGCCTGCTGATCGCCCGGCGTCGCTCCACCGGTCAGGCGAATGCCGACTACATGGAAGCCGTGACCATAGGCGATGGCGTCGTGCCGGTCTGGCAAAGCCTGTGGCGCAGCATCTCGTCGCTGTTCACCATCGCGAGCGGCGGGTCCATCGGTCGCGAAGGGTCGATGGTGCAGCTCGCCGCATTGTGCGCGTCGCTGATCGGACGCTGGGTTCACTTCGATCCGCCGCGCCTGCGCTTGCTCGTCGCCTGCGGCGCGGCGGCCGGGATCACCTCGGCGTACAACGCGCCTATCGCCGGCGCGTTCTTCGTGACCGAGCTCGTACTCGGCTCCATGGCCATGGAAAGCTTCGGGCCGATCGTGGTGTCGTCTGTGGTGGCGAACATCACCATGCGCGAGTTCGCCGGCTATCGGCCGCCTTACGAAATGCCCGTGTTTCCAACGGTCACCGGCGTCGAAGTGCTGCTGTTTGTCCTGCTTGGGTTGCTATGCGGCGTGCTCGCACCGTATTTCCTGCGGCTGCTGGCGGCATCGAAACAACGCTTCGCCAAGCTGCCCCTGCCCTTGCCGATCCGCCTCGGATTCGGCGGCTTGATTGTCGGCGTGATCTCGATCTGGTACCCGGAGGTCTGGGGCAACGGCTATGAAGTCGTCAACTCGATCCTGCATCATTCGTGGACCTGGGAAGCGCTGGCCGCGGTGCTGTTCTTCAAGATCATCGCGACCGCGGCAACGGCGGGTTCCGGCGCGGTCGGCGGGATTTTCACGCCGACGCTCTTCGTCGGCGCGGTGGTCGGCTGCTTGTTCGGACTGGCGGCGCATACCATCTGGCCGGACTCCACGTCCGCGCCGTTTGCCTACGCGATGGTCGGCATGGGCGCGTTCCTCGCTGCAGCCACGCATGCGCCGTTGATGGCAATTCTGATGATCTTCGAAATGACGTTGAGCTATCAGGTCATGCTGCCGCTGATGCTCTCTTGCGTGGTGGCGTTTTTCATCGCGCGGGCGTCGGCGCAGACGTCGATGTACGAAGTCACGCTGCGTCGAGACCGTGACGAAAAAGAGCGCACGCGGCTTGCTGCCACGCAGATGCGCGAACTCGTGAAACCGGCCGATACCGTTGTCCCGCTCGATGCAGACGTAAAGGCGATGACTCGCGTGTTCCTCGAATATCCGGTGAAGTACCTTTACGTCGTTGATGTGGACGGCCAGTTTCGCGGCGTGGTGGCGCTGAAGGACATTACGTCCGATCTGCTAGATGAACGCGATACCGCCATCAAAACTGCTGAAGATTATCTGCAGCCTCATTTCGATGTCCTTACACCGAATATGTCGCTGGGTGAAGCGTTGCAGCATTTTCTCGCGTTCCAGGGCGAGCGGTTGCCGGTCATCGACTGCCCGGCGCGACCGGTGTTGCTTGGCGTTGTCTATAAAACATCGCTTCTCGATGCTTACTTCCGATTAAACCCCGCATCGCGCTGAGTGCCCGATATTGCTCTGATTGTGCAAAATTGCGGCAGTGCCGGAGCATCAATAACGCTTCCGGTTACGACCTTATTCTAGAATTTGCTCGAAGAACGGCCGCAGACGCCGCTAGAAACGAGGCTCGGCCGGCACGCACCATTCGTCAGCTAAAGCCCTGTCATACCGCACTTATTGATTGGCATAGCGTTTGCTCGATTCCTCGCTACTATTCTCCGTATAGCCTCGTGTTTGTGCTGCCTGTACGTCGCTTGTGCAAGCTCGCATGAGTTTGTGTACTAGTGTCTGGAGGGTTGAGCGATGAAAACCTCAACGGCTTTATTGATGGTTCTGGTGTCCGTGTCGTGTTACGCCGCGCCAATTCACACCGACGACGCAGCCATCTATGCTGCGCGCCAGGCTGAAACCATGCGCGCAGCGCTTGCCATTCGCGCCAATGCGCCGCCGGTCTCGCCGCCGGCGCCGGAGGTGCCTGCGCAGGAACTCAATCACGCGCACTGGTTCCATGTGGAATTGCCGAAGTCGCGCTCGCCCAGTCACGGCATGTCGAGCCAGGTAATAGACGTTCAGACTTAGATGTTCAGACTTAGATGTTCAGACGTAGAACCGCACGCATGAAGCTGCGCCGTCTGCATGGCGCTTCGGATTGACCACGAAACAACCACGCAAAACAACCAAGGGCAGCAATGACCGATACGCACGTGAATGCCAGCTTGAATGACGAACCGATCGATGATGAAATCGCAGAGGTCCTGCGTGACTTGAAGTTTCCGACCAACAAGGATGGCATTGTCGATGCGGCGCGCGCTGCAGGCGTGAGCAACGACGTCATTGCCGTATTCGATGGATTGCCTGAGCAGGATTACGCGAGCGCAGACGCCGTAGAGCAGTTGCTAGGCAGTAACGGCGGATCGGGCCTTTCCATCTGAGCGATGTTTGGCCCCACGCTTGAATCAAACCACGTCGGATCCAAACACTACTCGGCTGAAGAACTTCGCCAGGACGGCTTCGGACATTTCGCTGCCGCAAGCCTGCGGGTCCGACGTATAAAAAAACTGCATCCCGTCGATCAACGCAGTCAGCCCAAGCGCAAGCTGCTCGGCCGGCATGGGCAGCGGCGTTCCCGCCCGCTCTGAAAACGCGACAATATATGCGGTCGTGTGTTGCAGCAATTCCCGGATGAATGCATTGAATTGCGCGCGAAATTTCGCATCGCGGCTTGATTGCAATTTCGCTTCAACCCACAGCAGAAAACACTTGTTGTCGCGATAACACTCGCTGTAATACTGCAGCAAGCGGGCTTCCATATCGGCGCGGCTGGCTTCGCCATCGAAGATCGAATGCAGGCGGCCCATGATCCCGTCGTGATCGCGCTTGAGCAATTCCAGGAACAAAGCCGACTTGCTGCCGAAGTTTGAATAGAACGCACCGCGCGTATAACCGGCGGCCGCAGCAATGTCCTCGACGCTGGCGGCAACAAACCCCTTCTTCATGAAAACAGCTTGCGCAGCGTCCAGCAAACGCTCACGCGTCTGATCACGGCTTTGCTCCCGGGTGAGGCGAATTCGTTTCATCGGCTGAGTTTAGCATCTCAAAATTGGATTATGATACGACTTTGATTCCAGATACATAGTTGTATTAGAATTCATCGCGTATCTGGCGATTGGGACTGGAAAGCTTTATAGCCGTGGCCTGCCGCCTGTCCAGCTCTCCGTGCCCGAGTAACGCCACATCTTGAAATGCGCAGCGACTGGCCTTGTCGACGCTGCGCACCGACCGTGCATGCAAGCCCGTCTTGCACGCACGGGAAGCTTTTGCGCCGAGGTCATTCGTGATTCTGCAAGTCTGCCGCCGCACGTTGCGCACGTTGTCACTGCTCCGATCGCGGTCGATTCCGTTCAAGTTCCTGCCGTTCAAGTTCCCCGCATCGGGATCTCTTTTCGTTCGACACACCGCTGCGTGGTCAGTCGGCGCGGCGATGGTCGTCGCACTCAGCGCATGCGGCAAGAAGGAAGCGCCGCCGGTTGCGCTGCGTCCGGTGGTCGCCATGGCTGCCGTCGCCGACACGCACACGGTGCAGTCGTCGCTGCCGGCAACTATCGAATCTCGCTACTCGACGCCGCTCTCATTTCGCGTAGGCGGGAAGATCATCGAGCGCCGTGTGCGTTTGGGCGATAGCGTGAAAGCCGGTGAGATCGTGGCAAAACTCGATCCCGCCGATAACGCCAAGAACGCCGCGAGCACAGCCGCGCAACTCTCCGCCGCCGAGCACCAGCTCACTTACGCCGAGCAGCAACTCACGCGCGACCGCGCGCAGGCGCAGGAAAACCTGATCGCACGCGCGCAACTCGAACAAACCGAAAATGCCTATGCCGCCGCGCTGGCGCAGCGCAATCAGGCACAGGCACAAGCCGCGTTATCGGCCGATCAGTTGAAATACACCACGCTGATTGCCGACCGCGCCGGCGTCATCACGGCGGAACAGGCTGACACAGGGCAAAACGTATCGGCGGGACAAGCCGTCTATAACCTCGCGTGGAGCGGCGAGATCGACGTGGTGTCGGACGTGCCGGAAACCGCGCTTGGTTCTCTCGTGGTCGGCCAGAAAGCCACCGTGACGCTTCCCGCGCTGGGAGGCAAACAATTCGCGGCCCGCGTACGCGAAGTGTCGCCGGCCGCCGATCCTCAAAGCCGTACGTATCGCGTCAGGATGACGCTTGAAGCACCCACGCCGGAAGTCCGGCTTGGCATGACCGCAGACGTGGCGTTCGCGCAAGTGGCTGGGTCGAATGCATCGGGCGCATCAGGTGCGCCCGGCCAGGCGTTCACCCTGCCCTCCACCGCGCTGTTCCACGCCGGTAAATTACCTGCGGTCTGGATCGTGAAGGCGGATGACTCGCTCGAATTGCGGCGCGTGGACGTGACCCGATACGGCGAGCGCACCGTGACGGTTTCCAACGGCATCGCACCCGGTGACCGGGTGGTATGGCAAGGTGTCCATACCGTTTCTGCCGGCCAGAAAGTTCGCGTGGTTGCCCCCTTGCATCCGGAAGATTTCGCGTCATGAGCGACCTCGACCGGGAATCGGAGAAAGCAGCGGCCAATGCTGCCGCGGCAGCGTCGGGCGATTATCGTCACGAAGAAGGCAGCTTTAATCTCTCGGCCTGGGCTCTGCGCCATCAGGCACTGGTTGTCTTCCTGATCGCGATGGCAACCATCTTCGGGGTCCTCGCGTACACCCGGCTCGCGCAATCGGAGGACCCGCCGTTCACGTTCCGCGTGATGGTCATCCAGACCTTCTGGCCAGGCGCCACCGCGCAGCAGATGCAGGAACAGGTCACCGACAAGATCGCGAAAAAGCTTCAGGAAACACCCGCTACCGACTTCCTTCGCAGCTACTCGCGCCCCGGCGAATCACTGCTGTTTTTCTCGATGAAAGACGGCGCGCCCGCGAAAGACGTGCCTGAAGAGTGGTATCAGGTGCGCAAGAAAGTCGGGGACATTGCGTACACGCTGCCGAGAGGTGTGCAAGGTCCGTACTTCAACGACGAGTTCGGCGATGTCTTCACGAATATCTACACGCTCGAAGGCGATGGTTTTTCGCCAGTGCAACTTCATGATTACGCCGACTCGCTGCGCACGGTCTTGCTGCGCGTGCCCGGCGTGGCGAAGGTTAATTATTTCGGCGACCAGGACGAGCGCGTCTACGTGGAGATCGCGAACACGCAACTCACGCGGCTAGGCATCTCGCCGCAGCAGATTGCGCAGGCTATCGACGGTCAGAATGCAGTGGCACCCTCCGGTACGCTGAATACGCCGAACGATCGCGTGTTCGTGCGGCCGACCGGCCAGATCACCGACATGGCTGCGCTCGCCAACACGCTGATCCGCGTGAACGGGCGCTCGTTTCGCCTGGGCGACATAGCGACCGTCAAGCGCGGATATCTCGATCCCCCGGCCACGCAAATGCGCGCGGGCGAGAAGCCGGTGCTGGGCATTGGCATCACGATGCAGCCCGGTCAGGACGTGGTGCAATTGGGCAAGGCGCTCGACGCGAAGGTCGCCGAGTTGCGCGGTCAACTGCCCGCCGGCCTCGTGCTCAACGAAGTGTCGAGCATGCCGCACGCGGTATCGAAGTCAGTCGATGACTTTCTCGAAGCGGTCGCCGAAGCCGTCATCATCGTGCTGATCGTGAGCCTGGTGTCGCTGGGTGTGCGCACGGGCATGGTGGTCGTGATCTCGATTCCAGTCGTGCTCGCGGTCACGGCCCTCTTCATGTATCTCTTCGATATCGGCCTGCACAAGGTCTCGCTCGGAACGCTGATTCTCGCGCTGGGACTGCTGGTCGACGACGCGATCATCGCCGTCGAAATGATGGCCGTGAAGCTCGAACAGGGCTGGAATCGCTCGCGCGCCGCGGCCTACGCCTATACCAGCACTGCGTTCCCCATGCTCACGGGCACGCTCGTGACGGTAGCCGGTTTCCTGCCGATCGCGCTGGCCAAATCCAGTACCGGCGAATACACGCGCTCGATCTTCGAGGTGTCGGCCATTGCGTTGATCGCGTCGTGGTTCGCGGCCGTCGTGCTGATTCCGCTGCTTGGCTACAAGCTGTTGCCCGAGCGCAAGCGCGAGGCACATCACGCGCACGATCATGAACACGATATCTACAACACCAGGTTCTACACGCGTCTGCGCGGCTGGCTGACGTGGTGTATTGAGCGGCGCTTCGTGGTGCTCGGCGTCACGCTCGTGCTGTTCGTGATCGCGCTCGCTGGCTTTACGCTTATTCCTCAACAATTCTTTCCGAGTTCGGACCGCTCGGAACTGCTCGTCGATGTACGCCTGCAAGAAGGCGCCTCGTTCGAAGCCACGCTACGCGAGACAAAGCGGCTCGAGAAGGTCCTGGAGGGACGGCCCGAGATTGACCACATAGTGAATTTCGTCGGGTCGGGCGCGCCGCGCTTCTATCTGCCGCTCGATCAGCAATTGCAAGTAGCGAACTTCGCGCAGTTCGTGATCACAGCGAAGTCCGTCGAAGATCGCGAGAAGCTCGCGCGCTGGTTGGAACCCGTGTTGCGGGAGAAGTTTTCGTCCATTCGCACGCGCTTGTCGCGGCTCGAAAACGGTCCACCGGTTGGATATCCGGTGCAGTTCCGCGTAAGCGGCGACGATCTGCCGACAGTGCGCGGCATCGCCGAAAAGGTCTTCGCCGAAATGAGCGCTAACAGCGGTACGACTAATGTCCAGTACGACTGGGATGAACCGTCGGAGCGTTCGGTGCGTTTCGATATCGACCAGAAGAAGGCGCGGGAACTCGGTATCAGTTCGCAGGACGTATCGGATTTCCTCGCGATGCAACTGACGGGTTATACCGTCACGCAGTATCGTGAACATGACAAGCTGATCAGCGTCGACTTGCGTGCGCCGAAAAGCGAACGGGTCGATCCGGCGAAACTCGCCACGCTCGCCATGCCCACGCCGAACGGTCCCGTGCCGCTGGGAACGATCGGGCATGTGGTGAACGATCTGGAATACGGCGTGATCTGGGAACGCGACCGTCAGCCGACCATCACCGTGCAGTCGGACGTGAAGGCCGGCGCGCAGGGCATTGACGTGACGCATGCGATCGAGAAGAAACTCGCTACGTTGCGCGCGGGCTTGCCGGTGGGGTATCGGATCGAAGTGGGCGGACCGGTCGAGGAAAGCGAGAAAGGCCAGTCCTCCATCAACGCGCAAATGCCGATCATGGCGATTGTCGTCCTGACGCTGCTGATGATCCAGTTGCAGAGCTTCGCGCGCGTGATGATGGTGGTGCTCACCGCACCGCTCGGCTTGATTGGCGTCGTGATCGCGTTGCTGCTGTTCAACAAGCCGTTCGGTTTTGTCGCCATGCTGGGCGTAATCGCCATGTTCGGGATCATCATGCGCAACTCGGTGATTCTCGTCGACCAGATCGAGCAGGACATTGCCGCGGGGCATCCACGCTTTGACGCTATCGTTGGCGCGACCGTACGGCGTTTCCGCCCGATCACGCTGACGGCGGCCGCTGCGGTGCTCGCATTGATCCCGCTGTTGCGCAGCAACTTCTTCGGCCCGATGGCAACTGCGCTGATGGGCGGCATCACGAGCGCGACCGTGCTTACGCTGTTTTACTTGCCGGCGTTGTATGCGGCTTCGTTCAAGGTGCGGCGTAACGAGCGCGCGGGGTTTGAAGACCCGGACACGCCCGATGCCCGCAATGGAGGCCGGTCATGAACCGCCCTGTCCTCACCGCTCTCAGCTTTGCAGCAGCCCTTTCGGCGTGCTCGTTTGGCCCGGATGGAAAACCGCCCGTCATGCCGACGGTGGCCCACTACGGCGCCGACGCGCAGCCAGTGCGCACCGTTACCGCCGAAGGGGTATCGCAGAATTTCGATGCCGGCGCCAAACCGGTTCCCGAGTGGTGGAAGCTATACCGCTCCGAGCCGTTGAATGCGCTAGTCGATGAAGGCTTGCGCAACAGCCCAAGCCTCGCCGCGACGGACAAGACCCTCGCTGCGGCACGCGAGCAACTGCGGGCACAAGTCGGCGAGTCGATGCTGCCAAGTATCGATCTCGGCGGGCAGACGGACCGGGAGCGTGCGATCGGGGTGCCGAACTTCGGTCCGCCCACTGTGCTCTACAACCTCTTTGTCGGCCAGATTCGGGCGCAATACACGTTCGACTTGTTCGGCGCGGCGCGACTCGCTGACCGGGCGCTCGCCGCGCAGGTGGACAGCCAGTCCTGGCAATTCGATGCTGCCCGCCGCGCGCTCGCCGCAAACATTGTCACGGGCGCGATTGGTGCGGCGTCGTTGCGCGCGCAAATCGATACGACCGAACGACTGATCGTCCTCGCCAATGAAGACGCGCGAGAAACGCAGCGCCGCAACGAACTCGGTTCGGCGTCGCACGCGGACGCGCTCAATGCGCAATCGAACGCCGCGTCCCTTGCCGCTTCGCTGCCGGGGCTGCGCGCCCAGTGGCTTGCAAACCGCCATGCGCTCGCCGTGATGCTTGGCCGGACACCGGATCAGGCGCCGCCGGATCTCGATCTTGCGTCGCTCACCGTGCCGGGTAATGTGCCGGTGGTCGTGCCATCGGAATTGCTTGCCAGCCGCCCCGATATCCAGGCAGCCGATGCGCTGCTCAAAGCGGCCGCGGCGCAAGTCGGCGTCGCGACGGCGCAGATGTTTCCGAGCCTGACGCTGTCGGCATCGATGGGGAAAGCGGGTTTCAGCTGGCCGGCGGCCTTGTCGGGCGCGGGCGCGATCTGGGGCATAGGCGCGTCGCTGTCGCAACCGCTGTTTCATGGCGGCGCATTGCTCGCCCAGAAGCGCGCCGCGCAAGCGAGTTATGAGGCGGCCGTGGCGCAATACAAGCAGACCGTGCTGACCGCGTTCCGTAACGTGGCAGATTCGCTCGCGGCGCTCGAGCAGGATAACCAGGCACTCAGTTTCGCCGATACCGCCAGCCGCGCTTCAATGAGCGCGTTCACGGATTCGGCGGCGCGCGAGCGGCTGGGGGCAATTCCGCCTTCAGCGTCACGGGCGAGCGAGCGCCAGTATCGCAATGCACGGCTGGATGCTATCCGCTATGAAAGCGCGCGGCTCAGCGATACCGCATTGCTATTCCAGGCAATGGGTTCGCCAGCCGGCAGCGCGACGGACCCTGCGCCTGCGGGCAAAGTGACCGAGGCAGCGAAATAGCCCTCGCTCGTGACCGGTGCGTTCTCTCTCTTCCAACGCGTAAAAACTGAAGCGAGC
The DNA here is from genome assembly GCF_964252755.1 of Caballeronia sp. LjRoot29. NCBI lineage: Bacteria > Pseudomonadati > Pseudomonadota > Betaproteobacteria > Burkholderiales > Burkholderiaceae > Caballeronia > Caballeronia sp. LjRoot29. Next base: position 336,804 of record NZ_CAXUPU020000003.1, on the reverse strand, counting down.
GCTGTATGCAAAGAGCCGTTCCGACGTAAATCGGAACGGCTCTTTGCACTTGATCGGCACAACAGGACAGTAAGCGCGTCATCGGAAGAAGCCTGAGATCAAGGACATCGAAAGTCACGATTTCAGCGTCGCCGAAAACATCGTAGTGCCATCAAAATTCGCACCTAACCTTCCTTCAACTTAACTTCTTCAATTTCTTCGCCGAAAACTTTCACTATTCAGATAAATCGCGTTATTTCGGATCGGACTTTCCCATAGGCTGCGAGCTTTCGTGTATTTAAGGGAAATGCCATGTCTCGTTCACCGCTTCGCGACCTGTTTCGGCTCGTTCATTCAGGACTGGAAAAAGTCGCACTGGCATGCGCCGCCTTTGGTTTGATGCACGCGACAGCTCGCGCGGGCGAATCCGCTGTTGACAGCGTGGCCGCGGGTGAGCAATGGAGCAGTCACGCCGCGCCCAATCTCGTAGTGGACGACGCCTGGAGCAACCCCGCCGTACCCAGTGTCGCGATCGACGATGCCTGGAGCGCACCGGCTGCCGATCGGTTGAAATCGTCCAGACAAATCCACGCTGCGGTGTCGACATCACAAGTGTTACCAGCGTCTTCATCAGCACAACAGCCACTGGCGGCCGCAGCGATGCGTGCGCCGCTAGCAACGGCCATCGAGGAAGCACCCTCTGTTCTCGTGATGGATCACTCCGACTGGAACGAAACGCCGCGTGGACGTGCTCCCGGTCTGATTGCATCCCATGACGCGTGGCTCAAGCGCATTACGCCCGTAGCCAAACCAACCGAACCAGCTGAACCAGCGAAAGCGCCAGTACACAGCGCGCCCCCAACGTCGGCCGATCCGTGGAGCGCTCCCCCGGCCGGCGGCGTTACATCGGATGATGTTTGGGCACCTGCGCCGGTGGCTTCTTCCGCTGCCGTCGACGCCGGCTCGCACTCGAATTTCGTGGTTACGCCCCACGTCAGGCTTGCGCTCATCAGCGAAGCTCAGGACGCTTCATCTTCTGACGCATCGCCAACAGTTTCGGCAACCGGTCGGCCGATGAATCGACGGACCCGTCCGATTGTTCACCACTCCTCGAACGCATCGCGGTCATCGGCGACGCGGCGCGCAAAGGCAACCAAAGCGCCAGTGCGCGCGTGGTGCTGTTCGGGATCGGCGAGCGCGCGGTATCGGTAACTCGCTGCCAGGCTAAACAAGAAATCAACTCGCGATTTCCACCCGATTACGTCCGTCACGCTTGGCCCGATACAAAGCCAAATCGGCGGCTTCAATCAACTGCTTCATGTCTTCACCGGGCTGCGGCACCTGCATGACGCCGCCCACGCTTATCGTGAGCCGATCGCTTGCCGAACCCGTATGCGGCACGGCAAGCGCCTCCACCGCCATGCGGATCTTTTCGCCGAGCAGGCGCAAGCCGCCAGTCGATGTTGACGGCAACACCACCGCGAATTCCTCGCCGCCGAAACGGGCGGCGAGATCGGCGGGACGGTTCAGGCTCGATTCAATCGCACGCGCGACGAGCTTCAGCACGTCATCGCCTGCTACGTGGCCGTAGGTGTCGTTGTACGACTTGAAGTTATCCACATCGATCATCAGCAAGCCGAGCTGCGACCGTTCGCGCGCTGCGCGTTTCCACTCGGCGGTCACGTAGTCGTCCAGGCAGCGCCGGTTCGATAAACCCGTCAGCCCGTCCGAATTGGTCAGGCGCTGCAGTTCCAGATTGGTCTCAAGCAGCTTTTGCTGCGACATCCGCAACGCGCGATACGCCTCGTCTCGCTGCAGCAAATTCAGATACGAGCGCGAGTGGTATCGAATCCGCGCAATCAGTTCGATCGTGTCCGGCAGCTTCACCAGATAATCGTTGGCGCCCGCGGCAAACGCGGCGCTCTTGATGCGCGGTTCTTCCTTCGTCGACAACACGATGATCGGGATATCACGGGTCGCCTCGTTCTCGCGATATTGACGCACCAGCGTCAGCCCATCGACGCCCGGCATGACCAGATCCTGCAGGATCACGGTCGGCCGCGTGGCCTGTGCAATGCGCAACGCGTCCTCGGGATTGGCGCAGTAATGAAAATCGAGCCGCGGCTGATCCTTCAGCGCCCGGCGCACCGCTTCCGCAACAATGGTCTGGTCGTCGACCAGCAGCACCATGACCGCGCTGTCGGCGGCGCTGGGCGCATCCATTGCATCGGCAAGCAGATCGTGGGCCGAGCGCTCGTCGGTTGCAGTATCGAGGGGAGCCGCCGGGCTTTCCGGACGGGATTCCTGGATGGCCTGCTCGCGCCTTGCGCGCTCCGCCAACGGATCTGCATTTCGATGTTCCCGATGTTCCATAACCGAATCCTGTTCTGAGTCGAGTTCGAGCGCGTCATTTGCGCGACGATGTGAACGCCTTTTGCACGGCATTCGCGATGTTCGGGAGGGGCAGGATGGCGACCGCCGCGTTCAGGGCTGCCGCTGCTTTCGGCATGCCGTACACGGCGGATGTCGCTTCGTCCTGCGCGATCGTGTGATAACCCTTGGCACGCATGGCGGCGAGGCCCGCCGCGCCATCGCGTCCCATGCCGGTCAGCAGCACGCCGACCGCATTGCCGCTCCAGCGCGCAACGACGCTTTGAAAAAACACATCGATAGATGGGCGGTACGGCGTCGCCAGCGGCTCTTTCGTGTATCCGAGCCTGTTGCCGCCGCCGCAGAAATGCAGGTGGTCGTTGGTCGCCGCGAGCAGCACGCAACCCGGCTCCGGCCGGTCGCCCTCGCGCGCCACGCGCACGGGCAGCGTCGATTGTTCGTTGAGCCAGTCGGCCATGCCGATCGCAAAGGCCTGGTCCACGTGCTGGACAATCACCGTAGCCGGCGCAAAGTCGGCCGGCAGCGCGGCCAGCAGCGTCGCCAGCGCGCTTGGGCCGCCGGCCGACGCGCCGATCGCGAGCAAATCGGTGTCGGAGGTAATACGCGGTGCGGCGGCGATTGGATTCGCGGCGGCTTTCGTGGCCTGCCGGGCGGCAATCTGGTCGATCTTGGCGGTCAGCGCCGCGATCCCCCGCTTTGCATCCGGGCCGGCGAGCACCGGGGTATCGACGGCATCCAGCGCGCCTGCGCCCATCGCCTCGTAGACCCGCCACGCGTTCGCGCCTACATCCACGGTCACGATCAGGATCGCGCACGGCGTTTCGCGCATGATGCGCCGCGTGGCTTCCGTGCCGTCCATATGCGGCATGACGAGATCCATCAGTACGACGTCGGGTTTCTGCGCCAGGCAGTAATCGACTGCCTGCGCGCCGTCACGGGCGACCCAGATCACCTCGAAGTCACGCCGCGTCGCCAGTGCCTGGCGCATGGCGTCCACCGCCAGCGGCATGTCGTTCACGATCCCGATCTTCATCGCTCGCCTCTCTTTTTTAGTGTTCTCACGACTGCGCTTCGCCGATCAGATCCCGCACTGCATCGAGCAAGGTCTGGTCGTGGAAACTGCCTTTCGCCAGATAATAGTCCGCTCCTGCATCCAGCCCCCGCTGGCGGTCTTCCGCGCGATCCTTGTACGACACGATCATCACCGGGGTCTCGCGCAGTTGCGGATCGCGCCGGATCAGCGTCACCAGTTCGATGCCGTCAAGGCGCGGCATGTCGATGTCGGAGATCACCAGGTTGAAGTGCTCGCTGCGCACCGCGTTCCAGCCGTCCATGCCGTCGACGGCAACCGTCACGTCGTAACCGCGCCCGGCCAGCAGCTTGCGTTCGAGTTCACGCACAGTGAGCGAGTCGTCTACCACCAGCACGCGTTTTCTCGACGCGGCGACCACGCTCGTCATGCCCGAAGAAACACGCCCAAGCTCGCCGTCGACAACCAGCTTTTCGACCGCGCGCAGCCAGTCGTCGAGATCGGCGATCAGCAGCGGATCACCGTTTTCCATCAACGCACCCGCTGCGATATTCGGTATCTTCCCCAGGCGTTTGTCGAGCGGTTGCACGACCAGCATGCGTTCGCCGAGAAAGCGGTCGACGACCACGCCGTAGCACGTCGCGCCCTGACCGATCACGACGACATTGAGCGTGTCGCGGGCGGTTTCGAACGAGCCTGAGCGCAGGATCTGGTGAGCGGTGACAATGCCGAGCCGCCGCCCTTCGAACGCGAAATGCTGATGTCCTTCGAGCAGGTCGATCGATGCCCGCGGCAGGACGAGCGTGCGTGTCACGTGCGCGAGCGGCAGACCGTACGGCTCGCCATCCACTTCGACGATCAGACTGCGAATCACCGACAGCGTTAGCGGCAACTGCATCAAAAAACGCGTGCCGCCCAGTGCTTCCTGCGTAACGCGCAAGTTGCCGCGCACCTGGCGCACGACGTCCTGCACGGCATCAAGGCCGACGCCGCGGCCGGAGACATCGGTGACGGTATCGCGCATCGAGAAGCCGGGCAGGAACAGGAACTCCAATAGTTCGGCATCCGAAAGACGTGCAGCCGTGGTCTCGTTGGCAAGGCGTTTCCGGACGATGGCCCGGCGCAGCGCGTCGAGGTCCACGCCGCCGCCGTCGTCGCTGACGCTGATAAAAAGCGACCCGGCGCTATGGCGGGCTTCCAGCGTGATCGTGCCTTCCGGCGGTTTGCCTAGAGCGCGCCGCAACGATGGCGCTTCAATGCCGTGATCGACGGCGTTACGCAACAAATGACCCAGCGGCGCGTCGAGCAGGTCGAGGATGTCGCGATCCACTTCCGTCGCTTCGCCCGCAATCACGAAGCGCACTTGTTTATCGAGCGAGCGCGCGACGTCGCGGACCATGCGCGCAAAACCGCCGGTGGCATCGACGAAAGGCCGCATCCGGCATTCAAGCGCTTCGTCGTAGAGTTGCTGCGAGAGATGCGTCGAACGCCGGTCGTAGTTTTCAAGTTCGGCCAGACGCTCACCGAGCTGGCGATGCGCTTCCGCGTTCAGGCGGCGCACCTCGTCCAGCGCATCGAGGGTGCGTGCGTCGAGCGCTGCTGTTGCAGTCGGGGCCAAGAAGCCAGCCGATGAACCCGTTGCCGAGGCAGCCGCCTCGGTCAGCGATTCGTGCAGGAAATCAAGCGCCCGGCTGGCGTCCCGCTGGATCCGCTTCACGCGCAACATGGAGTGCGCGAACGGCTTGAGCCAACGCGACTCAACCAGCGATTCACCTGAATGACTCAACAAGCGGTCGAGGGTATCGGCGCGAACGCGCAGCATGCGGGCCGGTTCGCGCACTTCAGTGGAACGGGCCTGATCGGACGCGGCTTGCTCGACCACCGGCGCGGAGAGTGTCAGTTCATTCGATAGATCAAGGTCAGCGCCAGACTGAGGCACGTCTAAAACCAATGCGGACGTCGCGACGGTAGCGCCGTTCATCCGTGCATTCAAGGCATCGACGAATGCGTCCACGTCGGTTTGCGACAAACTTTCGTCACCGGACCCCTGCCCGATCTTCAAGATCAGGTCGACGCCGCTCAGCAGCACATCGATCATGCCGGCGTCCACGCTGACGCGGCCCTGTTGTGCGCCGACGAAGCAGTCTTCCATCACATGCGCGAGGCTCACGCCGTCCGGCACGCCGACGATCCGCGCCGCGCCCTTCAGCGAGTGCGCCGCCCGCATGCAGGCTTCGAGCGTCACCGGATCGCGCGGGGCGCGTTCCAGCGCGAGCAGGCCATCGCTCAGGATCTGAGCCTGCGCCCGTGCTTCCTCGCGAAACAAGTCGATGAGCGACGGCTGGCGGCGGCTTGACCCCTGTCCCGTTTCAGCGCCGCTCATGTGAAGCTCCGGTTCAAGGTCTCGAAGAGTTTGGCCGCGTCGAGCAGACCGACCGTCACGCCATTCCACGCCGTCACGGCGACCGCGTGGGATGCCGACATGCTGGCGATGGTCGTTGGCACCGCCTGGAAATCTGCGCGCGCAAAACGATGCACGCCGTCGACTGCATCGACGGGAAACACGATCGGATTGCCAAGATCACCGTGCTCGCCAGCGTCTGTGCCCGGTTCAATGACCAGCAAGCGCGCAAGATCCCGGGCGTCGGTACCTTGCTGCTCCGGTCTGCGTCCATCCTGGCCCACCACCGACGTAATCCCGAACAAGCGCGCCAGCGACGCACATACGAGCAACGTGCCGCGCACATTCACCACGCCGAGCACCGCGCGATGACGCCGGTGCGGCAACGAGTGAATCGGGCGCAACTGAGCGACCTGCTGGAAGATCGCGGTGGGCAAAGCCAGCCATTCATCGCCGATGCGAAATACGAGCCACGACGTGGCATCGGCCTCGCGAGCCGCATAGTCGGTCAGCGACTGCGCCGTCTGGCGATGCAGGGGAGTGTGTTCGATCGCGGTATCGGCGGAATGCTCGCGGTCCAGCACGCGTGCCGCGGCGGCATTGTGGACAGGACAATTGCGGCAATGGATGTACTCGGCCAGGCGCGGACACGAACCATCGCCGCGAACGCCGATGCGGTTCCAGCAGTCGTCGATCGGAGCATCCATATCTGCGGTAAAACTCAGGTCGCGAGGATCACTCATGGCGGCCTCCTGATGCACGTTCGGCACGTTCAGCGCGGGCCAGCAACAGCTGCGAGCCCGCGCTATCGCCCTCCAGCCTGAGCACGGCGGCAAGATGCGTCAGCGCCTCGCCATGCCCGGGGTCAAGATAAAGCGCGCGTTTGTAAAACCCCCTCGCCTCGCTTTGCTCACCTTGTGCATCGGCGATCACACCAAGCAAGTAGTACGCGTTAGCGGCGGCCGGATGCGCCTTGAGATAGGACCGCGCGATATCGGCGGCTTCGAGCAAGGCGCCAGCATCGGCAAGTGCCTGGGCTTGTTTGAGCGTGCCCGGCTTGGCGGCAGAGTGTGCGTGGACCGACATGTCTGGCGCTGCGCGCGGCGCGCCGAATGAAAATGAGCGTGGCGATGCATCGTTCAGGTTCGTAGCCGGCACGCCTCGATGGCTAAACGCACGCTCCACCGGCGCTTTTGGCGTCGCCGCTCTCGCGGCAAATTCCATTGCCCGCTCTGCAGCGGCAATGGCAGCGAACAATGCGCGTGGCTGAACGCCCAAACTTTGTTCGCCCGGACTGCGCGCATTGGTCAGCGTCGGCCGAGCACTCCCGTCTCCCTCTTCCGGCCGTCTGAACGCGAACGCCAGAACCAGTTTCGCCGACGCCATGCCTTCACGCATCATCAGCCCCGTTTCCGCCGGTCCGACAAACAGTGTTCCGCCCAGCGCGAGCAGGCCGTCCAGCACCCGCATGGCCGTGTGCTGCGTCTGCCGGCCAAAGTAGATCAGCACGTTGCGGCAGAAGACAAAATCGAAGGGTTCGAACGTCTGCGGATCGAGCGTCAGCAGATTCGCCTAGCGAAACTGCACTCGCTCCGTCACCTCCGGCAACAGCCGCCATTGAGCACCCGCCTGCGCGAAAAAACGCTCGCGAAATCCGAGCGCGCGGCTGCGGAACGCATTGCCGCCATAGTGCGCGTGGCGGGCGATATCGAGCGCATGGCCGCTGATATCGATGGCATCGATGGAAAAACGCTCGGGCGCAATCCCCGCGTCGAGCATGGCCATGGCGGCGGAGTAAGCCTCCTCGCCCGTCGAGCACGGCAGGCTCAGGATTCGCACCGGCTTGAACGGCTGATCGAGCAGCCGCGTCCGCGCCAGCTTGACCAATGCGTTGAACGCCTCGGTATCGCGGAAAAACCACGTCTCCGGAACAACCACTGCTTCTATCAAGGCCTGCAATTGGGCCGGCACGCCGTTCACCACCAGCCAGAACGCTTCGAGATTGGCCCGCGATTCGTCCAGGCCATCGGCACCTGCCGCCCGCCACGCCGCAAACCGGTCCGATACGGCCCGTTCGATCGCATTCTCGCCGATCGACACCGGGTCCAGACCCATGGTCCGTTGTAAAAGCCCGGCGAACTGCACGACTTGCGCGTGCGGGAGCGGCTCGCGACGGCTTTCATGCAGCGCGTGGGTCTTGTCCAGCGCGTGCGCCGTGCGACGGGCCTGATCGGAACGCGTACCGTGCTTCATGCTTCGCTCTGCGTAAAGAGTTGCGCTTGCACGTGCTCCGGCAACAGGTGTTCAATGCGGACCCATTGAACGAGACCTTGAGCGTCGCGTGCGAGCGGCCCGAGATAGCGCGCGTCAGTCGCTTCGATACCAGCAGGGCTGAACGCGGCAACGTCGAGTGTCAGCGTTCGTGTGGCGCGTTCGAGCAAGATGCCGAGGCGCTTATGTTCGACACCTGTCGGGCCTTCATGCGGATAGAACACCAGGGCGAGGCGCGTGGACAAACGTTCGTGCGAACGCCGGCCCAACGCGAGCGCAGCCAGGTCGATGACCGGTACGGGCAACGCTTCATATTCCAGCACACCCGCGACCCAATCCGGCACGCTGGGCATGGTCTTCAGCGGCACAAGCGACAGCATGCGCTCGACTTGCGAACTGTCGATCACATAGCGGTCGTTATCGAGCGTGAACTGGATGAAGAGCATGGTCTCAGTGGCCGATCGAATGGTCGGAAAGTGCGCGGGACATTACGTCGCCACCTTGAAGCGAGATACGCCGGTGCGCAGGCCATTCGCGGTGTGCGTGAGGTCATCGATAGCTTGCGTCGACTGGCGCAGCGACTCGGCCGTCTGCTGCGCGGCTTCGGACAATTGCGCGAGCGCCTGCGTGATCTGGTCGGCGCCCGTCGCCTGCGTCTGCATGCCTTCATTGACCATGACGAACCGCGGCGCGAGCGTCTGCACCTGCTGGATGATCTGCGATAGTTGGCCGCCGACCTGCTGCACGTCCGTCATGCCGCGCCGGACTTCTTCGGAGAATTTGTCCATGCCCATCACGCCCGCCGCGACCGCTGACTGGATCTCCTTCACCATCTGTTCGATATCGAAAGTGGCGACCGCCGTCTGGTCTGCGAGACGGCGGATCTCGGTTGCCACCACCGCAAAACCGCGCCCATATTCACCGGCCTTTTCCGCCTCTATTGCCGCATTCAGCGACAGCAGGTTGGTCTGGTCTGCGACCTTCGTAATGGTGGCCACCACCTGGTTGATGTTGCTCGCGCGTTCGTTGAGGATCGCGAGCTTGCCGTTCACCGATCCCGCGGCTTCCATCACGAGCCGCATGGTGTCTTCCATCCGCGTCAGGCCCACTTGGCCCGTTCCGGCGAGCAGCGCCGACTGCTCGGCCACGCCGGACACTTCGTTCATCGTGCGCACGAGATCGCGCGACGTGGCAAAGATCTCTCGCGACGTGGCGCCGATCTCGGTCGTCGTCGCGGCGGTTTCGCTTGCCGTGGCCTGCTGTTCGCGGGCCGTCGCGGCAATTTCCGCCACCGATGTCGTGACTTGCACCGCCGACTTCTGCGCCTGACCGACCAAGCCGGTCAGTTCGTCGGTCATGCGGTTGAAGCCCGCTCCCAGCGCGCCGAATTCATCCCCGCGTTCCAGTTGCAGGCGCTGCGACAGATCGCCGGTACGCATTGCATCGACGACCTCCACCAGCCGCTGCATCGGCACCGCGATCGCCCTGAGCAACAGGAAGCCGGCCCATGCCGCCACCAGGAAGGTCGCCAGCACGACTACGAGCAACGTGATCTCAGCCTTGCTGACAGAATCGCGAATGCTCTTCGACGAGCGCGTCTGCTGCTCGTTGTTGCGTTCGACAAGCGCCCGCACCACGGTCCGCCCCGTTTCCCAGACCGGCGTGAGCTGGGTGTTGAAGGCGCTGACGGCAGCCGCCTTCGACGCCGGCATATCGGCCAGGATCTGCTCCTGGATCGGCGCATAAAGAGAGCGCTGCTGCTTGAAATCGTTGAAGAGCCGGCGATCGGTTTCATCGAAAACCGTCGACGCGTACTGGTCGATCAGCTTGTCGAGCGAATCGCGGGTTTCCGCAATGCGCTGGGTGTCGCGACGGACCTGGTCAGGCTCGGTATCGATAAATATCAGCCGCTGGGTCACCGTGTAGTTTTCAAACCACGCCGCCCGGATGGTCGTCGCGAGATAGACGCCCGGCGACGAATCTTCTTCCTGGCTGCGCGCATCCCGGTCGATTGCACCGAGAAGGATGTACGAACAGACGGCCATCACCAGCATCAGCGCGAGGATCACGCCGAAGCTCACAAGAATCCGATTTCGAATGGTTAACTGCTTCACGCATGAACCTTTTTCAGTAGGGTTGTGCTTGAGCGCCGGTAAGTGAGCGCACGGCACCCCGGTCGACAAAGGGGTGCGGCGCAATTTTAAGACGGAAAACGAAACGCCTTGCGGATAAATACAGGCTTTTGTCCGACTGTTGCTAGTCGCAGCATTCATGCGGATGGCGACAGTGGCCGACGTTGTGCACAGAAATTGGGGACGACCCTGTTGACAACGTTCTGACAAACCCCGGAACGCGTTGAACGGAAACGCTTTTCAGGCGCAGCTTCAAAGCTCGCCGGGCATGCGGATTCGAGTGTTTTAGCCAGCGAAGTTGTGCACACAAACTGTTGAAGAACCTGTGGACAAGCGTGAGGTTATCTTCTCAAGTCGTTGATAAATAAGCACAGATTTGAATCGATTCGTTTTGAACCATGCGTTGCGTGCCGGTTTGGTGTGTTGCCTGGCCCGGCACCAACCGGCGAGTTATCCCCAGTAATTGTGGGCAGGCTTGTTGATAAGCTCGGGGCTCAACGCTTAAGTCGCTGACGCAGCACGGTTTAATCGACGTGACTCAAAAGCGGTGACTCGTCAGCGCTTTGCGGTGCTGACGTCTCAGGGAACACGAAAGGCCGGACGCTTCACATGAGCGACAGGAATTGGGCCAGTGCGACGGATCACCTCTCGAATCCGCTCGAGCAGGTCGTCGGCCTTGTATCGATCGTCGTGGCTGAGGCGCTCGGACACGGTATCGAATGCCTGGTCGATACGCAGCAGGATCGCTTCGGCTTCAGCGCGTTTTAGGCCCAGCCGCTCGCCATATGCAATCAGCTGCCCGGGCACGGGGAAAACCTTCGACTTGTTCAGGTTCAGCGCCATCCGGCCGTCCAGCAACGGATACACGCCCGTGCAGACGACATCGTAGATAGGCGAGAGCCGGCGCGGGCCGGTTGGATCGCTATAGATAATGCCGATGTTCTTCATATGCGCGTCGCCATCGCGTAGAAAACACGAGAGTGCGACGCGCTCGAACAGACGCAGCGATTGCGCACGGAAATCGGCGCCGGTGTAGACCTCCACCGCCCGCCCGATCATCTCGTAGCTGCCGCGATATTTGTCGTTGCCGGTCAGCACGCTCATGTCCTCGAAGCCGAGCGGCGTGCCGTCCGGCGCACGGTCAAAACGCGCCATGACGAACAGCAGGCCGTCGTTGGAGAGCCAGAAATCCGGCACGTCGAAACCCGCCTCGCGCGCCACCGACATGCACAGGAATTCGTTGCGGGCGATCCCCTCATAGTCGTCGCCCTCGGCCTTCACGATCACCGTGGTCAGCGGCAACGCCGCGTGTGCGTCGATCGTTGCCACGCTTGCGGGACGCTCCGGAGCGAGCGGCACGACGGTCTTCGGCTGCACGCCCGAAATGCCCGAACCGAGCGCATATTTGTTCACCAGCCGCTCGAACAATTGTCCTGATGGCGACGACAGCAGTTCGTCAAGCCGCTCGCCTTCGCCTTCGGGCACGGTCTGGCCGTGCAGCGCGTAGGTGAGTCTGCCAATCTGGTTTCGTCCGGCGAGGAACAGCAGGAACATGTCGCTGGGCGTGCCGAAACGGGCCAGCCGTTCTTCGATGATGTATCGCAAATAACCTTCCGGGCGATTCATCGCGAACACGTTCATCAGCGCGCCGCTGCTGTAGCTCTTGCGCCGTACAGGCATGGTCAGCGAAATAGCCGCGTCCGGCTCGACTTCGCCATAGTTGAAGACGAACGTGCTCTCCTTCGCCAGCAAACCGGCCATGCCCTGCGGCGTGTGGACGTCGAGACGGCGAATTTTGCCGAAGAGCTGTTCCAGGTCGAACGGCGGAGCGGGCTTAAGCGGCGACGGCGTGCTCATTCATCCTCCCTGAAGAAGAAGTCGAGGTCTTCGTAGACCACCGTGTCTTTCGGGCGCAGCGTGAAGTCGTAGCCGAGCGCGTTGGCGATCCGGCAAAGCTCATGAAGGCCGACGTTCTGCGCGCCCTCCGCATTGGTGATTGTGCGCCGGGCCACGCCCGCGCGATCAGCCAGCGTCTGCTGACTCATGCGTCGCTCACGACGGAGCGAGCGAAGTTCCGCTGCCACTCGCTCGAAATTGCTGATGGGGTCTGTGTATTTGCGCGTCATGAGGCGCAATTGTAGGCTTTTTTTGATTTTTGCGCAGTATGATGCGCATTTTTTCTAACCGTTTTTTGTCGATCGGTCATGACAAAATGCGCATCATACTGCGCATTTTTGTACATAGAAGTTAAAAATGCGCGTCAAGACGCGCATTTTTAGGCGTTGAATAGTTGGACGACATTGATTCATCTTACGAAATGGGCTACCTCCGTGCCGCCTGTCAGCTGCCGCGATAAAGCGCCGCACTGGCCGGCGTCGACACTGCCGGACGGGCCGAGCTTCCCTTTCCACTTTTCGTCGCCTCGTTCGACTTGTCGGACGACGAGGACCCGGCCGCCGGATTTGTCACCCCCGGCTCCATATACCCGGGCGCACCCTTCGCCTTTTGCTTCTGTCCCGGCGGTGGCGCTGACGGCGCAGTACGCATATCGGCAAGCATTTGCGTGCACGGCAGCGGTTTGTTGTTACTCGGTGCGATCAACGGAATCAGCGCGGCAAAGGGGTTCAGCAAACCAAGCCCGACCGCCGCCACGCCGCGTGCCGCCAGCGCGCCGGCACTCACGCCCACATGCGGGTCCTTGAACGTCCCCTTCACGTATAGCGGCGAGCGCAACGAAAACACCCGGAAACCCTTCGTGTGCGGATGAATGTTCAGGTCCATCTCCTCGGTCTTCAGATTGACGGTGCCGTCCATGTTGATCACGGCATCGTCGGTATCGAGGGCAAAGACGCGCGAATCCAGCACGCCATTCGTCGCGACAAAATCCGCCGCCGCACAGTTGATCTTCACGTCGTGCTTGCCGAAGAGCTTTTCATAGACCGCGTTCGCCACGTTCAGCCCTGCCGCTTCCATGTACAGCCGGCTGACCGTGCCGTCGGTGATCAGCGTCTTGATCTCGCCGTTCATGGTTCCGGCGAGTGCGGCCGGCGAGTTACCCGTCGCCGATAACGCCGCGTCTCCGTTCACTTCACCCAGCGCTGATTGCATCGTCTTGACGGTCGGCAGCAACTGCTTGAGCTTCAGATGCCGCGCCGACGTCGAGAAACGGCCCTCGAGCGGCTCCTTGCTGCCATCGAGGTGAATGTTGGACGACAACGTCCCGCCCGCCACGCCGAACGACAGCGGTTCGAACGACAGCACGCCGTCCGTCATCAGCACGTGCGTATAGAGGTTGGTGATCGGCAGCGCCGGGTCCTTGATGATCTTGCGGCCGGTGAACTTCACGTCGGCGTCTATCGCCTTCCATCGATCAGTCTTGAACTCCTCGGTCGGCAGCGCCTTCGACGACGGTTGCTTCTCGGTGTCGCCACGTTTCGCTTTGCTCGCGTTGGAATCGGCGCCGATGATCGGTGCGAGATCGGAGAATTGAAGCAGGTTCGATACAAGCTCGCCCGAGAGCAAGGGCCGCGGCTTGCGTCCCACGAACGTCAGCGAGCCGTTCAGGTCGCTACCGCCCACGCGGCCGGTGAAGTTCTCGTACCTGAAGACATTGCCGTCGGCCTTGAACTGGCCGACGAGCCGCCCTTCCGTCGCATACGGTGGCGTTGCCGGCAGCGTCACGCCGACGATCGGATACAGATGCTCGAGGCTCACGCCCTGCAGCCAAAGCCGCAAGTCGAGTGCGGCGAGGTGAGCCGGGTCCGTCACCGTCCCGACAAATGCAATATGCGTATCGCCGATACGAATATCGGCCTGCACGGGGAACGGGCGCATGGCGTCCTGCAACGCCAGCACGCCGCCGACCTTGCCGTCGCCTGAAACCGCCACGCTGTTGTATTTGCCCTTCACCGTCCAGCCGATGCCATAAGGCGGCACGGGCGGCTTCGGCCCTTCCTTCGTGGTAATGCTGGTGTTCGCCGAGACGCTCGCCGGATTCGGCGCGCTCGCATTTTCAGCGGCTGCGGCCGATGCCGCGGAGGCAGCCGCTGCTTCAGATGCCGCCGCTTTATCGACTTGCTGGTTCAGCTTGGTCGCGCCGCTCTTGCCGACCACTTGCGCCGACGATTTCTGCGATGCCGCTTCCTGCTGCTTCATCACGTCGCCGATAGGAATCATCTGGCCCAGCGTATTCACAACGACTTGCATGTCCGCTTTCGTGATTTCATCGGCATAGGCAATATTGCCTTGGTTCAGCGCGATGTCATGCAATTGAAGGTTCCAGGTCGACGGTTCAGCCGATTGCTTGAACTTCAGCGTCCAGTTATTGCGGTTGTCTTTCAGGCGTTCCAGATCGACTGAGGGATTCACCAGATTGATCGATGGAATCACAATGTTATGCGCGAGCAGCGGCAGAATTGCGACCTGGAAATCGATCTCGTCGAGCGTCGCGAAGAACTTTTGTTTAGTCCAGTCGGGGTTTGCAATCGTGATTTTTTCCGCCGAGAAACGCGGCCACGGAACCCAGCGGCGCCAGCCGGTTTCACCGGGCGGCCGCTGCCAGCCGACCTTCAGGTCGCCTGTAATCTGGAACTGCCGGCCGATGGCCTGCGAGACTTTATCGTCGACCCAGGGACGGGCCCGGTTCCAGTCGAAGGTTAAGAAAACGATCACCAGCACAGCGATCAGGACGATCAGAATGCCAATGATCCAGGCGACTGTTTTTCCGATTTTCCGGCCAAGCGCCATAGCGGCTCCCTCTATTTTTCTTGAAACATCGGGCAGCACGTCCCGTGCCCGGCGATGATATCGACTGGTTTTACATACCGGTCAGCCCCCGCATGTACGCCGTCCCCGATGCGCATACAGCCATATCCGGACTCAAGTGCAACACACCCGGGATCGCTTGGGCATCGCTGATTTATGATTGCGCTCCGAGACCATTCCCGAGCCTGTCTTCGCCATGTCCACGCCAGCCGACACGCCCCTGATCCGCGCCACAGCGCTCACCCGCCGCGATCCCGTGCGCGGCGTAGTCTTGCTGCATCCCACCACGTTTGCCTTGTCAGGCGGTCAGCGTGCAGTTGTCACCGGCCCGTCGGGGTCGGGCAAGAGCGTGTTCCTGCGTGCGCTTGCCTTGCTCGATCGTGCCGATGACGGCGTGATCCAGTGGCGCGACAAAACCATCACGCGCGCCCGTATTCCCGCGTACCGGCGGCGAATTGCTTATATCGCGCAACGCCCGGCCATGCTCGATGGCAGCGTGGAAGACAACCTGCGTTACCCGTTTTCGCTGAAGGTGTACCAGGACGTACGCTTCGATCGCGAGCGCGTGCTCAGCCTGGCCCGGCGCGCCGGCCGCGAAGCCGATTTCCTCGATAAACGCGCAAGCGAGCTATCGGGCGGCGAAGCGCAGATTGCCGCGTTGATCCGCGTACTGCAAGTGGAGCCCGACGTGCTGCTCCTCGATGAACCGACGGCATCGCTCGACCCCGCTTCCGCGCTCGAAATAGAAGCGCTCGTCGGCGCCTGGTTCGACGAACACCCGGGCGAACGCGCCAGCATTTGGGTGTCGCACGATCCGGCGCAGGCGCAGCGTGTTGGCGAACGCCAGCTCGTGATGACCGCGGGAACCTTGTCATGAGCGGCTATCAGAACCTGAGTCTGCTCGATATCGGGATCGCGGCGGCGCTAATCCTGGTCAACGGGTTGCTATCGATCGCGCTGAAGCTCGACCTGGAGCGCAAGCTGATGTGGGCGGCGGTCCGCACGGTCGTGCAACTGCTTGCCATTGGGTACGTGCTCGGCTGGGTCTTCCAGTTTTCACGCTGGTACGTCGTCTTGCCGCTCATGGCGCTGATGACGCTGATCGCGGGACTGTCGGCATCGAATCGCGGAAGGCGCACGTACGTCGGGCAGCGCGTCGATAGCGTCGTGTCGATCTGGGTCAGTTCGTGGCTGGTGGCCGCCGTGGGAT
The DNA here is from genome assembly GCF_964252755.1 of Caballeronia sp. LjRoot29. Classification (NCBI taxonomy): domain Bacteria; kingdom Pseudomonadati; phylum Pseudomonadota; class Betaproteobacteria; order Burkholderiales; family Burkholderiaceae; genus Caballeronia; species Caballeronia sp. LjRoot29. Next base: position 320,626 of record NZ_CAXUPU020000003.1, on the reverse strand, counting down.
TGTTCGTCGTGATCCGGATTCATCCGTGGTACGAGCCGCAATACGCCATACCGATCCTCGGCATGATCCTCGGCAACACGCTGACGGGGGTATCGCTTGGTATCGAACGGATGACGGAGGAACTGACGGCGGGACGCGGCACGGTAGAGATGTCGCTCGCGCTCGGCGCCACGCGATGGGAAGCGGCTCAGGGACCCGCGCGACAAGCCGTGCGGGCTGGCATGATCCCGACGCTGAACCAGATGACCGTAGTCGGCCTCGTGAGCCTGCCGGGCATGATGACGGGCCAGGTGCTGGCGGGGCAATCGCCGCTGCAGGCGGTCCGCTATCAGATCGTCATCATGTTTTTTATCGCGGCTTCATCGGCTCTGGGAACGGTGGGCGCGGTGTTGCTGACCTACCGGCGGCTGTTCTCGCCGGAACACCGCTTCATGGCGTCGAAGCTCGTGGAACGGGACAAGCCGAAGCGCGGATAAATGAAGCGTGCAAAGCTACTGTTTGGGAAACCCCATGCACTAAGCGCCGCCCGGCCGCCGCGCCAACGCATGAATCAGCGACTCCAGCCGCGCGAAGTCGACCGGCTTGGTCAGGTGATCCAAAAACCCGGCATCGCGGCATCGACGGATATCTTCGTCCATGCCGTATCCCGTGATGGCAACCGACGGTTTGCCGGGTTGCAAGTCAGTCCACGCGCGCGCGACTTCGAGCCCGCTGCCATCGGGCAGTCCGATATCGCTGACCAGCAGATCGAACGTTTCACCCCGCGCCAAAGCCAGCGCTTCCGCGACCGTGGTGGCAACGCCGACCTGATGTCCGAGCAACTCCAGCACCTGCGCCATGGCGGACGAGGTGTATTCGTTGTCCTCGACGAGCAGGACCTTCAGCGACCGCACGATTTCATCGGGGTCCCGCATCGCGCGAGGCGACGTTTCATCTTCCGTCCCCGCCTTGACGAGCGGCAGCGTCAGCGTGAACCGCGCGCCCCTGTCACGCCCATCGCTCTGCGCCGTGAGCGTTCCGCCATGCTTCAACGCAAGCGTACTGGCGATAGCCAGGCCCAGCCCCAATCCGCCGAACGCCCGCGTGATGGAATCGTCGGCTTGTTCGAAGGCCGAGAAGATCCGCGGCAACGCTTCGGCGCTAATCCCGATGCCGCTATCGATGACTGAAATCGCGACAGTCGATACATCGGGATTCCACATCCGCACCGCAATACGGCCGCCCGCCGGCGTGAACTTCACCGCGTTTTTCATCAGGTTCCACACGATCTGCTGCAAGCGCGCGGCATCGCCGAAAACCAAGGTAGAAGTAGCGCCCAAGGTCGTTTCCAGCGTCAGGCCCTTGCCGCGCAGATCCGACTCCGACATATCGAGCGCGCTCGACATCAGCGTCTCCAGCACCACGTTCGCAAAGTTCAGCGACAGCTTGCCGCGCGCGATGCTGGTCAGGTCGAGCAGATCGTCGATCAGCCGCGCTTCGAGCTCCACATTGCGGCGGATCAGTTCGAGCGTCGCCCGGGCATCGGCGGGCAACGCGTGGCGTATCTCCAGCAAACGCACGGCAGCAACGATTGGCGTCAATGGCGTGCGCAGTTCATGCGACAACACCGCCAGGAAGTGATCCTTCGCCCGATTCGCGGTCTCTGCCTGTTCCTTCGCGACGCGCAACGCATCGGCGGCCATGTGCTCTTCGGTGACGTCGCGGATGATCTTCGAGTAGCCGATCAGCTCGCCGTTATCGGCACGAATCGCTGTTGTCACACCCGACGCAAAAAACGAGCGGCCGTCCCGGCGCCAGAGCCAGCGGTCGTCGCTCGCGCTGCCATCAACTTGCGCCGTTTCCAGTTCCTGCGCAAACACATGGGTGTCACGATCTTCCTGACCGTAGAACACTTCGGCCGACCGTCCGACCACATCCTGCGCCGCGAACCCGAGAATTCTCTCCGATGCCGCGTTCCAGGTCCGGATCCGCCCTTCCTGGTCGAGCGTGATGACGGCGTAATCCTTCAGCGCATCCACCAGCAAGCGAAAGTGCGTTTCGGTCTCCCGCAGAGCGCGCTCAACCGCAATCCGCTGCTGGCGCTCGGTGCTTTCCGTCAAGGCGCGCCGCACGACGGCAGGCAGCCGTTGCAGGCGCTGCTTCAGCACATAGTCGGTGGCGCCGCGCTTGAGCATGTCGACGGCATGCTCTTCGCCGAGCACACCCGAGACGAAGATAAACGGCGTATGCGGCACGCGTTCGCGGGCGATCGCCAACGCTTCGACGCCGGAGAACACCGGCATCACGAAGTCCGCGAGGATGACATCGAAGTCGGACGCCTCGAGCGCCGCTATGAAACCCTGCTCCGTATAGACGATTTGCACGTCGACCTTATAGTCGGCGCGTTCAAGCTGCGTCAGGGTCAGTTCCGCGTCGAGCGCGTTGTCTTCTACGAGAAGCAGATGCAAAGGCTGCATGGTCAGGGCACTCAGGCGAGCCGGCACACGCGATACTGCCGGGCAGGTCGCATCGGGCAGCAATACAACGAAGGGACCAGCGGGACCCGGCGGCTACGCCAGGTCCCGTGCAGGGGGAAGACACCAGTGTGCACCAGATTCACTCCGGCGCGAACTGGCGGCGAAGTCGCGTTGATCCGGGCGGCGGCTCGTTGAGCACGGCCCAGAACACGCCGAGATCGGCAATCGCCTGCACAAATTCGTTGAACTCGACCGGCTTCACCACATACGCGTTCACACCGAGCGCGTAGCTGCGCACCAGATCCTGCTCCTCCCGCGACGACGTCAGCATGACCACCGGAATCGCCTTCAGCGCCTCGGTGGAACGGATGGTTTCCAGCACTTCCAGCCCGTCTATTTTCGGCAGCTTCAAGTCGAGCAGGATGACCGCGGGATTGCCTGGATTGCGCTCGTTCCATTCGCCTTCGCAACGCAGGTAATCGATTGCTTCCTGGCCGTCGCGCGCCACGATCACTTCGTTGGCAAGCTGGCTTTTGCCGAGCGCCACGAGGGTTAGTTCGAGATCGCTGGGATTGTCTTCGACAAGCAAAATGGGTTTCAGCATGGTCCGGTATGACGGGTTGAAATAAACGATGGTGAGATCACGGTGGTGAGATCGATTCGGCGCTCAGTTCCGGGTTTAAGGCAGTCCCGGCTTACGCACCCTGCCGGCGGCGGTTTCGTCAGGTTCCGCCCTGAACACCTTAGGCAATGAAAAGTGGAACGCGGCGCCCTCGCCTTCGCGGCCTTCGGCCCAGGTCCTGCCGTCGTGCCGCTCTATGACGCGGCGCACGTTCGCCAAGCCAATGCCGGTGCCGTCGAACTCTTCCGCGCGATGCAGCCGCTGGAACACGCCAAACAGCTTGTTCACGTACTTCATGTTGAACCCGACGCCATTGTCCCGCACGCTGACAATGTACTCATCGGCTGTCGAATTCACCAACAGCTCAATTTTCGCCGATTCTCGCGTACGCGTATATTTCACCGCGTTCGAGAACAGATTGCGCAGCGCGATCTGCAGGAACGCCGGGTCACCGGTTACCGTCGGCATCTCCGGGATAATCCATTCCACCTTCCGGTTCGCTGTCTCGGCGGCAAATTCTTGCGCGACTGATCTCACCAACTGGTTCAGGTCGACGCTCACCGGGCGCAATGCGGCACGGCCCATTTGTGAAAACGTCAGCAAGTCGTCGACAAGCACGCCGGCGAAACGCGCCGACTCGAGCATGTTGTTCAGGAAGCGCTTGCTGCGCTCGGACAGCGTCTCGCCTTCGCTTTCCCGCAGCAAGTCGCCATACCCGGCAATATGTCGCAGCGGTGCGCGCAAATCGTGCGAGACGGAATATGAAAACGCCTCGAGCTCCTTGTTCGCACGACGCAATTCATTCGCGAGTTCCGCCAGTTCTTCGGCGCGGCGCAACACGATATTGAGCATGCCCAGGCGGAATTCGCCGGCAATTTCGAGCTCCACCGGATGCCAGCGCAGCGACCGGTTGCGCACGGTTTCGAGCCAGGGCGCAAAGTCCTTTCGCGGCGCCACGCTGCCGTACTGACTCGACGCCCCTTTGACCGGTTCGCCCGCCCACGTGATCGTGCGCGTTGTTTCAGGACGGAACCAGATGACGTAATTGCGAAAAATCTGTGAGATAGGCACGGCCAGGATGCCGCTCGCGGTGTCCGTGTAATGAGACGCCCGCGGCCACTCTTTCGATAAGGAATCGGTTGCGTAGACACCCGTCGTGCTCGACGCGAGCCACTGCGCCAACGCGAGCACGGTCTGTGCATCGGGAGTGGAGCCCACCAGCGTGGCCTGGCCTTCCACCACGATCGCGGCGCCAGTCGATCCGGCGAAACACAGCAAATCGCCGGGCTTCGATTTAAGAACCGATACGTAGTCGTCTTGCTCAGCCAGCACGGCCATGAGCTGCGACATCGTGCGCCGCAGGCCCAGCAGATAAGCCGTCTCCGCACGCTCTTCCTTCGCCTCGAGCTGCAGCGACAGGAGCTGCCCAAGATGCTCGATCGCGACCCTCACTTCGAACGGCACGAGGCGCGCGTCGTGGTCGTGACAGGAAATCAGGCCCCAGAGCTTGTCGCGCACGACCAGCGACACCGACATCGACGCATGCGTACCCATGTTGCGCATGTACTCGAGATGGATCGGCGAGAAGCTGCGCAGCGCGGCATACGTGAGGTCGGTCGGGCGGCCGGTTGCAGGGTTCACGGGCGGAACGAGCCGCGCGGTTTTTGCGTTCACGTTTGCGACGAGCCGTACGCGCTGTTTCACATATAACGCTCGGGCCTGACGGGGGATATCGGAGGCGGGAAACAACTGATCCAGGAACGACGTGTACCCGTCCTCGATATGCTCCGCCAGCACGTGGCTACGGCCCTCGTCATCGAATTTGTAGATCAGCACGCGGCCGAAACCTGACATTTCGCGCACCTCGCGCACGGCCAGGTTCACGAGTTCGGTCAAGGTCACCACGTCCTGCAGGCTGCGCGTGAAGGTACGCACGAGCGGATACATCGATGCAAATACGTCCGCGGTCGGATGCCGCGCCACTTCGAGTTCGACGATCAGGTTGCCGTCGTGCCGATGCATGGTGATGTCGAGTTCAGGACCGTCCGTTGCCGCGGACAAGTGCTCCTGTGCGGATTCACGCGGGACGAAAAGCGGATTGCTGATCACGCCGAGATATAGAGGCGCTTCGTCGAGCATCGCCGTGGCAGCAGCATGAGCCACGCGTGCAGCAGCAGCCGCGCCGACCACCGTATCCAGCGGTTCGCCCAGCAATTGCTCCAATGGCCTGCCCACGAGCGTGGCGACATTCTCGCTGGCCTGGACGATGGTCAGCGTGCCGGAAAGGCAAAGCAGATAACCATGCGGCTGGATGCCGCCGGGAATGTGGATAGGTTCGGCGTCGCACTGCGCGTTCGTCGCGCCCGCACCGCGCTCCGTGAGGGTCGCGGATGCAGCGAGCGCCGCCTGATCCGCCACCGGGCCCGAGTTCGCACCCGAACTCGACCCGTCGAGATCACTCAACCCGCGCATGGACGCCGTTTGCTGCGACATCGGCTCTGACGCGCTGCTCATGCCGTTGCCCCCCATCCTGTGCGAACCGGGTCGAGCCAGCCGTGCAACCCGTCGAACGTGGCGATCGCAGCTTGCACCGCTTCGTCGTACTGCTCCGGCGGCACGTTCGCGCTCGCGGTCTCGCGAAACGCGTTCCACATGCTGCCCGTCCGCAATCCATAAGCTTCGAAATAAGCGTTGCCGGCACCGCTTGGTAGGCCGAGCACTGTCGCGACGTGCGGCGCGATGAAACGCCCCCCGAGCGTGGAGCCTTCCATCACGTACATGGAGCCGAAGACATGGCCGATGCTGTCCATCGCAGGCAACTGTTCAACTTTTGTGACCCCGTTCGCGCGATTGATATCGCTCGTCAGGTGCGCCAGGTCCGACTCAAGCATCGGCGCTTTGCGGCGCCCTTCGAAAAAATCGTGCAGATGGGCGGGCATGGAGGCCGCGGCCGCGTCCTCCCACGGTGCGACGTATCCGTAAAAGCCTTCGAGCAAGGCCACATAGTCCTCGCGCAACCACTCACGGCGCATCAGGTCCAGTGCGTTTTCCAGCCGTTCATGACACTCGGCAGTTTCGTTTTTCAGGCGGGACAGAAGATCGTATTGCATGATCCGTTTATCAGGTTTTGCCGCTGGGTTGTCGGACCCGAAGTCAGATACCGGATCAGGGAAGCCATGGCGGACTTGGCGTGCGGTTTTGCGGCAATTCAGGTGGCTGCGACTTGGGCTTCCACGTGACTACGGCCGGCGGGACATCAAAGCTATCGAACACGCTCGGGCCCGCTTCGAACTTCGCGCCGGATCGGCATGGATTACCGATACACAACTCAGCTCGCACGCAAAAATGGTAGAAACAACTGCAGCGGATGGCGCGAACGCCTTTCCCAGCTTGGCTCGCACCGGTTCGTGCGCGCATTCCAATACCGCGCGCCCATTCTACGCAAGAGGCGCTTTGTTGACCACGGGCAGCAAAGCGGCAGCGCCGCATCACCGCTCGCGCTTACGGCCTTGATCCGTCGGTGAACCCGTTTGCGTGCGTTCCCGCGTGCGCTCCTGATACTCCGCGCCGCCGCGGCGATCCGTGTCTTGCAAACCACGCTCCAGGTCTTCGTGAGCCTGCTCTCCGACCTCACGCGGTTCGTCTTCCTGTTGCGACTCAGGGCTCTGATCGGCTTCATGCGGCAGCGGCACGTCTGCGCCGTCATCGTGTTTTTGCTGCGCCGGATGCTTGCTTTCGAGTTCACGTCCGTCCTGCGCCGGACCCTGACGCGTGGCGCTGGCAGCGTCGTGCGATGTCTTGCCTTGCTTCGTCATTGCAACCTCGTTGTGTTGATCGTGATGCGGTGATCTTCCCCTTCGTTCACTCGAGATCAAGCCGCTTCTTCATGGCAGCAGTGATGCGTTGCCGTGTTTTCGCGTATTGGCTCCACGGATCGGTTTTAAGCGCGTCCAGGCGCTCATGCAGGTTGCCGATGTTCCACTGATCGCCGCTCGTAGTGGCATCGAGTTCATCCCATCCGATAGGAACCGACGCCCCCATGCCCGGGCGCGCGCGAAGCGAAAATGCGGCGACCGTGCTCGAGCCCCGGTTGTTGCGCAAGTAGTCGACGAAGATCTTGTCCCGCCGATTCTGCTTGCCCATCTTCGCGGAAAAATACTTGGGCAGCGTGCTGGCCATGTGCTGCGCGACCGCCTGCGAGAATCCCTTCACCTCGTCCCAGCCGGCTTGCGGTGTAAGCGGCACGACCACATGCAAGCCCTTGCCGCCGCTCGTCTTGCAAAACGATTCAAGCCCGAGTTCCATCAGCAACTCATGCGTCAGGCGCGCGGCCTCCTGCATCCGGCCCCAGCCGAGCCCTTCGCCTGGATCAAGATCGAAGACCATGCGGTCGGGCTTCTCAAGTTTGGCCGCGAGCGCATTCCAGGTGTGCATCTCGATCGTGCCCATTTGCGCCGCGCCCACGAGTGCGCCGACGTTTTCTATCGTGATGAGCGCGGGATGGCCAGGGTCGATACCCGGATGTTGCTTCACATTCGGAATGGTCAGCTTTTCGCTGTGCTTCTGAAAGAACAACTCGCCGCCGATATCCTCCGGCGCACGCACCAGCGACACCGGCCGGTCTTTGAGATGCGGCAACATCCATGGCGCGACGGCCTCGTAGTAAAGCGCGAGATCGAGCTTGCGAGTGCCTGCCGATGGATCGATCACACGATCGGGATGACTGATCTTTACGCCCGCTACAAGCTCGGTACCAGCTGGACTGCGCGCCGTCTTTTTAGCGGCGGCATTCCTTGCGGTTTTTGCTGAAGGCGTCGCTGATTGACTGGCAGGTTTCGACGGATCGGTTGTCTTCGACAACGTTTTTTTCGTCGCCGCTTTCACCGCGCGCGTCGCTTTGGCGGCACTCTTGGCCGCTGTCTTCTTCGCTGGTTTCTTGTCCTGATCGTTGTCATCGTCCAATGCGACCTCCTTCGTCGATTTCGGCACTTCCTTGACGATTTCCCGCGCCGGCTTGTCGTCCCTCAGGCTCACGAACGATGCTTGCCGCACGATCCGCTCCGACGTCCACTCAGCGAAATTGCATTCAGCGACCAGTTCCGGCTTGACCCAATGCACCGGCGTGCGGCTGCGTTCTTTGGGCGCGCTGGCGAAGGGCATGGTCTTGACTTCGCGTGCATCGAGTTGCTTTTTGACCGCGCGCAGAGTCGATGCATCGAAGCCGCTGCCCACGCGACCCGCGTATTGCAGCTTGCCGTTCGCGTCGTACACGCCGAGCAATAACGCGCCAAACTGCCCGCGACTACCCGTCGGCTCCGAATACCCGCCGACCACGAACTCCTGCCGGCGCCGGCATTTAAGCTTGATCCATGCGCTGCTTCGCCCCGGCGTATAAGTGCTGTCGCGCCGTTTGCCGATGATCCCCTCCAGCGCCATGTCGCAAGCGCTCTTCAAAAGATCATCGACGCTGAATTCGAAGTCGGCGGAGAAGCGCAGCGCGTCGTCATCGACCGGTTCCAGCAGCGCTTTCAAAATCGCTCTCCGCTGCACCAGCGGCACGCCACGCAGGTCGTAACCGTTAAGGTAAGGGATATCGAAGAAATAGACAGCGATGTCCTGTGGGCGATTGGCATCGAAGGCGTTCTGCAGTTTCTGGAAGCTGGGCAGGTCGTTGTCGTCGAGCACGACCGCCTCGCCGTCGAGCCACGCGCTATCCACATCGAGCTGGTTCAACGCGTTGACCTGGCGGCTGAACTTGTCGGTCCAGTCATGGCCGTTGCGCGTGAAGACCTGCGTGGATTTTGCCTTCGATGCAGCCTGCCGATCGATGCGCACGAGAACCCGATAACCATCGAACTTGATTTCATACGACCAGTCATCGCTCGATGGCGCCGTGTCCACGAGCGTCGCAAGTTGAGGTTTCATGGCAGCAGGAAGCTTCGCACGCACCGCGTCCTGGATCGCAGGGTTCTCGGCGAGTGTGCGAAGCGATTCGTCGCTCCGGTTCGCCACGATATCCGGACGCGGACGCTCAGGGCTCTTGCCTTGATCCTTCACAGCGGGTCGCTTTGGCGGCGGCGCGGATTTCGTTGCTTTGCTGGTCGTTGCGCTCGCCTTGGCAGCGGTCTTTCGCTCGGTCCTTTCGCGTATTTCACCGCTCTTCGTGCGCGCGCCGAGCGAGTCGCTCATCACGCTGCCCGGTTGCTTCAGCAGTACGTCGTAATCGGCCTCGTTGCGCGCTTCGTCGTCGCGTTCCTTGATCAGCAGCCACTGCTCTTTGTCGCTATTGCCACGCATGTTGCTGCGTACGAGCGTCCAGCCGCCGTGCAGTTTTTCACCGTGCAGGATGAACTTGAGCTTGCCCTTTGCGTACGTTTCACGAGCTTCATCAATCGTGCCGGCCTGCGGCTCCCACGTCCCTCGATCCCACACGATCACACTGCCCGCGCCGTAATTTCCCTCGGGGATACTGCCTTCGAACGAGCCGTAATCGACGGGATGATCTTCCACATGCACGGCCAGCCGTTTCACCGACGGATCGAGACTCGGCCCCTTCGGTACAGCCCAGGATTTCAGCGTGCCGTCGAGTTCGAGACGAAAATCGTAATGAAGACGCCGTGCATCGTGTTCCTGGATAACGAACGAAAGCGCGCTCGCCTGAGCCTTCTTCGACGCACGCCGGACCTTGGCCTTGTCAGCCGCCTGGCCGGAAGGCTCGGGCGTCTGGTTGAAGCGCCTCATGCGCTGATAGGTGTCGAGTTTATCGGCCATTAGCGGATCGCTTTTCGTAATGCGTTCAGATGAGGTCTAACGCGTGATTCAGCGCACGACGACCGCCTTATGCGCGTTTGCGCCGCGTCGTTGTCTTGCGTGCCGGTTTAGACGCGGGTTCGGGCGCATCAGCCTCGGCGTCGGCCGTGTCATCCTCGGCGCTGCTGGCAGTTTTAGCGCCGCGTTTCGTCGGCTTACCCTTCTTCAAGCTGCGCTTCAAGAGTTCGGACAAGTCGAGGATCTCCGCCGATGCCTTGCGCGGCGTGCCCTCTTCCACCTCCGACACTTCCTCCGTATTGCCTTCCTTCACCTTCTTGTTGACGAGCGCCATGATGTCTTCACGGAACGTGTCGTGATAGTCGTGCGGGTTCCATGTATCGCTCATGTCATCGATCAATCGCTGCGCCATCTCCAGCTCTTTCGGCGACACCCCCGCCTTCTTCGAGTTTTCGTCCGGGAACTTGAAGTCATCGAACTCGCGCACTTCATCGGCCCAGCGCAGCGTATTGAGCGCGAGCGCCGGACCCACCGGAATCAACGCGGCGAGATGCTGTTTGTTGTGCAGCACCACGTTAGCTATCCCGACCTTTCCCGACGCCTTCAACGCATCGCGCAACAACGCATACACTTTCTCGCCCTTGCGATCGGGCGCGAGGTAATACGGGGTATCGAGGGAAAGAAACGAGATTTCGGGCGCTTCGACGAACGCGAGGATGTCCACGGTTTGCGTCGATTCCGGATTAGCCGAACGGATCTCGGCATCGCTCATCACGACGTATTTGCCTTTCTCGTACTCGAAGCCACGAACGATGTTGTCGCGCGTGACGTCTTTACCCGTGTTCTTGTTGAATTGCTTATAGCCGATGGGGTCCATCGAGCGCTTGTCGAGCAGGTTAAAGCCGACCTTCTCCGACTGCGTGGCCGGATACAGCTGCACGGGGACGTGAACCAGCCCAAAGCTGATCGCGCCTTTCCAGATCATGTGTGGCATCGCGAATGACCTTTTCGAAAGCCGCTCTGACGGCGTGACAGGACGAACGGCAACAACGATTAGCACGCGCCGATAGACGCATGATCGTTATCGGGTTGCAGAAAACGTGCCAGATGGGACAAGCGCGCCGGCTAGAGCGGGCGCTTATGTGAGCAAGCGGATGCGAGCAAACCGCACGACCTTGTACGCAAGGTGCAAGTCGCCGGCCTTGCTAACCTCGCCGGGCGAGACCTTATTTCCGGCTCGCGCTGATCGTGAGTTTTGTGCCGTCGCTGAGCGTGATGTCTTTGCCGGCGCCGCCGGTGGGCATCGTGAAATGGACCATCTGGCTAAAGAAGTTATCGGTAGGACATTGAAGCTTTTTTCCGCCCACGATAACCGCCGAGGCCGGGCGCGGCGCGTGGCCCTGGAAGCTCAACTGGACATCGGCGTCCCCGCTGCTCGCGACCACCGCCGCGAAACGGATCTTCACCTGACGCACCGTCGTGCCGCTTGCGTTGCGGATTGCATCCACGTCCGGACACGCATCCGGAACATTCAGCGAACCACCGGCAGGCTTGCTTTGCCAGGTGAAGTCATCGGTCTGGCCCGAGCGGATCGTGCGCGTTTCCTGCGCGCTGCCCCAGTTCTTCGACGCCATCTTCACCGTGTATTTGATCGGCCCGTCGTAGGCGACTTCCGACAGCACCTTGATGCTGGGAGTCGCATGAGCGGCTGGTTCAACCACGCAAGCCAGCAGCGCAATCGCGGCGCTTGCGGCAATCACACGAGTTTGCGAAGACCAGCCAACCTGAATAAAACCCGAACGATCGATCATGCGAAAACCCCTCCGTTTGCATCCGTCACGCCAGGAAACCAGCAACAGCGCCGGGGTGGCCGCGCCGTGCGTGTGGCGCGATCAGTCTAGCGCGACGCGCACCACGGGTTTCTCATGGGAAACCCGTGGCGCGCATGCGGCCTGCAACGAATTCGCCGATCGTAACGCTCAACGAATGGCCAATCAGAAACCGGTCAGCACCAGTTTTCCAATCGCACGCCCTTCTTCCAAAAGGCGGTGCGCTTCGCGCAGGTTCGTCGCATTGATCTTGCCGAGGTCACGGCCGAGCGTCGTCTTGATCGTGCCTGCGTCGATCAGTCGCGCCACTTCGGTCAGCAGCTTATGTTGTTCGATCATGTCGGGCGTGCCGAACATCGAGCGCGTGAACATGAACTCCCAATGGAACGCGGCGCTTTTCGCTTTCAGCAATTCAACGGCAATCGGCTTGGCGTTTTCGACGATCGTACAGATGCCCCCTTGCGGTGCAATGACAGCGGCAGCGGCCGGAAAATGTTTGTCCGTGTCGTTGAAGATCAGCACGTAGTCGACTTGCTCGAAGCCCGCGTCCTTCAGTTGCTTCGGCATGTCGCCGAAGTGATCGACTATATGGTCCGCGCCCAGCTCGGTCGCCCACTTCGCCGACTCCGGCCGCGATGCCGTCGCGATCACCTTCAGCTTCGCGACTTTTTTCGCGAGCTGGATACCGATCGAACCCACTCCGCCGGCGCCGCCCACGATCAGCACGGACTTGCCCGCGTCGTGCCCTTCCGCCGATACCCCCAGCCGGTCGAACAGGGCTTCCCATGCGGTAATCGTCGTGAGCGGCAAGGCCGCTGCGTGCGAGAAGTCGAGCGAGCCAGGCTTCACGCCAACGATACGTTCATCGACCAGATGGAACTCGCTGTTCGTACCCGGCCGCGTGATGCTGCCGGCATAAAAGACGGGATCGCCCACTTTGAACAGCGTCACGTCCGGGCCGACCGCTTCGACCACGCCCGATGCGTCCCAGCCCAGCACGCGCGGCGTTTCCTCGACCTTGTCCTTTGGCGCACGCACTTTTGTATCGACGGGGTTCACGCCGATCGCTTCAATCTTTACCAGCAAGTCGCGGCCGGCCGGCGTGGGTTTGTCCATTTCCACATCCATCAACGATTCCGGGTTTGAGATGGGCAGGTAACGGGTCAGGGCAATGGCTTTCATGGAATAGCTCCTTAGGGTGGTTCAAGCGTCGGATGTGCAACGCAATGCATGAACCCGATGTTAAGGGCTTTCAGCTTCGCGTGAAACCGTCATAATCGTTGAAACATTTTATTGAAAATCACGAAGATGACGAAAATGGACAGGGTGAACGAATTACCTCATAAGGCGCAGCTCGACTTGCTGGATGTCGCACTGTTCGTGCGGTCCGCGGCTTTATCGAACCTGTCCGCGGCGGGGCGGGAATTCGGCTTGTCCGCTGCAGTCGCGAGCGCCCGGCTTGCGCAACTCGAACGGCAGCTTGGCGCGCGGCTTTTACATCGGACGACGCGGCGCATCAGCGTCACGCAGGAAGGCGAGATTTTCGCGAGGCACGCCCGCGCACTGCTCGACGCCGCCGATGCCGCCCGCGCTTCGGTTGGACGCGCGTTCGAGCAACCACAAGGACGTTTGCGCGTGACCATGCCGTCTTCGCTCGGGCGGCAGCATGTCTCGCTGGTCATTCCCGAGTTCTTGCGGCGCTATCCGGGCGTGAGTCTGGACTTGCGCCTGACTGACCAGATAGTCGATCTCGTCGATAAAGGCATCGATCTGGCGGTGCGTCTTGGCGCGCTAAAGGATTCGACGCTCGTCGCGAAAAAACTCGCTAGCAATCGACGCGTGTTGTGTGCGTCGCCCGCGTATCTCGCTGCGCACGGCACGCCGCGCCACCCCGCCGATCTCGCGCTGCACGAGTGCGCGATTTTGTCGGGTCAACGGGATTGGGCGTTTGTCACGCCGACCGGGACTATCGATGTGCGCGTGTCCGGCCGGCTCGAAACGGACAACGGCGAAGTCATCCGGGATGCGTTGGTTGACGGGTTTGGGATCGGGTTGAAATCGACGTGGAGCGTGGCGCCGTTTCTGCACAGCGGCGAACTGGTAACCGTGCTCGATAGCTATCCGCTCGCAGAAACGGTGGCGATCTGGGCGATCTACCCAAGTCGCGCATTCGTGCCGCCGAAAACAACGGCGTTTATCGATTTCCTGATTGAGCATTTCGGCGATCCGCCTTACTGGGACGTCGACCCGCAACGAGTGATGCGGTAGCCATCGTCCCGTAAATGCAAATAGGAATTTGCGTATTCTTAAAATTTTGGGCGAGCGGGATTATTGCAATGCAATGACGAATTGGAGCCGGCGCGCCAGTCGCGTGCATCCCTCGGCAATTCATCTTGCTGTCCTCGTGTTCGCGGTTTTTTCAGCCAAAACACATATAAATTTTGGGTGTACAAATAATCCTTGTACTCACCGTTATTTGGGGGGTACATCATTCGGCAACAAAATTCACGTTATTAGTTTACGGAAGGCGAACTCTCGCGAGGTAAAGCAGTATGAGCAAACAGAACAAACCAGAAGCGCTGGACGAGAACCCCGAATGGGGTGAAGCCGAGTTCGCCCGTGCGCGGTCTGCATCGGACGTTTTACCGGAGCTGTTCGGGCGCGAGCGAGCAGCAGAAATCCTGCGTCCACGCGGACGGCCGAAGCTGGAGAATCCGAAGCTACCCATCAAACTGCGCATTGATCCGGACGTGGTCGACGCGTATAAAGCGCAAGGTGATGGCTGGCAAACACGAATGAATGCCGCGTTGCGCGACTACGCGAAATCCCACGGATTGATGCGTTGAAAGAGGAGTAAGCGAGGGAAATGGCGCGCCATTCAGGGCGCCTTTACCCCTTCCTCAATCACCTTCACCGGTGCCTTCACAAATCCCCGAAATCGCGCCCGCGACGCCCGCACCGGCTTCCCTGCAAGTTCGTAATCCGGCAACCGCGCAACAAACCGCCCGATCGCAATTCGCGCCTCCAGCCGCGCCAGCGACAACCCCGCGCACTGATGAATCCCGAACCCAAACGCAAGATGCCGGTTCGGCTCGCGAGCGATATCGAAGTGATCCGCCGCCTCAAACTGCTCCGGATCGCGATTCGCCGCCCCAATGCACAGTGTCACCGGCGTTCCGCGCGCCACCGGCATCCCGGCAATATGCGTATCCACGGTCGTGATCCGATTGCCCAGCTGATTCGAACTTTCATAGCGCAAACATTCCTCGATGGCACTATCGATCGATGCCGGATTCGCCAATAACCGCGCCCGCTGCTCTGGCCATTGCGCGAGTAACACGATGCCGTTGCCGATCAGATTGGTCGTCGTCTCGTGTCCCGCGTTCAGGATAAAAATGCAGTTGTGCAGCAACTCGGCTTCGTCCAGGCGCTCCCCGTCGGCTTCGCTTTGAATCAGCCGCGTCAGCACGTCATGTTGCGGATCGCCGGGATGCGCGCGACGGCGTGCAACCAGCGTCACCAGATAATCGATGAAATCCGTTACTGCCCGATTCCCCCGCGCTTCCTGCTCCGGGGTGAGCGCAGGCTCCAGTGCGCCGAGAATCGCGAGCGACCAGTCGCGCAATGGCGCGCGTTCATCATGCGGCACGTCGAGCAGGTTGCCGATCACTTCAACTGGAATCGCTGATGCGAAATCATCGATTAAATCGATCTCGCCGCGTGCGGCAGCCTGATCGAGAAGACCATCGATCAAGCTCACGAGACCCGGTTCCATTGCCGCAATCGCACGCGCGGTCAGCGCGCCCGCGATCAGTTTGCGCACACGCGTGTGACGCGGCGGATCGTTGAAAACGAGACTTGTCGTGTGATGCGCGAACAGCGGAGTCTGGACGCCATACTTCGGGCCGAATTCCACGGTCTTGTCCGAACTGAAGGTTTTCGGATCGCGATACACGGCCTGAACGTCGCGGTAGCGCGTCAGAAACAACGAGCCATCGGGCATCGTCTTGATCGGCTCGTTGACGCGCAACGCGTCGTAGACCGGATACGGATCGGCGTAAAACGCGGCGTCGAGCTTGCGCAGATCGAAGTCGAGCGCGCGTTCGGTCGGGGTCATGCGAGTCTCCGTCGTTTTATCGGCAACCATCATAGCGGCGCGGCGCGCAGGTCCGCCATCAGTCGGGACCATTACAATGACGGGTCTTGCGCACCTTTCCCACGCAATTTTTCTCGCTCGCCGCCCGTCATGAACCTTGTCATCCAAAGCCTCGATCCGATCGCCGATACGCACCTGAAGCCGCTCACCGCCCTCGCCCGCACGCACGGCAAGCAGAGCGAGCGGGCGGATGCCGGCCGGGTGTTGCGCCTGAGCGGTGCGGATCCGCTGCAGCGTCCGGATATCGATGCTTATTGCGGCACGCATCGGCTGGATTACGCGTTCATCGACGCGGCATTGCGCCTGAGCGACTTCGGCCTCGTCGCCATGGACATGGATTCGACGCTGATCACGATCGAGTGTATTGACGAGATCGCCGATTTTTGCGGCCTGAAAGCAGAGGTTGCGGCGATCACGGAAGCGTCAATGCGCGGCGAGATCAAGGACTTCAACGAGAGCCTGACGCGGCGGGTCGCGCTGCTGAAGGGCCTCGATGCGAGCGCGTTGGAACGGGTTTATGAAGAACGGCTGCGCTTGTCGCCGGGCGCCGAAATCATGCTCGCGGGCGCGAAGGCGGCGGGATTGAAAACCCTGCTGGTATCCGGCGGTTTCACGTTCTTTACGGAGAAACTGAAGGCGCGCCTAGGGCTAGATTTCACGCGCGCGAATACGCTCGAAATGGTCGATGGCAAGCTGACCGGAAAGGTCAGCGGCGAGATCGTCAATGCCGATGTCAAGGCGCGGACGCTGCGTGAAACGTGCACGCAACTGGGTATTGATCCACAGCGCTCGATCGCCATGGGCGACGGGTCGAACGACCTGAAGATGATGGCGGAAGCGGGCTTGTCGGTGGCGTTCCGGGCGAAGCCGGTGGTGCGCGAAGCGGCAGGACTGGCGTTGAACTTCGTGGGACTGGACGGGCTGCTGCGGTTGTTTTGAACGGGCCCCGCCGGCAGTTCGCTAACTGCCTTGCCCAAGATCGGCGAGAACGATCTGAAGCATCATCGGATCAAGAGGCGAGGGTTCAAAACCCATCTGCTCGTAAAAAGCTTTTGCCTCTGCCGAAAGCGCATGGACGATAAGCCCACGCACACCAATCAAATCGGCTGCGCGGACAGCACGTAATGCGACATCGCGAATCAATGCACGCCCCCATCCTTTGCCATGTCTGGAATGATCTACGGCGAGCCGCGCCAGGACGATGACCGGAATTGGATCGGGCATATTGCGGCGAAATTTACCTGTCACTCCGTCGGCAACGACAGCTCCCGACGCCAGCGCGTAGTACGCCAGGACTCGACGGTCCTCGCAGACAACAAAGGTACGCGACGCGCCGGTAATTTGATTTTTCAGGGCTCGTCGTTTAAGCCACTGGTTGAGACTATCGACGCCGCAGTCGAAAGATTCCGTGCTGTGGTGCTCGGTCAGTGGCGCAGGTGCTGAAAAAGTCACGCGTCGTCCCAGGGCGGCGGGGTATTCATCGTCTTAAGCAGACGTTCATTGCCACGGGTTGGCGCGTCGAGCCGGGCGAGAAACGCCGCATAAGCTTCGGGGCTTGCCACAATCAAGACTTGGTCAAGCAACGCCTCTTCCGCTGCGGAGCGGGCCGCCTCAAGGATGAAATCCGTTCGGTTCTTGCCGCGCGCCTTAGCCGCGCGGTCTATCAGGCTGCGTTCCTCGGGCTTTATTCTGATGTTGAGCGTGTCACGCGTGGCGGAGCTGGTACGTGGCGTTGGCATATTGTTTCTCCAAAGAGGCATCATTATAGCTCCGCAATGACATTGTCATTACGAAAAACTTGCCCCCGAAACTCGGCCAATTCACGGCGGTGCTGACAATCCAGCGCCGGCGCACGTCACCGAATAAAGGACCCCTTTACCCTTCCAACCCCGCGAGCGCCTGCTCCAGATCCGCACGCAGATCGGCCTCATCTTCCAGCCCGATATAAAACCGCACCAGCACGCCGTCATGCGGCCAACTTCCCGCGGTGCGCATCGACTTGATGTCGTACGGCATTGCCAGACTATTCGCGCCGCCCCAGCTCCAGCCGATAGCGAAGTTTTCCAGCGCTTCGACAAAGGTATCGATCTGCGCCGGGCTGTAGCGTTTATCGAAGACCACGGAGAACAGTCCACCCGCCCCCGTGAAATCGCGTTTGAAGAATTCATGACCCGGGCAATCCGTCAACGCTGGATGCAGCACCGCTGAAATCTCCGGACGCGCCTTGAGCCACTGAGCCAGCGCGAGCGCCGTCCGGTCATGAGCGTCGAAGCGGATTTGCATGCTCGGCAAACTGCGCAGCACGAGCGAACAATCATCCGAGGACACGCCAATCCCCATGCGCATCCGCGCACTCTTCATTCGCAAGTGGATAGCTTTGTCCGCGGTGATGGTCGCGCCCATCAGGATGTCGCTTGCACCGGACTGGTATTTCGTCAGCGCCTGCACCGAGATATCGACGCCATGCTCGAACGGCTTGAATGCGAGACCGGCCGAATACGTGTTGTCGATAGCGGTCAAGATATTGCGCGCCCGCGCGACCTTCGTGATCGCGGGTACGTCCTGCACTTCCATGGTCACCGAACCCGGCGCTTCGAGCCAGATCAGCCTGGTGTTCGGCCGGATCAACGCGTCGATGCCCGCGCCGATCATCGGATCGTAATACGTGACTTCGAGCCCGAAATCCGCCACGAGCCAGTCCGCGTGATCGCGATTCGGCGAGTACGCGTTGTCGGGGATCATCACGTGATCGCCGGCCTTCACCAAGCCGAAATACACGTTCGATATAGCCGATAACCCCGAAGGCTGCAGCAGCGCATGCTTGCCGCCCTCGATCACCGCCAGCCGCTGCGCCAGCGCGAGCGATGTGGGCGTGGCATGGAGGCCGTATCGCCATTGACTATCGTCGCTCCAGACGAGCGCGCGCATGGTGGCGAGATCCGGAAACACCACGGTCGACGCCCGTGTAACCGGCATCGAGAACGAATCAAAACCGGGGGTCAACTGATCCTCCGGATGAACGATGCGGGTCTGCAGGCTGCGCGCATTGGACGAATTGCTGGAATCGGTCATGAGTGTCCTGCTTGTTCGAGGCTATAAGAAAAAAGCGTCATCGCGTGAAGCCGATGACGCCGTGTTACATCGAACGGCGAGTTCGTATTTCACTCGCCGATGATCACATTGCTGGTCCCGCCCAGCGCGTGGCCCGCTGCCGGAGGAGCGGGCTCCAGCGATGGCGCAGCCGATTGCGGCGCCTTCGGTGCAACCGCCCCGGTGGCCGGAGCAGGGGCAGGCGCAAGACCCGACCCGAGCGGCTTGAGGTCGAAGGGCAGCGGATTGGAATCGTCGGCGTTCATCCGTTCGCCCGACACGCTGCCATCGGCTGCAAACTTGCCGACCCAGTTGCCCGTAATGTGCGTGCCGTCATTCGACTCTTCGATCTCGAGCGTATCGCCATCGCGATCTCCCGCAACCACAATGACCGTCGATGCCCCCGCGAACCGGTATTCGCCGTGCACGCCAGTACGCTCATCGGTTTTATCGCCGAGCTTCATCTCGATCTGCTTGTCGCCAAGCGTGCCGACATAGGTCGGGAAACGCGCGTAAGCCGGATTGGGCGTCAGCGGCTTAGCGGGCGGAAGCGCCAGCGTTTCAATTGCTTCGGCCGTACCCGGTGACTGCAGGCCCAAATTGCCTGGCGTAGCCGCTGCGCGTGCCGCCGACACGGCCCGGTTGCCGTCCGGCGGCATCGCCGAATTACAGCCGGCGAGCAATAGCGCTGCCGCCATCGCCGCGACTGCCGCCACTTTCATTTGCGTCATCGAATAGTTTCCTGTCCTTACCATGCTCATACGCGTTCGAAAATTGCCGCGATGCCCTGCCCGCCGCCAATGCACATTGTCACCAGCGCATAACGTCCGCCCACGCGCTGCAGTTCGTACAACGCCTTCACGGTGATCAACGCGCCGGTTGCGCCAATCGGATGACCGAGCGAGATGCCCGAGCCGTTCGGATTGACCTTCGCGGGGTCCATCTCCAGTTCCTTCGATACCGCGCACGCCTGCGCCGCAAACGCTTCATTAGCTTCGATCACATCGAGGTCGCCAACGTTCAAGCCTGCGCGCTCCAACGCCTTGCGCGTAGCCGGAATCGGACCAATGCCCATGTATTTCGGATCGACGCCCGCGTGCGCATACGAGACCAGCCGCGCGAGCGGCTTCAGGCCGCGTGATTCAGCCGCACCGCGTTCCATCAACACGACGGCCGCAGCCGCGTCGTTGATACCCGACGCATTACCCGCCGTCACCGTGCCGTTTTCCTTGGCAAATACAGGCTTGAGCTTCGTGAAATCCTGGAGCGTGGCGTTCAGACGAACGTGCT
Organism: Caballeronia sp. LjRoot29; assembly: GCF_964252755.1. Classification (NCBI taxonomy): domain Bacteria; kingdom Pseudomonadati; phylum Pseudomonadota; class Betaproteobacteria; order Burkholderiales; family Burkholderiaceae; genus Caballeronia; species Caballeronia sp. LjRoot29. The sequence continues at coordinate 300,415 of NZ_CAXUPU020000003.1, read as the reverse complement.
CGTCGGTATCGAAGACGACGTCGCCTTTCTTCGACGCCTGCGTGACCGCAAGAATCTGTTCCTTGAAATAACCCGCTTCGATAGCCCGCGCCGCGCGCCGATGCGATTCGAGCGCAAGCTCGTCCTGCATCTCGCGCGAAATGCCGTACTTCGCGGCGACGTTTTCAGCCGTCACGCCCATGTGGATTGCATCGAAGGGATCATGCAGCGCGCCGAGCATCATGTCGATGAGACGCGCGTCGCCCATGCGCTGGCCGAAGCGCGCCGACGGCGCGAGATACGGCGCTCGGCTCATGCTTTCCGCGCCTCCGCCGATGGCGACATCAGTGTCGCCAAGCAGAATGGATTGAGCAGCGGAGACGATCGCCTGCAGGCCCGAACCGCACAGGCGGTTGACGGTCAGCGCGGGCGCATGTTGCGCCACGCCACCGTTCAACGCGGCGACGCGCGCCAGGTACATGTCCTTGGGTTCGGTCTGGATCACGTTACCGAACACCACATGACCCACATCCTCGCCCGATACATTCGCGCGGGCCAAGACCTCACGCACCACGCGAGCGCCGAGATCCGTCGGGCTGAAGTCCTTCAGCGCACCGCCGAAATCACCAATTGCGGTCCGCACGCCGCTGACCACCATCACTTCACGTTGCGCCATGACAGCTCCTTCGTCTCAGTAGTTTTGTGCTTTGCTAAATCCGCCGCTCAGACTTCGCCCCACAGGTCGTGGCCATCGGCGCCGGTGATTTTCACCGACACGAAATCGCCCGCCTTGTAGCGCTTCGACGCCTTCTTTGCCGGCTCGATATACACCACGCCGTCGATCTCCGGCGCGTCCGCCGCCGTCCGGCCGACACCGCCTTCGTTGCTGAGTTCATCGACGAGCACTTTCAGCGTCTTGCCGATCTTGCGTTTCATGCGTTCCGCCGACAACTCCTCGGCCAGTTCCATGAATCGTGCACGACGCTCCTCGCGCACTTCGTCAGGCAACGCGCCGTCGAGTTCGTTCGCCGTTGCGCCTTCGACCGGCGAATAGGCGAAACATCCAACCCGATCCAGATCGGCGATACGAAGGAAGTCCAGCAGCGTCTGAAACTGCTCTTCCGTTTCACCCGGGAAGCCGGCGATAAACGTGCTCCGAATGGTCAGGTCCGGGCACATCGCGCGCCACTTCTGCACACGCTCGAGCACCTTCTCGGCGTTCGCCGGACGCTTCATGCGCTTGAGCACTTCGGGGTGCGCGTGCTGGAACGGCACGTCCAGATACGGCAGCACGTGGCCTTTCAACGGACCTTCGGCCATCATCGGGATGACTTCGTCCACGCTCGGATACGGGTACACGTAATGCAAGCGGACCCACGCGCCGTATTGCACCGCGAGTTCGCCCAACGCACCGACGAGGTCCGTCATGCGCGTCTTGATCGGCTTGCCGTTCCAGAACCCGGTGCGATATTTGACATCGACGCCATAGGCGCTCGTATCCTGCGAAATCACGAGCAGTTCCTTGACGCCGGATTTGAACAGGTTCTCGGCTTCGAGCATCACGTCGGCCACCGGGCGCGAGACCAGATCGCCGCGCATGGACGGGATGATGCAGAACGTGCACCGGTGGTTACATCCTTCCGATATCTTCAGATACGCGTAATGCCGCGGCGTCAGCTTGATGCCGGCGGGTGGCACGAGATCGATGAATGGATCATGCGGCTTGGGCAAATGCAGGTGCACGTGGCTCATGACTTCGGCCGTTGCGTGCGGCCCGGTGACGGCCAGCACTTTCGGATGCACTTCCTGGATCAGGCCTGTGCCGCTCGCGCTTTTTTTTGCACCGAGACAACCGGTCACGATCACCTTGCCATTCTCGTGGAGCGCCTCGCCGATGGCGTCGAGACTTTCCTGCACCGCTTCATCGATAAAACCGCAGGTGTTGACCACGACGAGATCAGCGCCGTCGTAGGAGGGAGAGATCTCGTAACCTTCCGCGCGCAGTTGGGTGATGATCTGCTCGGAATCCACCAAGGCTTTTGGGCATCCGAGTGAAACGAACCCGACTTTAGGGGCCGAAACGGTCGGCACGGCGGGGGAAATGGTCTGCGACATAGGTGAGTCCGGCGTATAGCGGTGACGATGGCGACAAATGGGGACGGTGCGGCAAGGCCAAGAGGTCCGATGTCCGTAAGGACCACGCCCGGACAACGTCCCGCGCACGCAACCGTTTATTGTACCGCGCCAGCGAAGCCGGGGCCGGCCGCGCGGTAAGGCATTGATGGATCAAGCGGAGCGAGCGCCATGCGTGGATATGCCGGAATCAAGTCTGGCACCAAGTCACGAACCGACATCGCGCGCTCGATCACTTCAAGAATTTCGCGCGGATCATGCAAGCGCCGGATGGCGGCGTGAAGCTCGGCAGCCTCCGCCCAGGTGCGCTTCAGATAGCTGAGCCACATCTTGACGCGTCCATGTTCATGACGGGACGCGACACGGACTTGCAATTTCCGCAGGTAATCGGCGAGTTGACCCAGCACGGCCGGCCATTCCTCGCTGGAGGGCGTCCTGTCCACCAATCCGCGGATACGCAACGCCAGGAAGGGATCAGAGACGGCGCCGCGCCCGATCATCACGTCCGCGCAGCCGCTGGCCGCCCGGCATCGCTCCCAGTCGGCGACGGTCCAGACTTCTCCGTTAGCCACGACCGGCACGTCCACGGCGGCATCGATACGGGCGATCCACTCCCAGTGGGCCGGCGGCCGGTAGGCGTCGTCACGCGTTCTGGCGTGCACGACAAGCGACGCAGCGCCGCCTTCCGCCAGCGCCGTGGCGCAGTCGATTGCGAGCGAAGTATCTGACACGCCGAGCCGCATTTTTGCCGTCACGGCGATGCCGGCGGGCACCGCTGCGCGCACGGACGACACGATCCGGTTCAGTTGTTCAGGGTGCGCCAGGAGCATCGCGCCGCCGCCGTGCCGATTGACGATTTTGGCGGGGCAGCCGAAATTCAAATCGATTCCATGCGGCGACAAACTGGCCGCGGTGGCCGCGTTAAGCGCCATCCAATCAGGATCGCTGCCGAGCAATTGGATCACCATTGGCGCGCCGCCGGGCGTACGGCCTCCGTGCAGGACTTCGGGGGTATCTCTCTCGTAGACACTTCGGGGGAGCACTGAACCGGTCACCCTGACGAATTCGGACACGCAGGCGTCGAATCCGCCTGTGCTGGTCAGCACGTCACGCAGCACGTAGTCCGCAAGCCCTTCCATGGGCGCAAGAAATAGCCGGCTCATGCGGGAACTGCGCATAAGCTGTGTTTGCGAAACTTGCGGTTATGCGAGCGAGACAAAGCCGGCTTTCGGAGTGACGGGCGTGGCGATACAGGACAAGTTGTGCTCTCTGAGGATGTGAATGCCGGTCGGTGTTTGCGCAGAGGACACGCACGAAGCTGACAAGCACGACGGCGGCACGTGCTGCCGTTAGCATCGCCGATTGCAAGCACGACAGCAGACTCTTGAAAAGGCCAGAACCGGCGCGGTAAACGCCCCACCAGAACGAAGTATACGGCTCGGGCGCTGTGAACCTGTATTGTACCGTCAGTGACGCGCGCTCGAATCCTGCGCGCCTATCCCCGACCCGCGAGGCTTTCCAAGCCGTCGCAAGTCTCCTTCAAACCACCCCACATCAGCTTACTTCTTCTCCGGCGTGCTATCCGGCGGAGTCGTAGCAGTTGTCGGCGTCCCGGCCGCACCCGTCGTCCCCGGCGTCGGAAACGGGAACGTGTTGAACATCGACTTCGCCTGGGTCTGCATCTGCTCCTGCATCTGCACGAACATGTTCTTCGATTGCTCGATATAGCTCGTCATCATCCCCTGCATCATGGGCGCCTGCATGTTCATGAACTGCGACCAGACCTCAGGGTTGAGCGGCACCGCATTACCGTCGATCAACCCCTTCGACTGGTCGGTGAGCTTATGCTGGATGTCGATGAACGCCTGGATATTCTTTTCCAGATATGTCCCCATCATGCCCTGCATCGCGTTGCCATAGAAGCGGATGATCTGCGAGAGCATGACCGATGAAAACATCGGCAAGCCACCGCTTTCTTCTTCCAGAATGATCTGCAATAGGATGCTGCGCGTCAGATCCTCGGCGGACTTGGCGTCCATGACCTTGAACTCTTCCTGGTCGAGCACGAGCTGTTTGACGTCGGAAAGCGTGATGTAGGTACTGGTTTCGGTATCGTAGAGCCGGCGATTCGGATATTTTTTTATGAGTCGTTCGGCGGATTTCTTTGTAGTGGTCATGTAACGCCTTTAAACGCAAAACTCAAACTGTGCCGACGGACTCCGCGTGATTGAAAGCGACGCAAGCCGCCGGTTCGTAGTCGGTGCCGGTGACCCGGCATCCAGTTGCAACGCCCCGCTCCGACGCGAGACGGGCAGCGCGCACAACCTGATGGCGCGCCGCCAGAAACACCCTTACCCCATGTGCAAGCCGCCATTCAGCGAGAAATCGGCGCCCGTTGAAAAGCCCGATTCCTCCGAAGCCAGCCACGCCACGATCGAACCAATTTCTTCCGGCCGTCCAAGCCGGCGAACCGGAATGGTCGCGACGATTTTCTCCAGCACATCAGGGCGGATCGACTTCACCATGTCCGTCCCGATGTACCCCGGCGAAATGGTATTGACCGTCACGCCCTTGGTCGCCACTTCCTGCGCCAACGCCATCGTAAAGCCGTGAATACCGGCCTTCGCGGTGGAATAGTTGGTCTGGCCGAACTGTCCTTTCTGACCATTCACCGACGAAATATTGATCACGCGTCCAAAACCACGCTCGACCATGCCATCGATAACCTGCTTGGTCACGTTGAAGAGACTCGTCAGGTTGGTATCGATAACCGCAGTCCAGTCTTCGTGCGTCATCTTCCGGAACACGACGTCGCGCGTGATGCCCGCGTTGTTCACCAGAATGTCGACTTCGCCGACTTCAGCCTTGACCTTGTCGAAAGCGTTCTTGGTCGACTCCCAGTCACCCACATTGCCTTCGGAGGCGATGAACTCGTAACCCAGCGCCTTTTGCTCGTCGAGCCATTTGACCCGGCGCGGCGAATTCGGACCGCAACCCGCGACGACCGTGTAGCCGTCCTTATGCAGCCGTTGGCAGATACTCGTACCAATGCCGCCCATGCCACCCGTCACATACGCTACTCGTTTCGTCATTGCTCGCTCCGTTTATCGTTATGCGCGCCTGCAGCCGGGCTTGCCTGCCACCCGAACCGCGGCGCGCGGTGCATAACGCACTGTCTCCCTACGGCCGCTCTACTGCGAGCGCCACGCCCATACCGCCGCCGATACACAGCGACGCCAGTCCTTTCTTCGCATCGCGCTTCTGCATTTCGTGCAGCAGCGTAACGAGAATCCGGCAGCCGGATGCACCAATCGGATGACCGATCGCGATCGCCCCGCCGTTCACGTTGACCTTCGACGTGTCCCAGCCCATTTGCTGATGCACGGCCAGCGCCTGCGCTGCAAATGCTTCGTTGATTTCCATCAGGTCGAGGTCCGAAGCTGACCAGCCCGCGCGTTCCAGACAACGCTTCGATGCCGGCACCGGGCCCATGCCCATCACTTTCGGATCGACACCCGCGTTCGCGTACGCTTTGATGCGCGCGATCGGCGTGAGACCAAGCGCCTCGGCTTTTTTCGCGGACATCACGATCACGCCAGCCGCGCCATCGTTAAGACCCGAGGCGTTTGCCGCGGTCACGGTGCCTTCCTTCGAGAACGCAGGCTTCAAGCCCGCCAGCGACTCAGCCGTCACGCCATGACGCACGAATTCGTCGGTGGCAAAACGCAGCGGCTCGCCTTTGCGTTGAGGAATTTCAACGGGCACGATTTCATCGTTGAAACGGCCCGACTTCTGCGCCGCTTCCGCCTTGTTCTGCGACAGCGCCGCAAACGCATCCTGCGCTTCACGCGTAATGCCGTATTCCTTCGCGACGTTTTCCGCCGTGACGCCCATATGGATCGAGTTGAACGCGTCCCACAGGCCGTCCACGATCATCGAATCGATCAGCTTCGCGTCGCCCATGCGAAAACCGTCGCGCGAGCCCGGCAGCACGTGCGGCGCGGCGCTCATGTTTTCCTGACCGCCGGCAATCACGATGTCGGCATCGCCCGCAATAATTGCGTTCGCCGCCAGCATCACGGCCTTCAGGCCCGATCCGCACACCTTGTTGATGGTCATGCCCGGCACCGAAGTGGGCAAGCCGGCCTTGATCAGCGACTGGCGTGCCGGATTCTGGCCGGAGCCCGCCGTCAGAACCTGGCCGAGAATCACTTCACTGATCTGCTCCGGCTTGAGGTTCGATCGCTCGAGCAACGCGCGAATCACGATTGCGCCCAGATCGGGTGCGGCGATTTTAGCCAGCGACCCGCCGAATTTGCCGACGGCCGTCCGTGCGGCCGATACGATCACTACGTCTGTCATTTCAGTTCCTTTGAGAATCGAAAGTGGTAGCCCGGGTTTAGCCGGCTGACTGCGTGGCCGGCTGGATGCGTGTTCGCGCTTGCCCCTTGTTTGCCTGCGCCGTATTCAACCCGTGCAGGCGACGCTCTCAACAGCGCTGGCGTTACTGTTTCTTCAGGTTACTTCGGGTTTCAGCAACTGCAATAAAACGGCACGTCGGATACTGTTGCGCTGTCGCGCCTGAAATGCAATCGGGTCCGATCCGCATGACCTGCGCCGGCCGCTAATTGAAAACGTGTTCAGCCGGTCAGATCACCCAAAAATCTTATTGATCCCGCTGCAGGACATAACGTCCCGGCGCCGGCTCGATCACCGGAAAATCCTCGGACCCCAAGCTTGCCTTCGGCTTTACTTTCTTGCCGCCGTAGCCATCGAGCCATTGCGTCCACGTCGGCCACCAGCTACCCGGATGTTCAGTCGCGCCTTCGAACCATGTATCGGGGTCTTCGGGCAGGGTTTTATCGGCGTTATCGAGAAGCCAGAAACTGCGCTTGTTCTTCGAGGGCGGATTGATCACGCCCGCAATGTGTCCCGATGCCCCGAGCACGAACGTCTGCGGCCCGGTCAGCAAAGGTGCGGATGCGTAAGCCGCCGTCCACGGCACGATGTGATCCTCGCGCGAACCGTACAGGAACGTCGGCACATCGATCTTCGACAAATCCACCTGCTCACCGCATGCAGTCAGTTCGCCCGGATTGCGCAGGCGATTCTCCAGATACGTGTTACGCAGATACCAGACGAACATCGGGCCCGGCAGATTAGTTGAATCGCTGTTCCAGTAAAGCAGGTCGAACGCCTGTGGCGTGCGCCCCTTCAGGTAGTTGTCCACCACGTAATTCCACACCAGGTCGTTCGGGCGCAGATACGAGAACGTGTTGGCGAACTCGACACCGCGCATCAGCGCTGGCGGCTTGCCGCCGTTGCCGCCAATGGTCTGCTCGCGCATCTGCACATGCTGCTCATCGATGAACACATCGAGCACGCCCGTGTCGGAAAAATCGAGCATGGCGGTCAGCAGCGTCATGGATGCAACGGGATGTTCGCCACGCGCGGCCAGCACGGCCAGGGCAGTTGCGAGCATCGTGCCGCCGACGCAGAAGCCGAGCGTGTTGATCTGCTCGCGGCCACTGATCTGCTTGACGACATTGATAGGCGTAAGCACGCCTTCATCGATGTAATCGTCCCAGGTCTTGTGCGCAATCGATGCATCGGCATTACGCCACGAGATCATGAAAACCTGATGGCCGGCATCAAGCGCATGGCCAACAAGCGAGCCTTCCGGCTGCAGGTCGAGAATGTAGAACTTGTTGATGCACGGCGGCACGATCAACAGCGGCCGCTCTTTCACGGTCGCCGTGCGCGGTGTGTACTGGATCAGTTGCAGCAAGTCGTTCTCAAACACGACTGAGCCTTGCGTAGTCGCAATGTTCTTGCCGACCACAAACCCCGATTCGTCGCTTTGCTGGATCTTGCCGCGCTGCATGTCGGCGAGCAGATTCATCATGCCCTTTTGCAGACTTTCGCCGCGGCTTTCGATCAGCGCTTTCTGCGCATCCGGATTCAACGCGATGTAATTGCTTGGCGATGCCGCGGCTGCCCACTGCTGCACGGCGAACCTGATTCGTTCGCGAGTCTTGTGATCGGCTTCGACCGATTCCGCGAGCTCCTGCAAATAACGCGCGTTCAGCACATACCACGCGGCAGCGAATGCGAAACCGGGCGCGGATTGCCACGCGGGCGCGCTGAAGCGGCGGTCTTTCAGCGTCGTCAGGTCGATGCTTCGCTCAGTGGCCTGCTTGATGAGTTCCGCGGCATCGCGCGAGAAACTGGACTGGAGTTCCTGCAGGCGCTGCGGCGCGATAGCGGCGGTCGGAATATTCGGCATCGCTGGCATTGCAAACGGCAACTGGGCGCTGCTACTACCGCCGTTACCGCCGCTCATGCCCGGAAAACCAGCAAACCCGGGAAAGCTCGGAAAACCACCCAGCGCCGCAAACGGATTAGCCGATACCGATCCCGGCGATTCCACCTGGCCCGGATTCGCCTGGGCAGCAATCTTTTGCCACTGGGCCGGGTCCGCTACCGCGCGCCATGTGTTGAGCCATTGCTCGAACATCTTTTGCACGGCCGCTGGATCTGCGGCAGGCATTCCAAAAGGCGCAGCCGGTGCGCCAGGTGTTGACTTGGCATCGGCTGGACGTGATGAACCCGGTGACGATGAAGATGATGATCTGGAGGCAGCCATATCCGCGTTTGACCTAAGCGTCCCGAGAGACTGAGTTGCTGATGCAGGCGTGACGTGGAGCCGCGTCGTCGTGATCGTTGTGCCGGGCCGCTAAACGCCCGACCGCGATGATGTGACCTTGCCACGCCGTGCGCTTTTGTGAAACATTCTTGCTCCACGGTGCAAGGCGTGTCAATGCGTCGCCTTGATTTTGACGCAGTGCGATATTTTTTTCATCATCGTTTTCCCGATGTGACGCGCTGATGAATGTCAAGAATTGTTGCGCAACATAAGGATGACATAGGGACGGGATAAGGCGCTTCTGTCACGGCCAGCCACGTTTTAGCCGCGCAGCAAAAAATGTGCGCCTACAGCGTAGGCGCACATCAGGTCATATAGGTGTTTTGAGCCGGAAAGTACCCGGGACTGGTCAGGGGTTTACTCTGCCAGCCAGATCATCGCGGCCATGCGCCCCGTTGTCCGATCCCGTCGATACGAATAGAACCGGTCCACGTCAGTCATCGTGCAAAACGTGCCGCCGTGGATATGCTCGGGCAGCACGCCTGCCCGTTGCAGGCGCAAACGGGCGAGTGCATAGAGATCGGCGAGATATTTGTGTTTCTCTTCGCGCCGGGCAAACGCCGCAACGGTCGCATCACGATATGCAGGGTCCGCCGCAGCAACGAACGCGTCGAGCACGTCCTCACCCACCTCGAACGCTGCCGGACCAATTGCCGGACCCAGCCATGCGTGCACGGTGCTGGCCTGCACGCCGGCGAGATGCGCGACCCGCTCCGCCGTCTTTTCCACTATTCCGGCCGCCAGTCCACGCCAGCCTGCATGCGCTGCGCCGACGGCACGGCCGGCTGCATCGCAGAAAAGTACCGGCAGGCAGTCCGCGATCATCACGGCGCACACGACTTCCGCGTGATCCGTCACCGCGGCGTCTGCCTTGACCACCGATTCGGGAGAACCGGCGCAGCGGTCGATCACCGATCCGGCATCTTCGATCCGTGCGCCATGCACTTGCTCGAGCCATGCAACCGGAGCGCCGGTAAGTTCCACGACACGCCTGCGATTTTCAATCACGGCGTCGGGCTCGTCACCCGTATGCAGGCCGAGGTTGAGGCCGCCGCTGCCGTTCACGCCGCCATACGGCGCGGCGCTGACGCCGCCGTTGCGCGTGGTCGCAAGCGCCCTTACTCGCGGCGACACCGCAGCATGAGCGCTGGACCAGTCGGGCCAGAGGCAATCGTCATTGCGAAGCGGCGGGTAATCAGCAAACTTAGCCGTGAAGCTGGACGCTAAATCAGCCCCGGATGACGTCACCATTTGCTTTATTCCTCGTCGTCATCATCGTCGTATTCGATGGGCTGCGACTCGTCCCAGCCGCCGCGCGCCTGCACGCCGCCATCGTCTTCATCGATGAAATCTGCGTCTTCCGGATCGAGATCCGTCGCTTCGTCGCGACCCAGACCGAGTTCCGCCGCGAGCGCTTCGATATCGTCCGGCACGTCAGCGCGCCAGCTGATGTCGCGGCCCGTGGTGGGATGAATCAGCCCGAGCCGCCACGCATGCAACGCCTGCCGATTGAACCCGTCCGGCAACGGCTGAACCGACCGCTTGCCACGTGCGTGGCCGTAGATCGGATCGCCCAGCAACGGATGACGGATATGCGCGCAATGCACGCGGATCTGGTGAGTACGGCCGGTATCGAGATCGCAGTGAACCGCGGACACGGGCTGGTTGTTCCACATCGCGCGGTCGATGGTGCGATAGTGCGTGCGGGCGTATTTCCCCGATGCGCTCTCCACCACCGCCATACGCGTGCGGTCACGCGGATCGCGGCCAATCGGGGCATCGATGGTGCCTTCGTCCGGCATCGTCCCCCACACCAGCGCGACGTAACGGCGCTTCACCGTGCGGGCCTGCAACTGCCGCGTCAGAATGGTTTGGGCTTCGAGCGTGCGTGCCACCACCATCAGCCCTGACGTCTCCTTATCCAGCCGATGCACAATGCCCGCGCGTGGCAAGCCGGCGGCCGCATCGCCGTATCGATACAACAAGCCGTTAAGCAGCGTGCCGCTCCAGTTTCCCGCGGCCGGATGCACGACCATGCCCGCGGGCTTGTTGATGACCACGAGCGCGTCATCTTCATAGACGATCTCAAGCGGCACCGGCTCCGGTGTGAACGCAAGCTGTTCGGGCAGCAAATCGGGGATCAGCGTAATGGTCGCGCCCAATGGCACCGGCTGCCGGATCTTCGCGGGCGCGCCGTCGACCACCACGCGTTGCGCATCAATCCAGGTCTGCAGGCGGCTGCGCGAAAACTCGGGGAATAAACGCGCCATGACTTTGTCGAGGCGCTCGCCGGCGTACTCGTCGGGGACGATGATCGTGCGCGGCGTTTCAGCGTCGGCGCGGCGCTCGTGCAGGTTGGTGGGCACGGGTTTGCCGTGAGTTTCGCTTGGCGCGTCCGGCGCAGCGGCCGGTTCGGTCAAATCGTCCGGACGTGCGTCGTCGGCCGATGCGCTTGGGCTATAATCTTTGCTGCGATCTTTGGTACGACTTGTACTTGAGCGGGTCATTAGACTGAAAAGCTGGGAATTAGCCAGAAAGGCATGAGCTAGAAAATGCAAGCACTGATGCGAGCCGTGAATCAAGCTTTGAGAACCGTTTTGAACCCTGTCCGTCAACTGGTCCGGCTTTCGTCGAACTCGTCTGTCAAGGTCATGGCGCTGGCTGCGAGTGCCGCCATTGTCGCGGGCTGTCATGGTTTGCCCGAGAAAACCGACGAGACGGCAACGTGGAATAACGGCAAATTATACTCGGAGGCGCAAGATTCGCTGACCGGCGGCGACTTCGGCAAATGCGCGAAGTATTTCGAGAACCTTGAAGGTCGCGACCCGTTCGGTCATTTTGCGCAACAAGCGCAGATCAATGTGGCTTACTGCGACTGGAAAGACGGCGAGACCGCCTCCGCGGATTCAGCCATCGACCGCTTCATCAAGTTGCATCCGGATCACCCGGACATTGCCTACGCGTATTACCTGAAAGGCATGATCCACTTCAACGACGACCTCGGTCTGTTCGGCCGCTTTTCCGGCCAGGACATGAGTGAGCGGGACCCCGTGTCGCTGCGCGAATCGTACGACGCATTCAAGGTCGTGGTCGACAAATATCCGCAAAGCAAGTATGCGCCCGATGCCGCTCAACGCATGCGCTACATTGTGAACGCGCTGGCTTCGCATGAAGTTCACGCTGCGGATTATTACTATCGGCGTGGCGCTTATGTGGCGGCAATCAACCGCGCGCAACTCGCGATCCGTGAATACCGGAATGCGCCTGCAACGGAAGACGCGTTGCATATCATGATGCTGTCTTACGGCAAGCTCGACCAGCCGCAACTGGAAGGCGACACGAAGCGCGTGCTGGCTGCTACGTTCCCGGACAGCCCATATGTCACCGGCAAGTCGCGCCCGGGTAAGGAAAACAAATCGTGGTGGCAAATCTGGTAAGCGGTTTGTCACGCTGAACGCTGCAAGAAACACGTTGCAAAAGCCGTATTGCAGTTCAGTCAAGTCTTGTAAGAAAGCCGCGCTCATTTCAGAGCGCGGCTTTTTTTTGCACGACCTTTTCACAGGCTTAACCGGATGCCCGGCTCCGTTATCCGATGCCAATGGCGTACGTGTCATTTCCGGTTACACAAAGACGGAAAAATCGCCGCGAAATTCATACACTTATGAATAGCAGGTTTGGTTCGAAACGGTCTGCGCTGTGCAAGGTCCGGTTGGGGAATCAAAATCCTGAAACGACGCGAATAATCGAGGTGATCATCATGAACGGGCGTAGAGCGTGCCAGCTATTGCTGGTGCTGGCGACTCTGGGTGCAAGCGGCGCCGCCACGGCTGGGGGCTACTATCACGGCGGCGGCGGGGGCTATTACCATGGCGGCGGGTACTATCACGGCGGCGGTTATTACCACGGCGGTTGTTGCAGCGGGTCAGTTGGCCTCTATTTTGGCCCGGGTTTTATCGGTGGCTACCCGTATCCATACCCGTATTACTCGGGGTACTACCCTGGCTATTACCCTTATGCACCTTATGCGGCCGTGCCAGTCGGCGACGCCGCTCTGCCAGCGGAGTACGTTGAACAGGGGCAGCAAGTGAATATGGCTGGCGGCAATGCGCCGCAAACGGGCTACTGGTATACTGCGCCAGGCCCGAGGGCTATTACCCGTACGTGAAGGCTTGCCCTGCGGGTTGGCAGAAGGTGTCGCCCCAACCACCCGGCGGTTGACTTGCATAGCGCGCTGCCGTTCGATCAACGCAGTTTGATTCGGCGTCACGTCCGCGAGGCAGTGCATTAGGCCAACAACGCGCCGAGGACTGGGCGCTCAGACAGGCGGCCGGTTCAGGGGTTCAAGGTCGCGCCGCGCTCAGTCGTCTTCTTGATCCGCGACCGTTTCCGGATCGGAGAAGAAAGCGCGCACCACTTCCAGTTCGCGCGTGCGCTTGAACGGCGGCAGGCTTTGCCAGATGCGCCGGCCGTAGGGTTTATCGACGAGACGGGTATCGCAGATCATCAGCACGCCACGATCCGTTTCCGCGCGAATCAACCGCCCAGCGCCCTGCTTCAGCGTAATCACCGCTTGCGGCAGCTGATGCACGGCGAACGGGCTCAAGCCCTTCTTGGTCAACGCATCCAGCCTTGCCGACAACACCGGGTCATCGGGCGGCGCAAACGGCAGTTTGTCGATAACCACCAGCGACAGCGCGTCGCCACGCACGTCCACCCCTTCCCAGAAGCTCTGGCTGCCCACCAGGATCGCGTTGCCGTAAGAGCGGAAGCGGTCGAGCAACTCGGTACGGCTGGCATCGCCCTGAACCAGCAGCGGGTAGTCCCAGCCGCGCTGCTCGATCGTGTCACGCAATCGCATCGCAATCCGGTCGACCGCGCGCAACGTCGTGCACAGGAAAAACACGCCGCCCTTCGATGCCTCGATCACCGGCAACGCGCCATCGAACACGGCGTCGGTGAAATTCGGCGACGACGGTTGCGGCAGGTTACGCGGCACATACAACAAGCCTTGCGTCGGGTAATCGAAGGGACTGGGCAGCGTCATTGAGCGACGCGCGTTCAGGCCCATTTGCGCGGCGTAATGCGTGAAATCCCCTCGCACCGACAACGTTGCCGATGTAAAGATCCACGCCCGCGGCACACCGGCCCGCTGCTTCGAGAAAATCGGCGCGACGGACAGCGGCGTCTCATGCAACTGCACCGTATGCGAGAACACTTCGATCCATCGCACCATTTCGTTTGGATCGGCTTTTGCCGCCGCTTCGGCTTCCTCGGCCACAGCCTTTTCGACCGAAGTTGGCGGCGCGGTCCAGCCGCCCAGCAAGCCCTGCAATTCGCGCGCACGGCGTAGCAACGCACCCAGCGACTCGGCCCGCTCAGCGTGCTCGCCCAAGGCCTTGGTGAGTGCGTCGAGATGCTCTTCGAGCGTATCGAGCGCGTCGAATAGCGGATGGTCGTCGGAAAGCTGACCGAGCGACATGCGCACTGAATCTTCTTTGAACGCCAACCTTACGTCGCGAGCTGCACGTTCCAGCGCTGCGCCGAGTTTCGTCCAGTCGGAGAAATCGCGGGCGTGACTCAAACCTTCCGCTACCGCATCGCGGGCCAGTTCGAGAAACTGCGTGGTGGAGACCGTCTCGCCGAAAAACAGCGTCGCGGTTTCGGGCAACTGATGCGCTTCGTCGAAGATGATGGTGTTGGCCGTGGGCAGCAACTCGGCCATGCCGGTGTCGCGCAGCATGACATCGGCGAAAAACAGGTGGTGATTCACCACCACGATATCCGCCTGCTGCGCCTCGCGCCGCGCCTGCATCACGAAACACTCTTTGTACTGCGGACATTCCTGGCCGAGACAGTTGTCGCGCGTGGACGTGACCATGGGCCAGACCGGCGAGTTCTCGGGCACGCTCGCGAGTTCGGCTTTGTCGCCAGTGCGCGTGATCTTGGCGAAACGGATGATTTCCTGCAGATGCGACGTGTCCTGGCGCGTAGGCAAACGGCCGTTGTCGGCCGTGCGCTGCAGGTAGTAGTGACACAGGTAATTCGCGCGCCCTTTGAGCATGGCGACCGAAACCGGCACGGCAAGCGCGTCCCGCACGGTAGGAATGTCGCGCTGGAACAGCTGGTCCTGCAAGTGCTTCGTGCCGGTCGAGACGATCACCTTGCCGCCCCACAGCATGGCCGGCACGAGATACGCGAACGTCTTGCCGGTACCCGTACCCGCTTCAACGATCAGCGTATTCTCTCCGCCGTCGATTCCCGTCGATGCCATCGCCACACCCAACTCGTCCGCGCCTTCTTCATGAACGACGGGCGCATCCGATGGCCCGAGCTTGCGCGCGGGCCGGCGTTGCGCGTCGAACATCGCGGGTTCGGGCATGGCGCGCCCGGACGCCTCCATGGCGGCGGCGACTGCGCGGGCCATGTCGACCTGTGAAGCACGCGAGCGATAACCATCGATTTGACGCGCCAACAGACCCTCGGCGGCGAAAATCGCGTCGAGTTCGGTGCGGCGCTTCGGTGCCAGCGTGAGCGAAAGCGTGGTGTCGACGACACCCGCCTTCGCGGCCGGCTTCAGCACGGATTCCGCGTTCTCTGTGAGGGCATTGTCGGGCGAATTCAAAGGAATGTTCCTGCTTGTGTTCCGGCTTACGACACGTGTCAGCAAGCCAGTTTCGCTACCCTTGCCGACGAGGCGCCAAGGGCGGCTGGCGTAAAAATTCTTCCGGCCCGCGCATGCGTCACGCGCATGTCATTTGCGCTTTATTTGCACTTCCCTTGCGCATCAAGGATTCAAGCGCGCGTGTCCGGTTCCAACTGCAACTGCAGCAGGATGATGGTGTCCTTGACCTTGAGTTTGCGCTTCTTCAGGCGCCTGATCTCGAAGTCGTTGATGCCGGGAACCTCAGCCATCTTGCCGATAAGACTATCCAGGCCGTGATGCTCCGCTTCCAGCTCCGCGATCCGTTCACGGATCGTCCCCGTGTCGACTGCTGCTGCAGGATACGCATGCATATTCGCCTCCCTGGTGGCGGCGCGCCGCATAAGGTCACTGACGGCATCGCCCGAGGTTACTGTCCGGCTCCGGCTTACTTCGGTTGTTGCTGTTGCTGTTGTTGCTGCTTGAGTTGTGCCTGGTGCGCCTGGTCTGCCGCGTCCTGCTGTGCACGCTGTTGCTGCTTGGCGGCCGCTTCCTTCTGCCGGGCTGCGACTTCCGTCTGATGCTCGGCAGCGTCGCGTTGCTTGGCTGCAAAGCGTTCCGCCTTGTCCTCGCGCTCTTTCGCGTCCTGCACGCCGCGCGCGGCGGCATCGGCCAGTTTCTTCTGGTAATCCGCCTGCTTGCGGTCGTAATCAGCCTGGTTCGCTGCGCGCTGAGGCGCTTCCGCATTTCGCTGCGCCGCCGACAACGCGTTCTGGCGCTGCTTCTCTTCGAACGATTCCTGGCTTGCTTTCTCGCTCGCCGCGCGTTGCGGCGCCTCGGACGCATACTGCGCGCGCTTGAGCGCCGTTTGCTGGTCACGCTGCTGCGCGTGCTGCAAGCGTTGTTCGTCGTCAAGCGCCAACTGTTCCGTGCGAATTTGCCTGGCTACTTCACGCTTGGCGTCGCGGGCTTTGTCCAGGCAGTGATTGACGAAGAAATCGCTGTAGCAATTGTGCTGCTTGACCCCGTAGGTATAGTTGTTCTCCGCGCTGCGAACGTCCAATGCCTTCTGACGCGCGCCGAAGCCGTTGGTGTCCGCAGTGGCTAGCGCTGCGCCGCCATCGCCGGCTTCGATCTGACCCGCCGGCACGCCCGATGCCGCTTGCGCAGCGCTGTCTTGCGCGCCGCTTTCAACGAGCGGCGTTTGCGTGACCGACGTACCCGGGTTGATGGGCTTCGGTGACTGCGCCATGGCGGCCGTCCCGGCACCCGCGCAGGCTAGCGCGATCAATGTTGCCGCGACACAACGGGCGAACGGCAAGACCTGCCGCACAATGGCAACACCGCCCGGTGCGGCCGGACCGGTCGAGGCGAACGAATCGACTGGAGCAGTCGGCAAAGCGGGCGAAAGGCGGGAAGTCGGCAACGTGATAGCCAGCGTGATAGACAAGGAGACGGTCAAGGAGACGAAGGTAGCAAGAAAGCGAAATAGCAGCTTCTACGATGCCGAAATTCTATCACCGAGCGCCGGAGCCCTCCGGCATTTATGGCAAAATGCCCCGCTTCACCAACCCGGCAAAAGTGTCCGCGCGGCTTACAGTGAAATGCGAGTGAAATGCGCGGTACGAAAAGCCCTTGATGAGCCAGCAGGCTGACGCAGACCCCCATGACGGAAACCGTAGCACTCAAGATTGTCCAGCGCATCGCCGCCGAGTTGAATGTGCAGCCGCGGCAGGTCGCCGCGACCGTGCAGCTTCTCGATGAAGGCTCCACCGTTCCGTTCATCGCCCGATATAGAAAGGAAGTCACGGGCAATCTCGACGACACGCAATTGCGCAATCTCGAGGAACGGCTCATCTATCTCCGCGAGCTCGAAGACCGGCGCGCGACGATTGTCCAGAGCATCGACGAGCAGGGCAAACTCACGCCCGAGCTGCGCGCAGCCATTGAAGGCGCCGACAGCAAGCAGGTGCTCGAAGACCTGTATCTCCCTTACAAACCGAAGCGCCGCACGCGTGCGCAGATCGCCCGTGAAGCCGGCCTGCAGCCGCTCGCGGACGCCCTCCTCGCCGACCCGACGCTCGATCCGCAAACAGAAGCCGCGCGTTATGTGGATGCCGAAAAAGGGGTCGCCGATATCAAGGCCGCGCTCGATGGCGCCCGCGACATCCTCTCGGAGCAGTTTGGCGAAACGGCGGAAATTCTCGGCAAGGTTCGCGATTACCTGTTCAAGCAAGGCAGCGTGATCTCGACCGTCGTGGAAGGGAAAGAAACCGAGGAAGGCGAGAAATTCCGCGACTACTACGACTATTCGGAAACCATCCGTACGGTCCCGTCGCACCGGGCGCTCGCGCTTTTTCGCGGACGCAATGCCGGCGTATTGATGGTCAAGCTGGGCCTGGGCGAAGAGCTCGACGCACAGGTGCCGCATCCCGGCGAAGCGATGATCGCGCGTCACGTGGGCATCGCGAATCAGGGCCGGCCAGCCGATAAATGGCTCTCGGACGTGTGCCGCTGGTGCTGGCGTGTGAAAGTGCAGCCGAATATCGAAAATGATTTGCTGACGAATTTGCGCGAAGAGGCTGAAGCCGAGGCCATTCGCGTATTTGCCCGCAACCTGAAGGACCTTTTGCTTGCCGCGCCGGCAGGTCCGAAAGCCGTGATCGGCCTCGATCCGGGCATGCGTACCGGCGTTAAAGTGGCCGTGGTCGATCGCACCGGCAAGCTGCTCGCCACCGACGTTATTTATCCGCACGAACCCCGTCGCGACTGGGACGGCTCGCTCGCCAAGCTCGCGCGGATCGCCGCGCAGACGCAGGCCGAGCTGATCAGTATCGGCAACGGTACGGCGTCTCGTGAAACCGACAAGCTCGCGAGCGAATTGATCGCGAGGCATCCGGAACTGAAGCTGCAGAAGATCGTGGTGTCGGAGGCAGGAGCATCGATTTATTCGGCGTCCGAACTGGCATCGAAGGAGTTTCCTGATCTCGATGTCACCCTGCGCGGTGCTGTATCCATTGCACGGCGACTGCAGGATCCGCTCGCGGAACTCGTCAAGATCGATCCGAAAGCGATTGGCGTCGGCCAGTATCAGCATGACGTCAATCAACGCGACCTCGCCCGCTCGCTCGATGCAGTGGTCGAAGACTGCGTGAACGCGGTCGGCGTGGACGCCAATACGGCATCGGTTGCGCTGCTTGCACGCGTGTCGGGATTGAACACCACGCTTGCGCGCAATATCGTCGATTTCCGCGATGCCAACGGCCCCTTTGCATCGCGTGATCAATTGAAGAAAGTGCCCCGTCTCGGCGATAAAACCTTCGAACAAGCCGCTGGATTCCTGCGCATCAACAACGGCTCGAATCCGCTGGACCGCTCGTCGGTGCACCCGGAAGCGTATCCGGTGGTTGAACGCATCCTGGCCAAGATCAAGAAGCACGCCGCCGATGTCATGGGCAAGCGCGAAGCGTTGTCGGGTTTGTCGCCGGCGGAATTCGTCGACGAGCGTTTCGGTTTGCCGACCGTGCGCGACATCCTCGCGGAACTTGAAAAGCCGGGTCGCGATCCGCGTCCGGAGTTCAAGACGGCCACGTTCCGTGACGGCGTCGAAAAGCTCTCCGATCTCACGCCGGGCATGATCCTGGAAGGCGTGGTCACGAACGTCGCGGCGTTTGGCGCGTTCGTCGATATCGGCGTGCATCAGGATGGCTTGGTGCACGTATCGGCGATGTCGACGAAGTTCATCAAGGACCCGCACGAAGTGGTGAAAGCCGGGCAAGTCGTGAAGGTGAAAGTGGTGGAGACCGACGTGAAGCGCCAGCGGATCGCGCTGACCATGCGTCTCGACGATGACTTCGCCGCCGAGGGCTCTCCGGCTCAACAACCGCAACGTGGCGCGCAAGACCGCCGTGGCGGCTCGGGTGGCGGAGGCAGCGCTCGCGATGTCCGGAGCAACAACAGCGGCAACGGTGGCGGCAGGCGCGAACCGGAAGCGGCAAGCGCGATGGCAGCGGCGTTTGCCAAGCTGAAAAAATAGATCGAGCCACACGGTTCGATAGAAATAAAAACGGCCCGTTCGCAATGAACGGGCCGTTTTTTTTAGCTACCTCGACGGGTCAAACCGGGCAGCGCATACGCCACCACGGTCCAACGCGGATACCACCATCAAATCTCGATCTTCGTCCCCAACTCGACCACCCGGTTCGCGGGAATACTGAAGAAGTCCGTCGGCTTCGCGGCGTTTTGGTGCATCCACGCGAACACCCGTTCGCGCCACACCGACATGCCCGGCAGCTGCGTCGGCACCACGGTTTCGCGCGCCATGAAGAACGACGTATCCATGAGCTCGAACGTCATGTCGTGGGTACGGCCGATCTCATCGAGCACTGCCTTGACATCGGGCGTTTCGTTAAAGCCGTACTGTGCTTTCACGAGGAAGAGACCGCCGCTTGCGTCCTTGACTTCCACACGCTTGTCGTCATCGACGTACGGCACGTCGCGCGTAACGAAATTCAGGAAGATGGTCCGTTCATGCAGGACCTTGTTGTGCTTCAGGTTGTGCAGCAGGCTGACAGGCACGAGCGAGTCGTTACCAGTCAGGTAGATTGCCGTCCCCGACACCCGATGCGGCGGATGCGCAAGCAATCCCTGCAGGAACGGCATCAACGGAATACCGTCGGCGGCAGTCCGGTCCTTGACGATCATGCGGCCCTTGAACCACGTCATCAGCAGGAAGAACAGCACGCCGCCAATACCCAGCGGCAACCATCCGCCCTGTTCGATCTTGAGCAGGCTGGCGCCGAAGAACCCGACATCGACGATAAAAAACACGCCGATGATTGCGCCCACCAGAAACTTGTTCCAGCCCCACAGCTTGGTCATCACGACAGACGCGAGAATGGTCGTGACCAGCATGGTTGCCGTGACGGCAAGCCCGTACGCGGCGGCGAGATTCTCCGAGCTTTTGAAGCCGATCACAATGCACAGGATGACGAACAACAGCATCCAGTTCACGACCGGGATATAGATCTGCCCGATCGCCAGATCCGATGTATGCAGGATCTTCATACGCGGCACGTAACCAAGCTGGATAGCTTGGCTCGTCAGCGAATACGCGCCTGAAATAACGGCCTGCGATGCGATCACCGTTGCTACCGTGGACAGGATCACCAGAGGCAACAAAGCCCATGCCGGCGCCAGGAGAAAGAACGGACTTTCGGCGGCTTCCGGCGAGTGCATCAGCAACGCACCCTGGCCGAAATAATTGAGCACGAGCGACGGCATGACGAGGCCATACCACGCGTAACGAATGGGCTTGGCGCCGAAGTGCCCCATATCGGCATACAGCGCTTCTGCGCCGGTCAGTACCAGCACGACCGACCCGAGCACGATATACGCCTGCACCACGTGGGCGGCCATGAACGAAAACGCGTAGTACGGATTCAACGCGATCAATACGCGCGGCACTTGCACGATGTGATAAACGCCAAGCACGGCCAGCGTCACGAACCACAGGCCCATGATCGGACCGAAGAGCTTGCCGACCACCGACGTACCGCGGCGCTGGATCCAGAAGAGCATCACAAGAATGACAATGGTGATGGGGATCACCCATTCAGAAAGCGCCGGTGAGACGATTTCCAGCCCTTCCACCGCCGAGATCACCGACATCGCCGGTGTTATCACAGCATCGCCGTAAAACATGCATGCGCCGAAAATGCCGAGCATCATCAGCACGCCGGTTGCACGTCCTGACCCTTTCAACGTGCGCAATGCGAGCGTCATCAGAGCGAGGACTCCGCCTTCGCCGTTGTTGTCGGCGCGCATCACGAAGAGCACGTACTTGATGGAGACCACGATCATGATCGCCCAGAACAGCAGCGAGATGACACCAAGGATGGAGGCTTCGCTCAGTTGAATACCGTGCGATTTGCTGAAGGCTTCTTTCAACGCGTACAGCGGGCTGGTGCCGATATCGCCGAACACCACGCCGATTGCGGCAAGTGCGAGGGCAGGTAGCGGCTGTTTGCGCTCGTGCGCGTGAGTCATTTTGTTCATAAACGCGGGAAGCCGTCCGAAGCGGAAAAAACGAACGCCATTCTAACGTTGCGTGCGGCGCCCGACCGGCCTGTTGTGATACCGCTACGACCGGAGCGAGACGGCAGTTTAGCATTGCGGCAAAGCCACGAAGGTGCATGCGCGGCGCTTTCCGCCTTTAGCCCGTTTTAACTGGCTGCGACTGGCTATAAGCAAAAAAACGCCGCTCGATCACACCAGATTGGCGAATCGAACGGCGTTTCGTTTCGGTTTCATTCTTTCAGGAATTGAATCAACCCCGCTCGTCCTGCACGCCGCGCTTGATCCACGCACCGAGGTTATGAGGCCGGACAGTGTCCCATTCTTCAAACGGTTGATGAATCCACGGATTTGTTTCAAGAAACTGCACGAAGTAATCGGGCTTCACCTTGGAGCAGCCTTTGTACCAAAGCACGGCGGAACGCACGGCCGTGACCGCCGGATACCGGTCCTTCAGGTGCTGTTGCACGCGCGAAAGCGTGACGCCGGAGTCAACGAGGTCATCTACAAGCAGCACGTTGCCGGACAGCTCGCCGCGCGTCATAGTGATGTATTGCCCGATATCGAGTGCGCCCTGCTCCGTGCCGGCCGCCTCGCGATACGAACTCGTCGCCAGGATGGCAAGCGGCAGGTCATAGATGCGCGAAAGCTGGTCGCCGACCCGCAGGCCGCCACGTGCAAGACACAGGATATTGTCGAACTTCCAGCCGGAGTCATGCACGGCGAGCGCGAGCAATTCGATCAGCCGGTGATATTCGTCCCAGCCGACCCACAGGTTCCGGTCGTCGTTGCGCGGATCTTTCATCGCGATCATGGTAAAACTCTTTTCGATATGTACAACACTGTACGTCTGTTGAATATGCAAAAGTGGCCGCTCATTCGCGGCCACTTTCGTCGATGCTACACGTCCGGGCTACTTAAACCTTGAACGGATGACGCAGCAGAATGGTTTCATCGCGATCCGGACCGGTCGACACCATGTCGATAGGCACGCCCGCCACTTCCTGGATACGCGAGAGATAGTCACGCGCGTTGGCCGGCAAACTGTCCCATTGCGTGATGCCAATGGTGCTTTCCTTCCAGCCGCCGAACGTCTCGTACACCGGCTCGCAACGCGCCACTTCCGAAGCACCGCGCGGCAGGATGTCCACGTCTTTGCCATCGAGCTTGTAGCCCACGCACAGCTTCACTTCTTCCAGGCCGTCGAGCACGTCGAGCTTCGTCATGCACAAACCCGAGATACCGTTGATCTGAATCGAGCGGCGCAGCGCGGCAGCGTCAAGCCAGCCGGTCCGGCGCGGACGGCCAGTGACCGAGCCGAATTCCTTGCCAACGGTCGCGAGCGTCAGGCCAACCTGCTCCTGGCGACTGGCGTTGTCGGCGTCATACAACTCGCTCGGGAACGGACCTGCGCCCACGCGCGTGCAATACGCTTTCGTGATGCCGAGAATGTAGTTGAGCTTTTGCGGACCCACGCCCGCACCCGCAGTCGCCGCGCCCGCCACGCAATTGCTCGACGTGACATACGGGTACGTGCCGTGATCGACGTCGAGCAACGTGCCTTGCGCACCTTCGAACAGCAGGTTGCGGCCAGCGTGGTTTTCGTCATAGAGACGGCGCGACACGTCGGTCACCATGGGCGCAAGGCGCTCGGCGTAGCCGAACATGGTGTCCAGCGTTTCCTGGTAATCCACCGCAGGAGCGCCCAGATACCCGGTCAGCACGAAATTGTGGAAATCGAGGGTTTCGCGCAGGCGCTCAGCGAAAACTTCGCGGTCGTACAGATCTTGCACGCGCAAGCCGCGACGGCCGACCTTGTCTTCATACGCCGGGCCAATGCCGCGCCCGGTCGTGCCGATCTTCGCTGCACCGCGCCGCGCTTCGCGAGCCTGGTCGATAGCGATGTGATACGGAAGGATCAGGTTGGCGGCTTCGGAGATGAACAGCCGCTTCTGGACGTCGACGCCTGCCGACTCCAGCTCGCCGATTTCCTTGAAGAGCGCTTCCGGCGACAACACAACACCATTGCCGATATAGCAGGCAGTGCCGGCGCGCATGATGCCCGAGGGAATCAGTCGAAGGATGGTTTTCTTGCCGCCGATAATCAGCGTGTGGCCGGCGTTATGACCGCCCTGGAAGCGCACGACGCCTTGGGCGTGGTCCGTCAACCAGTCGACGATCTTGCCCTTGCCTTCATCACCCCACTGGGTGCCGACCACGACGACGTTGCGCCCCGGGTTCACATTCACTGCGCTGGCAGACATGTCAATTTGATAGCTGGTTAAAAAAGCATTTTACCTATGTTCGCGGAAGGTTCCGAGTTTTTCCCGGTATTTGCGAACGCGTATTGATATTTCATCGATTGGATCTGGCAAGAATTTTGCCTGCGGTTTGCCGCCATGTGTCGATAAAAATCGGACCGGCAAACCGCAAAACCGCTAGGAACGGGCCTCTACGACCCACTTTCCATCACGTTCCACCAGCACGCGATCGAACGCGAATTCATCGAGATCATGGTTGTGACCAGGCAACGCCTGGATCACCACTTCGCCTGCGTCGCGCAATTGCGCAACTGCCTTGAGCAGCGGTTCGTCGTGCTTCCACGGAGCGAGGACCGCGCTGCCGCGGGCATCGACGGGGGAAATACGCGCGACTTCGCGCAGGTCGAGCGAGAAACCCGTTGCCGGGCGCGCGCGGCCGTAGGCCAAACCGACATCGTCGTAACGGCCGCCTCGCGCCACCGCATTCGGCACGCCGTCAACGTAAGCCGAGAACATCACGCCGCTGTGGTACGCGTAACCGCGCAGATCGGCGAGATCGATCATCAACTCGGCGCCGTTCGCTTGAGCCGCCAGGAACGCGAGGTCGTCTAGTGCCCGGCCGATCACCGGAAGATTCGGCAGCCGCGCCCGCGCTTCGTCGAGCACGGCAGCGTCGCCATACAGGGACGGCAACGCGCGCAATGCGTCCCGGGCTACATCGCCGAGCTTGGCCGTGAGCTCGTTCAGACGCGGCACATCCTTCGCGCCGAGCGCGTCGAACAGCGCTTCACCGAGCGCCGCCGCCGACGGTTCCAACTCAAGCAGCGCCGACAAGACACCGGCGTGGCAGAGGTCGAGGCGCACTTTATCGAGGCCGCTCAGACGCAGCGAATCCAGCATCAATTGCTGGATCTCGAGATCCGCTTCCAGTCCTGCATGGCCGTAGATTTCCGCGCCGATCTGAATCTGCTCGCGCGTAGCGTGCAGACCGCGCGGGCGCGTGTGCAGCACGTTGCCTGCATAGCAAAGACGCGTTACACCTTGCCGATTCAGCAAATGCGCGTCGATACGCGATACCTGCGGCGTAATGTCAGCACGCAGGCCGAGCGTGCGGCCGGACAATTGATCGACGAGTTTGAAGGTGCGCAGATTCAGGTCGCTGCCGCCGCTGGTGAGCAGCGACTCGAGATACTCGAGCATGGGCGGCATGACAAGTTCGTAGCCGTACGAACGAAAACGGTCGAGCATCCGACGGCGCAATTCTTCAATCTTGCGAGCCTCGGACGGCAAGACGTCGGCGATATTCTCGGGAAGTAACCAGGTGGACATCGATGCGTTTCCTACGGAGCGTTTGAGCGCGGCGGGATTCTCGCCGCAGATGAGCGCAAGCTTTGAGTCTATGGGTGACTGGAGACTACACGTCGACCCGCTTTGAATTTTTGGGTTGCCAGGGTCAAGCCGCTGGGTCAAGTCGTTGGGTCAAGTCGCAATAATCAGCAGGATAACGCCAAGCACCATGGCGATCAGTCCGCCGATACGAATCTGGTGCGGCGGCCGTTGTGCGATCCGGCGGAACGTATCGCGCCAGGAGTTAGGGAAGACGAACGGAAACATCCCCTCAATAATCAGCATCAACGCGATCGCGAGCAGTAACGATGCAGCCATATCCATTCGATTAAAGGCGCCGCGGCTTTTCGCCGCGACGCTTGGACGATCTCAGCGCTTGCGCGCGAGCGTCGGTGGGGTGGCATCGCTGCCGCTCGGCGCAGCACCACCATTCGGGCTGCGCATGAAGCGGAAGAAATCGCTGCTCGGATCGACAACCATGACGTCGCCGGCATTGAAGGTCTTTTTATACGCTTCGAGGCTTTGATAGAACTGGTAGAACTGCGGATCGACGCCGTATGCATCGGCGGCAATAGACGCAGCCTTGCCGTCACCCTCACCCTTGATCGTCTGCGCTTCCTTGTAAGCATCGGCAAGAATGGATTCCTGCTGACGCTCCGCGGCCGCTTTCAGTGCATCGGCGTCTGCCGTCCCCTTCGCGCGTTCCTCGGCTGCCGCTTGCTGGCGCGCCGCGATCATGCGTTTGTAGACTGAATCGGCCACCGCCGGCGGAAAGTCGATGCGCGTCAGTTGCAAGTCCACCAGCTCCACGCCGAACGCCGCTGCAGGCTGCTCGATCGCTTTCTGCGCTTCGGTCGCAATCACCTGCTGCTCACCCAGCACATCCGTCAGCGGACGTTTGGTGAACGACGACGTCAACGCCGTGCGCGTCAGCGCGGCCAGCCGGTCCTGCGCCGTCTGCGTGTTCTTCTCGTTGCTTTCAAACAGCTTGAGCGGATCGGCCACGCGATACTTGATGACCGTATTCACGATCACTTCGTTCTTGTCCGATGTGTTGAAGCGATCCGAGCCTGCTTCGTCGAGCGTGAGCGTGCGGGTGTCGATCAGCGTCAGCGTCTGGAACGGCGGCGGCAACTTGAAATGGAGGCCGGGCGTGACGAGCGTGGGCGTACCGCCGCCATGTGCTGTGACCACACCCGCGTGGCGTTCATCGACCACGAACATCATGGAGGAACCGATGAACAATACGATTACCACGGCTACGACAAGCGCAATGATTCGATTCATGATCGCGCTCCTCATTGCGTGTCGTCTTCGCGCGAACGCGAACGGAACGCATCGCGCGAGCGCAATGGGTCACCCGATGACTGCGCGGCGGCGCCCGAAGCAGCAGCAGACGCTGCGGCGCTTGCAGGAGCGGCGGACTGGGCAGTCACGGCCGAAGCCGCCGATGCGCTTTCGGCACGCGCATCCTGCGTGATGGAGCCTCCGATCACGCCGGCAGGCGCGGCGCCGACCGGTTGACTGGCGCCCGAAGGCACCGTCCCTGCGGCGACACCCGACGCGCCCGATGGCACCGTTCCAGCAGCCGCTGCGTTCGCGTTCTGACGGTTTGCATCGACGAGTTTGTCGAGCGGCAGATACACCACGTTGTTCGAGCTCTTGCTGTCGACGAACACCTTCGTCGCACGCGAATAAATCTGCTGCATTGTGTCCAGATACATGCGTTGACGAATCACTGCCGGCGCCTTCGAATATTCTGCATAGACTTGCTTAAAGCGCTCGGCATTGCCTTGCGCCTGCGAAACGACCCGGTTGCTATAGCCCTTCGCGTCGTCGACCATGCGCGCCGCGTCGGTCTTCGCGCGCGGCAACAGTTGATCGGCATAGGCTTTCGCGGTGTCGACCGCGCGCTCGTTGTCCTGGCGCACCTTCGCGGCGTCTTCAAACGCCGGCTGAACTTGGGCCGGCACCTGCACGCTTTCGATGGTCACGCCCGTCACCTGCAAGCCCGTCTTGTACAAATCGAGCGATGCCTGGATGGTGTCGAGAAGCTTCGCGCGCAATGCTTCGCGATCCTTGAAAAGCAGGTCGTCGGTGCTGTGCGTGCCCGCGATCTCGCGAATGGCCGCCTGCGCCGATTCCGTCACGTTTTGATCAGGATCGACATTGCGGAACAGATAGTCGGTAGCCGACTTGATCTGATACTGCACGGCAAACCGCACCTCGACGATATCCGCGTCGTGCGTCAGCAGCGATGCGTCGCGCACGTTGGCCTGGGTCACGGTGTTGTTGCGACCGACTTCGACCGAACGAATTTGCGACGTATTGACGATCTCGTGCGACTCGAACGGATACGGTAGACGCCAATGGATACCCGCATCCGCCGACTCCTCATACTTCCCGAAGCGCGACACGACACCCACATTGCCATCCTGTACGACGAATACGCCGCTACCCAGATAGATCGCAATCAAGACGCCGACAACTATGCCCAAGCCGATCTTGGCGCCGCGGCCGTTGTCAGCACGCGGACCGCCGCCGGCCGGCTTCTTGCCGAACAAGCCCGCGAGTTTCTTGTTGAAGTCACGCCACATTTCGTCGAGATCCGGCGGCCCTTCGCCGTCCTTGTCCTTCGATGGGCGCTTTTGTTCCTGCGGACGCTTCTGCTCCTGGCTTTTGCCATCGCCATTGCCGTCGCCCCGTCCCCAGCGCGGGTCGTTGATCGAAAAGACGGCATGCGAAAGCTGCCGGTTACTCCGCTCGTTGTAGTCGTTCACTCGGTGATTCACCATTAGACAGCCGGGTCAATGCAAATCGGAACAGATCAGTGCCCGTGCTCGGGGACCTTGCGGTCATCACTTTCACTTTCGTCGGCTGACCGGTGATCTTCCGGTAGCGCGGTTCCGTCGTCGGATGTGCTATCCATGGACTCCGGCACGATTGTGCCGTCCGGAAGTTCCGTGTACTCGTTGTTATCTTTGGGTTCGGAAGCCGCAAATTCGGCGATCGCCGTGCGCAGTGCGTCGAGTCCCTGACCCGTTCGCGCGCTTAAAAAGACGCGCAAAATATTACCATACTCATCCCTTTCAACCGGATCGTTACGGGCCGCGAGCTCAGGCACTGCATCGATCTTGTTGAAGACGAGGATTTGCGGAATGCCGTCGGCGCCAATGCTGCTCAGCACCTTGTTGACTTCCTCGATCTGGTCGAGCCGCACCATGCTCGATGCATCCACTACATGCAGCAGCAAGTCCGCCTGAACCGTCTCTTCAAGCGTTGCGCGAAATGCCGCGACCAGTTGGTGAGGCAGGTCGCGAATGAACCCGACCGTATCCGACACCACGGCCTGACCCGCTTCCTCGCCGAGATAAACCCGGCGCGAGGTGGTGTCGAGCGTGGCGAACAACTGGTCCGCCGCGTAGGCCTGCGCTTTCGTCAACGCGTTGAAGAGCGTCGACTTGCCCGCGTTCGTATAACCGACAAGCGATACCGATGTAGTCCGGTTGCGCCCGCGCTGGCGTCGCTGCGTGCCATGTTGACGCTGCAGCTTCTTCAGCTTCGCCTTCAGCGCCTTGATCCGCTCGCCGATCAAACGGCGGTCGGTTTCAAGCTGCGTTTCACCCGGGCCGCGCAAGCCGATACCGCCCTTTTGCCGCTCAAGGTGAGTCCACGCACGGATCAACCGGGTGGACAAGTAGGTGAGCTGGGCGAGTTCGACCTGCAGCTTGCCTTCATGACTGCGGGCACGCTGCGCGAAAATATCGAGGATAAGACTGGTGCGGTCGATCACGCGCCTGTCCAGCGCCGTTTCCAGATTGCGCTGCTGCGCGGGCGCGAGGGCGTGATTAAAAATGACGAGTTCCACGTCGTTGGCTTCGCACGCGAGGCGCAGCTCTTCGACTTTGCCGCTGCCGACAAACATCTTGGCATCGGGGCTGGAACGGCGACCGGTCAGGGTGACGGCGGGATGAGCACCCGCACTTTGTGCGAGCAGACTGAGTTCTTCGAGACTGGCATCGAAATCGATTTTTCCGAAGTCGACACCGACAAGCGCTGCGTTGATCAAATTAATATTTTCATTTTGAAGCGACCGGTGAATTAGCACGTTCATTCATGCCATCACACCGGACGCTGCGAGGTTTAGGGCGTTTCTGCATCCGGGTGGAAATTCACTGGACGCGCCGGCACGACCGTGGAAATGGCGTGCTTATAGACCATTTGGGTAACCGTATTCCGGAGCAACACGACGTACTGGTCGAACGATTCAATATTGCCTTGCAGCTTGATGCCGTTGACCAGGTAGATCGATACAGGCACATGCTCTTTTCGCAGTGCGTTCAAAAACGGGTCTTGTAACAATTGCCCTTTGTTGCTCATAGCAAACTCCGTATTATTTTTGCAGGTTGACGTGATTGCGACGAAGAAAAAGAGATCCGCCGTCAATCGCTACACTATAGCCGATTTTCATTTTCGCACCAGCGCGCCACGGCCGCCTGAAACCCGGCGAAACGCTTGGTGCACGCGGGATTCAGCCTTTGTCCGCGTAAGGGTTCGCGCTTGAACGGAACTCTATGCGCAATGGAGTCCCTACCAGCCCAAAAGTTTCTCTGAAGCGCCCTTCGAGGTAACGTTTATAGGTGTCGGTGATCGCGTCGAGGGCATTTCCGTGCACGACGATGATCGGCGGATTTTGTCCACCCTGGTGCGCATAACGCAGCTTCGGACGAATCGGTCCGCGGCGGCGCGGCTGCTGAAATTCAACCGCGTCGATCAGCGCGCGCGTAAGCTTCGGCGTGGGCAACTTGGCCATGGCGGCGGCGTAGGCGTCATCCACTGACTTCATCAACTGGCTGATGCCCGTCTTTTCCAGCGCCGACACGTAATGAAATTTAGCAAAGTCCAAAAACTTGAGCTTGCGCGTCAGGTCGGCCTTGGTGCGCTCGCGCACATGCGAATCCAATCCGTCCCATTTATTCACCCCTACCACCAGCGCACGTCCTTGCTCGACCACGAAGCCCGCAATATGCGCATCCTGGTCGGAGATGTCCTGTTGCGCATCCAGCAGCAGAATCACTACGTTAGCGTCGGAAATGGACTGTAACGTCTTCACCACCGAAAACTTTTCCACCGCTTCGAACACCTTGCCGCGACGACGCAACCCAGCCGTATCGATCAGGGTGTATTTGCGGCCGCTTCGCTCGAAATCAATATAGATGGAGTCGCGCGTGGTGCCGGGCATGTCGAACGCGATCACCCGCTCCTCGCCGACCAACGCATTGATCAGTGTCGACTTGCCGACGTTCGGGCGTCCCACGATCGCGATTTTCACGCCGCGCGCCGCCTTTTCCTCGGGGTCTTCTTCCGGCTGGCCGGCATAGGCTATTTCGAGCGCGTCACCGATCATTTCCGTGACGCCGTCGCCATGCGCCGCAGAGATTGCGCGCGGGTCCCCGAGGCCCAGTTCGTAGAAGTCTGCGGCAACGGCGCTGTACTTCATGCCTTCGGCCTTGTTGACCACGAGGAACAGCGGCCGCCCGCTCTTGCGCAGGTAGTCCGCAATCGCCTTGTCTTGCGGCGCGAGTCCGTTGCGACCGTCGGTGATGAAGACGACCACGTCGGCCTCTTCCACTGCCTGGCGTGTCTGGCGCGCCATTTGGTGCAGGATGCCGTCTTTCGCGACAGGCTCGAAACCGCCGGTGTCGACGACCAGATAAGGCCGGTCGCCAACCCGCCCTTCGCCGTAGTGGCGATCCCGGGTAAGGCCGGGCAAGTCGGCGACGAGTGCATCGCGCGAACGGGTCAGGCGGTTGAAAAGCGTCGATTTCCCCACATTGGGGCGCCCCACGAGGGCAATTACGGGTTTCATCAGATGGTGTTCACAGTTGAACGCAAGGCGGATGATTCCGGCCCGGCGCGCGCCGGATAAAAGTCCGGAAACGGCGAGCCGCGAGTGTGCGTGGCCCGGCGGTGTGTCGAAAATTAGCACGGTTCCAGCGGAGCGACCGCGGCGTGCAGCGATGTTCCACGTTCATGGCGTTTGAAGCGCATGTGGAACGCGCTGAGCGCTCCGCCAAACGACATGATCGATCGAGCAACGTCACCCGAAGGTGTGGACCGGCTTGTACAAAACTGCTGCCGGAATCCCGATGCCTGGTGATGCCTGTTGTTACTTGTACCGTTACCTGTACTGCCTGTGTGCTACCTGTGTGCTGCTTGTGCGCTTATTTGCCACACGATAATTTCGTCGCGCGGGCTTTAATGAATCGATTCTATTCGCACGGCGCGGACTCAAAAACAAAAAAGTCCGGAAAACGCGAACGGCCGGCAAAGCCGGCACGTTCGGCAAAACGCTATCGCATCAAACCATTCAATCAACGCGGACGGAAACCGTACAGCCCGCCATCGTGCGTCAGGATAACCAAAGTATCGCCCGCCAGCACCGGCGCAGCGGTGATTGCGCTGCCGTCAGTCTTGGCCCGGCCGACGAATTCGCCATTAGCCGTTGAAAGGAAATGCACGTAACCCTGGTAGTCGCCAATCACGACCGCGCGGCCCAGGATGAACGGCACGCTGACCATGCGATTCTTCAGCTTGTCGTTCTTCCAGAGCGGCGCGCCGTCGATCCCGCTAAACGCGTTGACGATCGACCAGTCGTCGCCGGCTGCAACAATTTCATTATCCTGCGCCAGGCCGCTGTCGCTCGAAAATGCCTTTTCCCATTGCGGACGGCCGGAATTCGCATCGAAACAGCCAATGCGACCCTGGAAGGTCACCGCGCACGTCTCCGATCCCACTAGCGTTGGCGCGCCGGTTACGTCGTTGATACGCTCGACTTCAGTGACTCCCTTCGGGAATGACACCGGTGTCTGCCAGTAGGTATCGCCAGTCTGCAGATTGATTGCTGCGAAGGTACCGCCCGGGAAGCCCGCCAGGACCGCCTGGGAAGCCGCGAACGTCATGCCGGCAGCCACACGCAGGTTGAGCGGCACGGCGCGCGCCTGGAAGATCCACTTTTGTTCGCCGGTCTGCGCGTTGAACGCGATGACCTTGCCATCGATTGTCCGAACGACAACCACGTCATTGCCGACCAGCGGCGGCGAGATGATTTCGCCCGGCGCAGTTGCTGTCCAGAGTTGCTTGCCGTCCGGTCCGAGCACGTACACGCTGCCTTTCAGGCCACCGACCGCAGTCAGGTTACCGTCGCTGCCCACGCCCGCCGACAGATCGTCCTTAAGCTTGATGCGCCATACGTCCTGACCAGTCTTTGCATCGATCTTCGCTACCGTGCCGTTGGCGCCCGCCGCGTAGACGAAGTCACCGACCGCCACCGGCGAGAACAGGTAACGACCGGCCTTGCCGACGCTCGCCTTCCAGGCCTGCTCCACGGTTAGAACCGGCTTGATGTCGACAAGCGGAGTCGGTACGCGGCGCTCGTCCTTGGTGGCGCAGGCGGTGAGCATAACCGTCATCGCGCAAGCGAGCGGGAGAGCGTAGCGTTTCAGAAAGGTCATCGGTGGACGCAACATGAATAAGTGAAATCGGTTGATCGGTGTGCGGCGTGGTGCTCGGCCAAGTTAGATGCACCATTGCAAACCGGTGACTTTAACCTAGTGAGCAGCGCGCCCGCATAAGGACGTGGTCGGCTGACAGACTTCGAGGCCCGCCGTCGGCGCTAGCCCCCGAGTGCGTCCAGCTTGAACTGGACCAGTTGACGGGCGGACGAATCGGATTTCGGCAGCGTGTCGAGTGCGACCTTGTAGGCCGCGCGCGCGTCATCGCGCTTACCTTCGGCCACCAGCAGGTCGCCGCGACGGTCCGACACCACGCCCTTGAACGCGTCGAGCGGCGCGTCGGCGAGTACCTTCAGCCCAGCGTCATATGCCTTTTCGTCGAGCAGCAACAAAGACAGCCGCAATTTCGCGATCTGTTTGTATTCAGCGTCTTTCGCGTGATCGGCGGCCCATTGCAGTTGGGTTTTAGCCCCTGCACTGTCCCCTGCGGTGTACAGCGATTTGGCGGCGGCCAGCGCCGTCATCTGCGCATAAGCGGTGCCGCCGAACTTGTCTTCCATGTCCGTCGCCGAGCGCGTGACCATTGCCTTGTCACTCGATGCCACCGCTTGCTGCACCTGGTCGTAGAGCACGGCGGCTTCCGCAGCCTGCCGGCGCTGCCAGAAATTCCAGCCGTTCCAGCCGGCCGCGACGACGAGCACCGCAAGAACAATCCAGGTCGTGGAATTGCCCCATTTCGCCCACCAGGCTTTCAGGTTTTCAAGTGACTCTTGTTCTTCGTGATAGCTCATGCCCTGCGTATTCCTTGACTGCTTTTGTGTTCACGCGCAACGCTGCACGCCATTGTTTCGGCCCGCCGCACGGCTTTGACCGCGCGGCGCCGCCCGATAAATTAGTCGGCGCCGTCGTCGGCGGTTGCCACCATCGCATTGATTAGAAATTCGGTCAAGTCTTCCACTGGCACCGTGGCTTGCTCGTTCTTTTGACCCGTCGACTCGACCGATGCGCTACGCAGCGGCTTCACGCCAACCATCCCCTGCGCCAGTTCATTCTCGCCCAGCACCACGGCAAATGCCGCGCCGCTGGCATCGGCCTTTTTCATCTGCGATTTGAAGCTCGCCGGCGTGCCGTCCGGGCTGCAATGCAGAATCACGTCCAGGCCGGTATCGCGCAGCCGCTCGGCGATGATAAACGCCTGCTCCGCCGCCGCTTCGCCTTGGTGCACCACGTAGATGTCGGTTCCTTCCGGCGCCGGCACGAGATCTTCTTCTTTCAGCAATTCAAGAATGCGCTCGACACCCATCGCCCAGCCGCACGCCGCCGTTGCCTTGCCGCCAAGCTGCTCGATCAGCGGATCGTAGCGGCCGCCGCCCGCCACCGTGCCTTGCGCGCCGAGCTTGTCGGTCACCCATTCGAACACGGTGAGGTTGTAGTAATCGAGGCCACGAACTAGACGCGGATTGATCTTGAACGGAATGTTGTTCGCCCTCAGCAAACGCTGAACACCGTCGAAGTGCGCGAGCGATTCGGCCCCAAGGAAATCGACGAGCTTCGGCGCGTTCTGCGCAATCTCCTGCATGGCGGGATTCTTGGTATCCAGCACGCGCAGCGGATTGGTATAGAGACGGCGCTTCGATTCTTCGTCGAGTGCATCGACGTGCTGCTCGAGATAGGCGATCAATTCCTTGCGATGCGCCGCGCGCTCTTCCGGCTGGCCGAGCGAGTTCAATTCGAGCCGAATTCCGGAAAGTCCAAGATCGTCCCACAAGCGCTGGCACATCATGATGATTTCAGCGTCGGTGTCCGGTCCTGCAAAGCCGAGCGCTTCCACGCCGACCTGATAAAACTGGCGATACCGCCCGCGCTGCGGACGTTCGTGACGGAACATGGGACCGATGTACCACAGCCGCTTGGGGCCGTCGTAAAGCAGATTGTGTTCAATCGATGCACGCACCACAGCCGCCGTATTTTCCGGGCGCAGCGTGAGTTGCTCGCCGTTGAGGGCGTCGGTGAAACTGTACATTTCCTTCTCGACAATATCCGTCACTTCGCCAATGCCACGCGTGAACAACTGCGTGGGCTCGAGAATCGGCGTGCGGATCTGCTGATAGCCGTATGCGCGCAGCATCGACCTGACGGTGCTTTCGAAGAATTCCCACAACGCGGCATCCTGCGGGAGGATGTCGTTCATGCCCTTCACGCCGCTTAGCTTCTCAAGCTTTTTCTTCTGTTCAGTCATCTGTCTTTAAAGTGTTTCTGCCTGCGCGGTTTCGCGCTTGCCGTAAATCCGCGTCACGTACTCGCTGACGATTTGCTGGAAATCCTGGGCGATATGCTCGCCGCGCAGCGTCTTGACCTTCACGCCATCGATAAACACCGGCGCTGCCGGGTTCTCGCCCGACCCCGGCAAACTGATGCCGATATTCGCCTGCTTCGACTCGCCCGGCCCGTTCACGATGCAACCCATCACCGCGACATGCATTTTTTCGACGCCGGGGAATTCGTCGCGCCAAACGGGCATTGCGTTACGCAGGTACGTTTGAATCTGCGACGCCAGTTCCTGGAACAACGTGCTTGTCGTGCGTCCGCAACCCGGGCACGCAATCACCATCGGCGTAAACGAACGCAGGCCCATGGTCTGCAAAATTTCCTGGCCGACGATCACTTCGCCGGTCCGTGCGCCGCCCGGTTCCGGCGTAAGCGAGATGCGGATGGTGTCGCCGATTCCTTCCTGCAGCAGCACCGACAACGCCGCCGTCGACGCCACAATGCCCTTCGATCCCATTCCCGCTTCGGTCAAACCAAGGTGCAGCGCGAAGCTGCAGCGCTTCGCCAATTCGCGATACACCGCGATCAGGTCCTGCACGCCGCTTACCTTGCACGACAGGATAATCTTGTCGCGTCCGAGGCCGAGTTCGACCGCGCGTTCCGCCGACCCGATCGCCGATTGAATCAGCGCTTCATACATCACGCTTTGCGCTTCCCAAGGCGTGGGACGGGCCGCGTTCTCATCCATCATCCGCGCGAGCAGATCCTGGTCGAGGCTGCCCCAGTTCACGCCGATCCGGACCGGCTTGTCATAGCGCGCAGCCGCTTCGATCATCTGGGCGAACTGGGTGTCGCGTTTGGCTCCCGCGCCAACGTTGCCCGGATTGATCCGGTATTTCGACAACGCTTCGGCGCACGCAGGATAGTCACGCAACAGCGTATGACCGTTGTAATGAAAGTCCCCGACGAGCGGCACCGTCACGCCCATCCGGTCAAGCTGCTCGCGTACTGCCGGCACTGCTGCTGCTGCTTCGGGCGTATTCACCGTGATCCGCACCAGTTCCGAGCCGGCTTGCGCCAGTTCCTTGATCTGGATCGCCGTGCCGATGGCGTCGGCGGTATCGGTGTTCGTCATCGACTGGATGCGCACGGGCGCATCGCCGCCGATTGTGACGAGCTGGCCGCCCCAACGGACGTCGACAGCGTGCGACGCCCGCCGTTTCCACGATCCGCCGAAGACTGGCTCCGTCGAACAGATCTTGCTTTCAATAAGGGGTTGTTGAGCTTCGGATTGCATCTAGAGACCCTTTGCGCCGCCGGCTATCACACGGTGACGCGTATCTGGACATGAATGAGACTCGAGGACATAAAAACGGCGCCGCCACCTTTGCGACGCCTTGATGAAATCTTCGCACAACTCCGTGTCAAGGCTGAGAACCGACCTCAAAGCCCCTCGCGCCATGTGGCGTAATTTCTTCAAGCCCACGTTATATAACGGCGCGGGCTCAACCACACACGAGTGCACACACGAGTGGACGCGCGGACGAAATCAGGGCAGCGAAAAACGGGCGACGTTGCCCTTCGCGGGGCCAAATTTGGCCGGGTCGACGGGTTGTCCGTCGAACGTCAGCGAATCGAGGCCTGCCCGATTTCCAACCGTGACCTTAAACGGCGCGTCACCTGCGACTTTCTGCACGTTGCCAGCCTTGACCAGGCCCGAGAACACTTCCTTGCCGTCCTTCTGGCGCACGCTGAACCAGCTGTCGCTCGCCACCTTCAATTCGATCTCGTTGCCACCGGTGCCGACTGAAGCAGTTGCCGACGCCGAAGTTGCTGCAACCGCCGACGACGCGGATTTCGGCGCATTCGCCAACGGAGCGCTTGCGCTCTGTGCACGCGCTGCGGCGCCCTGGACAGCCGTAATCGTGGATGAAGACGCCGCAAGCGCGTTCGTACCCAGCGGGCTCGGCATAGGCTGAGCCCCTGCCTGCGTTCCAGCCTGAACTCCGGCTCCATTCGCCGGGGCTTCACTAGCGGCGTCAGCAGAGGCGACTGCCCCCGTGTTGGCCGTTGCATCGTCAGTCGCTGCCACCGACGAACCTGCACTGGTGTCGCTGTTCGTGGCCTGAGTTGCGCGATTGGCGCTGGCCTTCAGCCGGGCAAACCATGCGGCAGAATCCCCACCCGTGTGCCACATGGCGAGCGCAATCACCGCAACGATCACCGCCGCTACGCCCCACAACCAGGACCGGCGCCGCGGCGAACTGCCCAGCGGCACTGACACGCGGCCGCGCGGCAAACCCGCACCTGACGATGCCGGCAACGATAAATTTTGCTCGACCGGACCATTCGCGTGACGCAGCGCGGCCGTGAAGGGAGCCGGGTCGGCGCCCATGATTTTCGCGTAACTGCGCACAATGCCAGTCGCGAAGTTCCGGTCGGGGAAAAGGCTGAGATCGCCGCTTTCGAGCGCACGTAGTTTCTGCGGCGACACCTTCAACCGCGCGGATACATCGTCCAGAGACCAGTTCTTCGCTTCGCGAAGCTGCGTAAGCCGCGCGCCAACCGCGGCGACAGAATCAAGACTCGCTGCCTGCTGAATGCCGCCCGCGGTACTGGCGACGCTCGCGGCGTTTTCGGGCTGGTTTCCGGGCAAAACGCCGGACTGACTGCCTGATTGGCCAGCTTTATGAGCGCCGAAAGGCGTCGGGTGCTGCGGCTCACTCATCCCAATTTCCTCGCATCGATTCTTTTTGTCGCTGTTCAGCTTCGTTGCTGACCTTAGCGCCACCGTGGCTGCAGCCGAGTTGGCGTTGCAGACGGCTTTATAACAAAATGCACGGCATTGTGTGCCGACTTCTATCGTTTATTGCCGGATTTTCCGCTTTTTTCACCGGATAGGGCGCCGCAGGTCGGCGGCGCGATTATCCCGCCCAAAGCTTCAGACAGCGCGAACCTCGATCACCTTCGCCGTCTTGCCCATACGCTGGGCCAGACGCGTACGGTCCTGAACCTCGCCGGCCAACTGCCCGCATGCCGCGTCGATGTCGTCGCCGCGCGTCTTGCGCACGGTTGTCACGACGCCGGCGTCCATCAGCACTTGCGCGAATCGCTTGATCTGTTCGTTGCTCGATCGCGTCAAACCGGACTCGGGGAACGGATTGAACGGAATCAGGTTGAATTTGCATGGCACATCACGCGTCAGCGCGATCAGTTCGCGCGCGTGCGCTTCGCTGTCGTTCACGCCGTCGAGCATGCAATATTCGAATGTGATGAAATCGCGCGGCGCAACCTTCAAATAACGCTGGCAGGCCGCCATCAATTCCCGCAGGGGGTATTTCTTGTTCAGCGGCACCAGCATGTCGCGCAGCGAATCGATGGGCGCATGCAGCGACACGGCAAGCGCGACCGGCAGGTCTGCGCCCAGACGGTCCATCATGGGCACGACGCCCGACGTGGACAACGTCACGCGGCGACGCGACAGCCCGTACGCGTTGTCGTCGAGCATCAGCCGCATGGCCGGCACGACGGCGTCATAGTTGAGCAAGGGTTCGCCCATGCCCATCATCACGACGTTCGTCACGACGCGATCGGCCTTGCCGTTATTCGGCGCTCCATAGGTGCCACTTTTGGACGCCCGCAGCGCAAACTCGGCCATGCGCAACTGGCCGATGATTTCGCCCGTGCTCAGGTTGCGCGAAAAGCCTTGCTTGCCGGTGGAGCAGAACCGGCAATTCACGGCGCAGCCCGCTTGCGACGACACGCAAAGGGTCCCGCGATTTTCTTCCGGGATATATACGGTTTCGACCGCGTTGCTATTTCCCACGTCGATCAGCCACTTGCGTGTGCCGTCGGTGGAAACGTGATCGCGGACGATGGAAGGCATGTCCAGGCTTGCCCGCCCCTTTAACTTCTGACGCAGCGATTTCGCCAGGTCCGTCATGCCGTCGAAGTCGTCGACGCCGAACTGGTGAATCCAGCGTTGCAATTGCTTGGCGCGAAACGGCTTTTCGCCCAGGCTGTCGCAATAAGCGACGAGCCCGGCGGCATCGAGATCAAGAAGGTTGACTGTTGCAGCTGTCATTTCGATTCTGCCATTTCCTTGCTGAGCGAAAAATGGACCGCGTTCTAAGCCGCGCTCCAGCTATTTCGCGCCAATTCCAGCGATAAATCTACTCCCGAATCAACGCGAATAGACGTTCACTTCGGGGAAGAAGAAAGCGATTTCCTGACGTGCGGTTTCAGCGGCGTCCGAACCATGCACCGCGTTAGCGTCGATGCTGTCGGCGAAATCCGCGCGGATCGTGCCCTTGTCAGCCTTTTTCGGGTCCGTTGCGCCCATCAGGTCGCGATTCGTCAGGATGGCGTTCTCGCCTTCCAGCGCCTGGATCATCACGGGGCCGGAGATCATGAATTCGACCAGGTCCTTGAAGAACGGGCGTGCAGCGTGAACCGCATAGAACTTTTCCGCATCAGCGCGCGACAGGTGGACCATGCGAGCTGCGATGATCTTGAGGCCAGCTTGCTCAAAACGGCTGTAGATCTGACCGATCACATTCTTTGCCACTGCATCCGGTTTAATAATCGACAGGGTGCGCTCGATCGCCATGAAAAACTCCAAAAAATGAACGGGTTACGAATATAAATGAATCGACAATTGTAGCACGAAGCGTTGTATGATTGCGATGGAAACCTTACGACTCCGTAAGCATCAAAGCAAGTGACGAATTGCAGTGCGGATCACAGCGTGGGTATGAAACGCGCCGTAATTTTACCGGTCCCGGTAGTGCACAGCAGCAACGTTGATTTCGGCGCAAGATAGGCCCATATTTCGTGTCAGAAGGGCTTTCAGGCTCGCGGCGTACAATGCAGCTAGAAGATGTTCGCGGCGTATCGTCCAACGAAGGTCCAATGAAGCCGCCTGACCGACAAAGCCGTGTTTTTGCATCGCAGCTTTCGCACGGCGGCGTCGGCGTTTTACGGCAAATCGAGCCGGTTTTTGAACCAGATGGCTTTACACAAGTTTAGGCAAGGAGAAACCATGAACGAATCCCCTTACGGTTTTGGTCGCAGCGGTAGTGTCACGTCGTCCGAAACCCGCAACCGCGTACTACGGAACACCTATTGGCTCCTCGCAATATCCATGGTCCCAACCGTGTTGGGCGCGTGGGTCGGGGTGGCAACAGGTTTCTCCCTGTTTGCGGCTACCAGCCCCGCCATGAGCTTCATTGCCTTCATGGCAATCGCGTTCGGCTTCATGTTCGCCATTGAGCGCACCAAGAACAGCAGTATCGGTGTATTCGTGTTGCTCGGCTTCACGTTCTTCATGGGTCTGATGCTGTCCCGTCTGCTGAGCTTCGTCCTCGGCTACACGAACGGGCCGCAGCTCATCATGATGGCGTTTGGTGGCACTGGTGTGATCTTCGCCGCCATGGCGACTATTGCAACGGTCAGCAAGCGTGACTTTTCCGGTCTCGGCAAGTGGCTCTTCATG
The DNA here is from genome assembly GCF_964252755.1 of Caballeronia sp. LjRoot29. NCBI lineage: Bacteria > Pseudomonadati > Pseudomonadota > Betaproteobacteria > Burkholderiales > Burkholderiaceae > Caballeronia > Caballeronia sp. LjRoot29. The sequence goes on along the minus strand of NZ_CAXUPU020000003.1, from coordinate 259,998 downwards.
GGCGTACTGGTGCTGCTGCTGGCCGCGTTTGCGAACGTGTTCCTGCACCTGCCGGCCTTGATGCTGACGGTCTCCGTGCTGGCCATCGTGATCTTCTCGGCGTACATGCTCTTCGACGTCCAGCGGGTAGTGAATGGCGGTGAAACGAACTACATCAGCGCCGCGCTCGCGATCTACCTGGATTTGTACAACGTGTTCACCAACCTGTTGATGCTGCTCGGTATCTTCGGTGGCAATCGGAATTGATTGCGCTTTAGTTTTGCTTCGCAAGTGAAAACCGGCCTTTTCGAAGGCCGGTTTTTTATGCACGCAAATCTGGGAAATTCAAAGCTCGGAGAGTCAATCGCGCTCGAACAGCGCAATCGATTCGACGTGCGATGTATGCGGAAACATGTTCACCACGCCCGCGCCCTTCATGCGGTAACCCGCATCGCGCACGAGCACGCCCGCGTCCCGGGCGAGCGTTGCCGGATTGCACGACACGTACACAATTCGCTTAGGCAACACGCCCTCGCCGCTCTGCGCCATTTCTCCCAACGCCTTCGATACCGCCAGCGCGCCCTCACGCGGCGGATCAATGAGGATCTTGTCGAAGGGACCTAGCGCGCGAAAATCGTCCGTTGTGATCTCGAAGAGGTTTCGGCATGCGAACGACGTATGCTCATGAACGCCATTGATCCGGGCATTTTCTAGCGCCCGTTCAGTCAGGCCCTCGCTCCCCTCGATTCCCACCACCTCACGCGCCATCCGCGCGAGCGGCAACGTGAAATTGCCGATGCCGCAAAACAAATCCAGTACCCGATCCGTTCGCTGCGCGGCCAGCAACCGCAACGCGCGGCTAACGAGCACCCGGTTGATCTGATGATTGACCTGAGTGAAATCGGTTGGCTTGAACGGCATGCGGATGCCGAATTCCGGCAGCGTGTAGGCCAGATCCCGCTCAACGGGATAAAACGCAAAAGCGGTCTCCGGTCCTTTCGGCTGCAGCCAGAATTGAACGCCATGGGCATCGGCGAAAGTACGCAGCAGCGCTTCATCCGCCTGCGTCAACGGCTCGAGAATCCGCAGCACCAGCGCGGTCGTCTCGGCGCCAACGGCCACTTCAATCTGCGGCAGGCGGTCGCGAATGGATAAATCGCGGACGAGCGACCGCAGCGGCATCAACAGCGCCGACACGTTCGGGTGCAGGACGTCGCACGTTTCCATATCGGCGACAAAACTGCTCTTTTTCTCGTGGAATCCCACGAGCGCGCCGCCCTTTCCCGCAATCAGCCGCACAGCCAGCCGTGCCCGATACCGATATCCCCACGACGGCCCGTGAATTGGCCGGTAGATCGTTTCCGCGTGGAGCTTGCCGATGTGCTGGAGGTTGTCCTCGAGGACCCGTTGCTTGACGGCAATTTGCGCGCGCACATCGAGGTGCTGCATGGAGCAGCCGCCGCATTTGCTGAAATAGGGGCATTTCGGCCGCGTGCGCATGACGCTTTCACGCAGGATTTTGATCAGCAGTGCTTGCTCAAACGCGGCCTTCCTCCGAAAGCTCGCGTACAACACGCGTTCGCCCGGCAGCGCGCCTTCCACGAAAATAACCTTGCCTTCCGAGCCGTCCTCGGCCGTCGCACGACCGACACCCTGCGCATCCATATCGAGCGATTTGATTTCGATCTCGATTGGCGCGGCCGAAGGGTCCAGAGGAACGATTCGAGTGGGCGGATTCCAGCGATTACGCGATTTTTTTCGAGCGTGAGACACCTGCGGACTTCCTGGCTAATGTGAAACTTGGTGAACGAAGTGAACAATCGGGAAGCGGAAAGCGGAAAGCGAAACGAAACGCGGGGCGAAGACCCCGGAAAAGAGCAACAAAGGCGAGATTGTAGACGATGCCGGGGCAGCCCCGGCGCGGCACTCAGTTGTCGAAGGCAGCCAGATATTCGGCCCAATGGGACGCCGGTTCCAGCGCGAGCGCATTTTTTACGAAGCTGATCTCGTCGGCATACTCTTCGGCGGAAAAACCGCCGCGCATCAGTTGGAAACGGCAGTACATCAGATACGTGTTGACCACGTCCGTCTCGCAATAATTGCGGATTTCTTCGATGCGCCCTTCCGAGTACGCCTGCCAGACCATGCCGCCGTCCATGCCCAGCTTTCCCGGGAAACCGCAGAGCTTGGCAAGCGCGTCCAGCGGCGCGTTCGCCCGCGCCTGGTACATCGCGAGCACGTCCATGAGGTCAGTATGGCGCGCATGGTAACGGCTGATGTAGTTGTTGTAGCGAAACTCGCGATCGTCATTGCCCAGGTCCCAATAGCGGGACGCTGTCACGCCGTGCACCAGCGCGCGGTAGTGCAGCACGGGCAGATCAAAACCGCCGCCATTCCATGAAACGAGTTGAGGCGTGTATTTTTCGATTACACGAAAAAACGACTGGATCAGCGAAGCCTCGGAATCGGTCGTCGTGCCGAGCGAACGCACGCGAAACCCCGTGTTATCGCGAAACACGCATGAAATGGCCGCAATGCGTTGCAGATGATGCGGCAGGAAGTCGTTCCCCACCTTTTCACGGCGCGCGGCGAACGCATGCTCCGCCACCTCGATATCGGTGAGCGTGGCGGGAAGAGAATCGAGACGGCGAATACCGTCGACATCGGGAATGGTCTCGATGTCGAATACGAGAATTGGAGTCATTATTTTTTTAAGGACGGCGTTGCAAAGCGCCTTGCCTAAAGCACGGCGTCTTTTCGCACGCCATTCGATGCGAAGAACCGCTTGAGTCGGACCAGCGCTTCCTGCTGAATCTGGCGCACGCGTTCGCGCGTCAAGCCCATTTCGTCGGCGAGTTCTTCGAGCGTGGCCGGCTCAATATGATTCAGGCCGAAACGGCGCTCAATAACGTGCCGGTGTTTGTCGGAGAGACGGGAAAGCCACAGCTTCGTAAGCGTTTCCAGTTCGCGATGCTGAACTTCCGAATCCGGCGACTGACTTGCGTCGTCGGATAGCAAATCGAGCAGGCTGCTCGCCGGGTCAAGATCGAGCGGCGCGTCGAGCGACGCCGTGTGTTCATTGAGGGCGAGGATGTCGGTGACTTCCTCGGGCGTTTTGCCGGTGAGATGCGCAATGTCGTCAATGCTCGCGTCTCGCCGGTCCGGCGCAATGGCCGCCGTCGAATTCGCCGAGCTTTTTTCGAGATGACGTTTCGCGCGAAGCACCTGATTGAGTTCGCGAATCACATGAACGGGCAAACGCACTGTGCGCGCCTGATTCATGATCGCGCGCTCGATGCTCTGGCGGATCCACCACGTGGCATACGTCGAAAACCGGAAGCCACGCGTGGGATCGAATTTTTCGATAGCGTGCATCAAGCCGAGATTGCCCTCCTCGATCAGATCGAGCAGCGGCACACCGCGATTCAAATAGCCCTTCGCGATACTGACCACCAGCCGCAAATTGCGCTCGATCATGACCTGGCGCGCTTCGAATTCGCCGGCTTTCGCCAGCCGCGAATAGCGCTGCTCTTCCTCGACCGTCAGCAGCGGCTTCACGCTAATGCGGTTCAGGTAATGCTGGATTGTGTCGGCCGTGAGTTCAGCCTGCAAAATAGACTTGAAGTCATCGACGTCGGGTACGGAATCAGCGGCACCCTCGACGGCATCCTTGCCATTCGCGCCACCGTCTTCGTCTGAATCGAGTTCGGCATCAGCCGTTTCGCCTTCAGACTCGTCTGCCTGATTCGAAGCGCCGTCTTCCACCGTTGTCTGCGTGGGTCGGCTGATTGTCTCAGTCTCGGCTTGCGGCGGTTGGCGCTTCGATTTAGGCATGATGATTTCGCTTATTGCGGCGGCAAATACTTCAGAGGGTCGACAGGTTTGCCCTGCCGGCGAACTTCGAAATGCAACATCACGCGGTCCGAATCGCTGTTGCCCATCTCGGCGATTTTCTGCCCTTTTGTCACCGCGTCTCCCTCTTTTACCATCAAAGCACTGTTATGTGCGTACGCGGTAAGAAAAGTTGCGTCGTGCTTGATGATCACAAGATTGCCGTATCCGCGCAGACCGTTGCCGGAGTAGACAACCCGTCCGTCAGCCGCCGCATTGACCGGATCTCCGCTCGCGCCGCCAATGTTCAAGCCTTTGTTCTTCGCCTCGTCGAACGTGCCGAGAATCGGTCCGCGCGCCGGCCAGATGAACGCCGGCTGTGCAGCCGGAACCGCAGCTGCCCCATTGTCGACACCCGTTCCCGGCGGCGGCGTCATGGCCAGTCCGGGCGCTGCCGTACCCGGCATTGCACCCATGCCTGACGACGTGCCGTAATTCGGCGCCGGCGGCGTGCTGCCGTTTGCATAGCCACTCGCGCCCGGTACAGTCGACGTATTCGCGCCGTAAGTATTATTGAGCGGCTGAGCTTGCACCCCGCCGCCAACAATGGGAGCGGTAGAAACGCCCGGTGTTGCCGCCGCGAGATTGGCGCCCGGAGGCGCCACGCGCAACAACTGGTCGACTTCGATCTGATTCGGATTCGTCATGTTGTTCCACGACGCAATGTCCCGATAATTCTGGCCGTTTTCCAGGGCGATCCGGTATAGGGTGTCACCCGGCTTCACCCGGTAGTAACCCGGCGGCGGCGGACCCGGCGGCAACATCGATCCATCCTGGGCAGCCTGCGTGCCGATAGCGGATCCAGTCCGGTCGACGACGGGCGCCTGATCCATCCGGGTCGCGCAGGCGGCCAGTGCGGACAGCGCCGCGACGCATACACCGCGCTGAACCACCGACAGACCGGGGTTCGCGCTCACATTTCGTTTAGCACGCAACATACTCATCGGTGTCAAATCACTCCGGATTTTAAGGGTACAAAGAAAACCCGATCGAGCTGCGATTCGCGCCATTGAGTGGGCGAAACGCGCTCGACGAGCGTCAGTATCTGCGCTTGCGCCGTCTGCGATCCGACGGGCGCAACAAGTCTGCCGCCGACGGCAAGTTGATCGAGCAACGCCTGCGGAACGTCGAGTCCGGCACAAGCAATCACAATGGCGTCAAACGGCGCGACTGCCGGCAACCCGAGACGGCCATCGCCGTAATGCAGGCGGATATTTGGTACGCGCAACGGCCGCAGATTGAGCTTCGCTCGCTCAGATAACGGCCGGATCCGCTCAATGGAATACACGTCGGTCGCCACCTGCGACAGGACAGCCGCCTGATATCCGCAACCCGTGCCAATTTCCAGCACATTCCTGAGCGTGCGACCGGCGGCGACCAGCTCGATCATCCGCGCGACTACCGATGGCTTCGAGATAGTCTGATGATGCCCGATCGGCAGCGCCGCATCTTCGTAAGCCTGCGTGGCAAGTCCGGGATCGACGAACATATGGCGCGGCACCGCGGCCATGGCAGCGAGCACGCGTGCATCCGTTATACCGTTGGCGCGCAGCCTTTCGACCATGCGCTCACGTACTCGTTCCGATGTCAGCGCATGAGTGCTTTGCTGCCCGGCCTGGGCCGCAGCCTTTCGGACGTTGGATCTGGCCTCGGGCTGCGACGCCGTTTGCAACCTGGCCGGTTGTGAGTTCGATTTGGCGTCCGGCTTCACATGCGTCCGGGACCTGGGTTGAGCGTCGCGTGTTTCGTTCGGACGCGCACCCGCACGCAGCGCGCCGGGCTGATGGTGCGCCACAACCGTGGATGGTTTCGATGCAGCGTGCACTCTCGCAGCAGACCGATGCCCGTCTCCCGCCGATGCGGCTGAACTCCCCGCCACACCCCGCGCCGCCGTGTTGCTCGCGAGCGCCTTCGGCTCGGCTTTCGCCGCCGCATTTGTCTTTATGCCGGGATGCATCCCGGCCGACGGTTTTGCTGCCCTTGCCGCCGCCAGTTTCGGCGCAGCGGCGGAAGCCTTGTGCGTAGTTGCAGCCGATTTCAAACCGCCGTTGCCGCCCGGTATCGCCTTCAATGCCGGCTTGCTGCGCGCATCGGGGCGCGCAGTCGCCTTGCGTGGCTCACGCACCAGATCGGCGAGCGCCAGCGGAAAGCGTTTCGCACGTTCGTCGGTCATGAACGGCGGCTCCGTGCCTCGGCCCACTCGCGGGTCGCGGGCAGCAGTTTGGTATGCGTCAGGTCGAGCTGCAGCGGCGTGATCGAGATATGGCCGTTCGCCACGGCATGGAAGTCCGTTCCTTCACTGGCATCGAGTGCGTCGCCGGACGGCCCGATCCACCAGATCGGATTACCGCGCGGATCGATCTGACGAACGACAGGCTGCGATGGATGACGCTTGCCCAGCCGCGTAATGCACCACTCGCCCATCTGGTCATACGGCAGACTCGGAATGTTCACATTGAGCAGCGGATGGCCGGGCATGGGATGCGCGAGGTAGTGCGCGACGATCTCCGCCGCCACGCGCGCCGCGTCCTCCAGATGCAGCCAGTCCCGTCCGACCAGCGAGAAGGCAATGGCGGGCACGCCGAACATGAAACCTTCGGTGGCTGCGGCGACCGTACCGGAATACAGCGTGTCCTCCCCCATGTTCTGGCCGTTGTTGATACCGGATACGACCAGATCCGGCTGCTCGGCCAGCATGCCCGTCAGCGCGATGTGCACCGAGTCCGTTGGCGTGCCGTTCACGTAGTTAAAACCATTCGCCGCAGTATGAATGCTGAGCGGCCGCGACAGCGTGAGCGAGTTCGAAGCGCCGCTGCAGTTTTGCTCGGGCGCCATCACGGTGACTTCGCCAAGCGGCTGCATGGCCGCATGCAGCACGTTAAGGCCGCGTGCCTGATAACCGTCGTCGTTGCTGAGTAGGATTCGCATTCGACGATTGTAACCGAGGAAGGAAGGCCCACGGATCGACGTCGGGGCACTCGGCCAAACGGTCTGCTATTGCGCTTTGCAGAGGGCAAATTGGTCGCGATTTGTAGACCGTTCGGCCAACGAGACGTAGGCAAGAGCACGTTCGTACGGCCCTGATCTACACTGCCAGATCACGATTATTTCACCCGGAGACACCATGCGCGCCATTCGATGCAACCAGTTCGGACCGCCGGAATCCCTCGCCCTGGAAACACTCCCCGACCTCCAGCCCGGGCCGGGCCAGGTAGTGATCGACGTGCGCGCCGCGAGCGTGAATTTTCCTGACGTCCTCGTGATCCAGAACAAGTATCAGATGAAGCCCGACCTGCCGTTCACACCGGGTTCCGAGTTCGCGGGTGTGGTGCGAGCCGTAGGCCCGGACGTCACGCGATTGAAGGCCGGCATGCGAGTGGCCGCCTATACGGCGCAAGGCGCATTCGCCGAGCAGGCGTTGGCAAGCGAGGCAGCGTGCATGCCATTGCCTGACGACATCGACTTCGCCAGCGCTGCGGCCATCACGCTCGCGTACGGGACATCGCACCACGCGGTGGTCGACCGGGGCGCACTGAAGGCCGGCGAAACCATGCTCGTGCTGGGAGCGGCGGGCGGCGTGGGGCTGGCGGCCGTGGAAATCGGCAAGGCGCTGGGTGCGCGCGTGATTGCGGCGGCGTCGAGTCCGGAGAAGCTCGCGTTGTGCGTGGAACATGGTGCGGACGCCACCATCGACTACACGAGTGAAAACCTGCGCGAACGGATCAAGGCGCTGACAGACGGGAATGGGCCCGACGTCATCTACGATCCGGTCGGCGGCGAGTACGCGGAGCCGGCTTTTCGCAGTATCGGGTGGCGCGGTAGATATCTTGTGGTCGGGTTTGCGAATGGCGACATTCCAAAATTGCCGCTCAATCTTGCACTGCTCAAGGGCGCGAGTATTGTGGGTGTGTTTTGGGGCCAGCATATCCAGCGCGAGCCAGATTTGGCGAGTGCCGCGATGCAGCAGATTTTTGGCTGGATCAAGGACGGCCAGGTACGGCCGCACGTCACGAAGCGTTATGCCCTCGAAGAGACCGCCGCGGCATTGAATGACATGGCCAGCCGACGCGTCTCCGGGAAGATCGTGATCGAACCTCGATGAATCACGCCAATGCTTAAATTGCCTTGTCCGCCCGCAGTCGCGCAATCTCTTCGGGCGCGTAGCCGAGGGATTGCAGGACGTCATCGGTGTGTTCGCCGAGTTGCGGGCCAAGCCAGCGCGTCTCGCCCGGCGTTTCCGACAATTTCGGCGTGACGTTCGGCAGCGCGATCTCCCGACCATCCTGCCAGGGAAAATGCTGGATCATCTGGCGCGCGATGTATTGCGGATCGGTGAACATATCGGCCACGCTGTAGATTCGGCCCGCAGGCACATCCGCAGCGTTGAGCACAGCGAGCGCCTCATCGATGGAACGGGTGCAAAGCCATACACGGATAGCGTCGTCAATTTCCCGAGTGCGCGGCACACGTCCGTCATTCGATGTCAGCGCAGGATCGTTGCCCAGGTCCTCGCGGCCGATCGCGAGCATGAGCCGTTTGAAGATTGGATCGCTGTTGCCGCCAATCACAATACTGCCGTCGCGGCACGGATACGTGTTCGACGGCACGATGCCCGGCAACGACGCGCCGGTGCGCTCGCGGATCATGCCGTACACGCCGTATTCGGGTACGACGCTTTCCATCATATTGAACACGGCTTCGTACAGCGCGACATCGACGACTTGTCCCTTGCCGCCATTCGCTTGCCGATGATGCAGCGCCATCAACGCGCCAATCACGCCATGCAGCGCGGCAATGGAGTCACCAATGGAAATGCCGATGCGCGGCGGCGGCAAGTCCGGATAACCGGTGATGTGGCGCAATCCGCCCATCGATTCAGCGATGGCGCCAAAGCCCGGCCGATCGCGATACGGCCCGGTCTGGCCGTAGCCCGACAGCCGCACCATCACGAGGCCCGGGTTTTCGGCGGATAACACCTCATAGCCGAGCCCGAGTTTTTCGAGCAAGCCCGGACGAAAATTCTCAACGACGATATCGGCTTCCTTCGCCAGTCTCCGGACGATTTGCTTGCCGTCAGGAGACTTGAGATTGACTGTCACCGATTTTTTATTGCGTGCCTGGACGGCCCACCATAGCGATGTCCCGCCTACTTCCGGATACAGCTTGCGCCATTTGCGCAGCGGATCGCCGCCATTCGGATCTTCGATCTTGATCACGTCGGCGCCGAACTCGCCCATGAAGCGCGCGGCGAACGGCCCGGCGATCAGCGTACCGAGTTCGAGCACCTTGACGCCGGCGAGCGGTCCCGTAGAAGCGCTCATGGTGTCTCCTTCGTTGTCGTTTTAAAAACGGTTTCAGAGCGGCTTGAAATAGCGTGATGCTTGACGCGCCACACGGTTTTTACAGCGGAATGTCGAGCGCCTTGAACCGCGGCGACCCGTCGGCGAGCGTGCCGTTAAACAGTTCCGCAGGACGCACCCACAGGCCATGATCGTGCGGCCAGAGATGCTCATAGACGATCATCGCCTCTTCCGTCTCCGAATGCCGCGCCACGCCAATCACGCGATATAAACCGCCCTTGTAATGCCGGTGCGTGGCGAGCGCCAACGCTTCTGCTTCGGTCATATTGTTGCCTTGTTACGGTATGACTAGGATCCACGACTGCGGTCTAAACCGAGCGCCTGTCGAGCATTGCACGCGCGATCGTGCCCGCGTCAACGTATTCAAGTTCGCCGCCGACCGGCACGCCGCGCGCAAGACGCGTCACCTTCAGGCCCTTCGACTTGAGCGTCTGTGCAAGGTAATGGGCGGTCGCCTCGCCTTCGTTCGTGAAGTTCGTGGCAAGCACGATTTCCTTCACGAGGCCGTCAGTGGCTCGCTGGATCAGGCGATCGAAATGGATCTCTTTCGGCCCGATACCATCCAGCGGACTCAGCCGTCCCATCAACACGAAATACAGTCCGCGATACGTCAGGGTCTGTTCGAGCATGATCTGATCGGCCGGCGTTTCGACGACACAAAGCAGTTCAGGATCGCGTTCGGGATCGTCGCAGACTTCGCAAATCGCCGCCTCGGTGAACGTGTTGCATTTCTCGCAATGTTGCAGATGCTCGGTGGCGAACATCAACGACCGGCCAAGCTTTTCAGCGCCTGGCCGGTCGTGCTGCATCAGATGATAGGCCATGCGCTGCGCCGACTTGGGACCCACGCCCGGCAGCGCACGCAGCGCTTCGACGAGCGCCGACAAGGCGGAAGGTTGTTTCATGCGCTGATGGCCCTATGCTCTGAGGATTGAGATGTTTAGAACGGCAGCTTGAAACCCGGCGGCATTGGCATGCCGGCCGTCATGCCGCTCATCTTTTCCTGCGTGGTGGCTTCGGCTTTGCGCACGGCGTCGTTGAACGCGGCAGCAACGAGATCCTCCAGCATGTCCTTGTCGTCGGCGAGCAGGCTCGGGTCGATCGTCACACGGCGGACGTCGTTCTTGCACGTCATGACCACCTTCACGAGACCGGCGCCGGACTGCCCTTCCACTTCGACCAGGGCAAGTTCGTCCTGCATCTTCTTCATGTTGTCCTGCATCTGCTGAGCTTGCTTCATCAAGCCGGCGAGTTGGTTCTTCATCATGGTCGGGCTCCTTGCTCGAAACGGGGTAAAGAGAATGGATGCGTGCCGCGCGGTTCGGGATCGGCTCGGGTCCGCGCCGGCTGTGAATGGGTGATGGTTGTAGCCTTGCGTGCTCTATGTGCTTTACAACGGGTGTTCGATGTCCTTTGAACCGTCCGGCGTGAAAGGGGCCTCACCTTCATGCTTGCCCGGCGTTCTTGATCCGAAGCTTAGATGCTTTCTCTGACTCGTTCGCTCTGCGGGGGTTCTGGCTTTAACGCATTTCAGCGATCTCACGGGCCGCGTAGCTTAACGGCTTTCGGTGTCAGCCCTTCTTCGCTCACGACGAAATCGTCAACCCGCCGATGCCGCGTTCTGCCCGCCATCCTGCGGGCTACCCGATGCCAACGGCTTGATCGAACCCTGCACAATACTTGCGCCAAAATCGCGGATCAGCGATTGCACGAACGGGTTCTGCGTAATCTCCTTTTCCGCCTCCTGCTGGCGCTGCGCGCGAGCAGCGGCGTCGATCGCAGCAGCCGTACGGCGCGCTGGGCCGACGCTCACGTTTACATCGATCGGCCGGCCCAGCTTGTCGGTTAATGCAACCTTCAGCTTCGCCACTTGTGCGCTTTCGGCGTATTGCGGCACCGGCACAGCAAGCGTGATCGATGTGCCGTCACACGCGGTGAGTTCGCTGTTGAAAGCGAGCTGGTAAGCGATACCCTTCAGCGGCAAATCCACGGCGAGCGTTGGCCAGTCACCGCTCACGCCAAGCGCATCGAGCGGGACGGCGGGCGGCAGCGGACGTGCATCGACGCGGGGCGCCGGCTTGGCGGCGGGCGCATCGTTGAAGCGCAGGTCGTCGGGGCCGCTGTCGAACGCGGGCATGAAACCGTCGTCGGGCGGCATGAAATAGCCCTCTTCCGACGACACCGGCTGATAGTCGTCCAGCGGCATTTCTTCCCACGGAGGAGTTGCGCCGCCATTGTTCTTGCTCGCTACGGCGCCAGCACCGTTCGCGCCGCTGCCATTTCTATCTGTGCCGTTCGCGTTCGGCTGCGCACCACCGAACCTGGAGTCACCTGCGGCGGGCGCTGCATTTCGATCAGCCGAAGCCGCAAGCCGGCGTGGCACGGGAACCTGCACGGTCGGCGTTGCCTTCGGGGCTGCGGGCTTGCGCACCGGTTCGGGAGCACGCACACCGCGATCCGACGAGACCCGATTGCCTGCACTGCGCAACACGTCGAGCGCGGCGCTAGCACCGCCCGTCGCACGCGGCGATGCGATTTTTTCAGCTGAGGGCACCGCCCGGCTTGCTGGCCGACTGGCAGCGTCGCGATCGACGAGTTCCTGAGCCGCTGCGGCCAAAGTCGAGGCGCTGGAATCAGGTTCTGATTCAGGAACAACCGAGACGTCCTCCGACGACCCATGGCAACTGACGGTCGACGAAGGCGCATCTGCGGCGGGCTCGGGATCTAAAGCGACGGCCGCTACGTCAGATGATGCCGGTCCAGCAGGGTTGTTCACCGGCGCGCTTTGCGCATCCGCTGCGTCCACCTTGGCGCCATCGTTATGCAAGTCGACAGCCTTGTCGGTCAGCGCATCAGCCGTTGCATCTTCCCTCGCACCCTCTGGATCGATAGCACCACCCGGTGCAACGGCGGAGGTATCGATACCCTCATCCGTTCGATCAGGCTCCGCGATCATTTGCGCGTTCGCAGCCGGCTTAGGCTCGGGCTTAACTGCAATGCTCTGCACGGCATTCTGACTAGCCGCTGCGAGATCTTCCCGCGGTTCCGATTCAGCAACCGCCTTCGGAGCTGAATCGTCAGCCGCGCTGTGCCGTGCCACGGCCGTTTGATCTGCATCCCGCGCGCGATCCACACTCGTTGTGGCGACTCCAGTAGAGGCAGCATCGGAGACACGATTTACCGCTGGCTTCGGAGCCTCCGCACTCGGCAAACTCGCCCCACCGGCGACGACACCACTCGGCGCCGATGCGCGTGTCCCCGCGCTGGACGAACCCACAACCGCCTGCCTTACCCGCGCGCCGCCTCCGCCGCCTCCGCCCGGACCACCCGCGGGTTCGAACGCGAGCATGCGCAGCAGCGTCATGGTGAAACCAGCGTATTCATCGGGTGCCAGGCCCATCTCGCCGCGCCCGATCGTTGCAATCTGATAGAACAGTTGCACGTGCTCGGCACTCAGCAAGTCGGCGAAACGGCGGATATCGGTTGCCTCCGGCCATTCGTCCAGCACCGAAGCCGGCGCAAATTGCGCCCATGCGATCCGATGCAACAAGCCGGCCAGATCTTGCAGTGCCGTGGAAAACGACAAACTGCGCAACGCCATTTCGTCCGCGATGGCAAGCACGCCCTCCCCGTCGCCGGCCGCGAGGGTATCGAGCAAGCGGATCAGGTAACTCTGGTCGAGCGCGCCGAGCATGCCGCGCACGGCCTCCTCCGTGACCTGGTTCGCCGAATACGCAATGGCCTGGTCAGTGAGTGAAAGCGCGTCTCGCATGCTGCCGTCGGCGGCACGCGACAAGAGCCGCAACGCTTGCAGCTCAAACGGTATCTGCTCTTCGCCCAGCACATGTTCCAGATGCCCCACGATCTGCCCTGCCGGCATCTGCTTCAGATTGAACTGCAGGCAGCGCGACAGCACAGTGACGGGGATCTTCTGGGGATCGGTGGTGGCGAGGATGAATTTGACGTGTGCGGGCGGCTCTTCCAGCGTCTTCAACATGGCGTTGAACGCGTGGTTCGTTAGCATGTGCACTTCGTCGATCATGTAGACCTTGAAACGCGCGTCGACCGGGGCGTACACCGCGCGTTCCAGCAGCGCTGCCATTTCGTCCACGCCGCGATTACTGGCCGCGTCCATCTCCACATAATCGACGAACCGCCCTTCATCGATCTCCTTGCACGCCCGGCATATGCCGCACGGAGTGGAAGTTACGCCGGTCTCGCAATTGAGCGCCTTGGCGAAGATGCGCGACAGCGTCGTCTTGCCAACACCGCGCGTGCCGGTGAACAGATAGGCGTGGTGCAGTCGCCCGCCGTCGAGCGCGTGCGTCAGCGCGCGAACCACGTGCTCCTGGCCGACGAGCGAAGCGAAAGATTTGGGCCGCCACTTGCGTGCGAGAACTTGATAGGTCATGCCGAAATTGTATCAGCAACGTCAAGAGGCAAAAGCGTTTCGCGGCGGCGCGCACGCCTGCGGAAGCGATGCATAGGAAGCTGCACTGCATATGGGCAGAACCGCTTATTGGCCGGCAAAAGACCTCGATGGGAAATGCGAATGAAAAACGCGAAAACGGAGGTAGGACCCAGCGCGAAAGACGCAGATCTGCCAGGACATCCGAAAAGCGGGAGGCAGGAGGTTTTAAACCAGGGACAAACCGATGCGACGTTTGGGGAAATTACGAAGTTTGAAGAAGGAATAAGACGAGGGAATATGACGAGGTACTAAGAACGGTTGGAAGATGGCGACGCAAATAACAGCGAAACAAACAAGAAAAGCGAAGGTGACGAGCCCGACCCTCGGCACTGGTAGAAAACGGCTGTGGCTGCTTCGTTCCCGACCTGACCAGGTTGACCGCGCCACCATGCGAGGAGGCCCGTCACGGAGAATCATATCAGAGAAGAATCGCCGCGCCCACCACCAAGCGAAGTGCTATTGCAATCCCGGCACGTAATCTCCATATTCGTGTTGTGGGGCGGCGGCCTTGGTGGATGGACTCCTTGTACATCGATACACGGCTGAAACGAGCGCAATAACACGCGCCGGAGGTTCGTCCAGAAGGGGCCTATCGGTACCGGGCAACAGATAGCAAAGTAAGCTAAGATGACAATTTGAAGCACCGGCTAATCGCCGTGTGACGGGCAGAAAGCGGCTTTTCCGGCAACGGATGCGCCCATCCAAGCGAGCGGTTCTACACCCCGCAGCGCGGCGAACTATTTCCTGTTTTGGTGTATCGTGGCGAGCATTCAAACGCGGGCCTCGAAATCATAGAGGTATTCACATAATGAGCGAATCGATCAAACATATCAGCGACGCATCCTTTGACCAGGACGTCACGAAATCGGATAAACCCGTCTTGCTCGACTTCTGGGCGGAATGGTGCGGTCCTTGCAAGATGATTGCTCCGATCCTCGATGAAGTGGCCAAGGACTACGGCGACCGCCTGCAGATCGCCAAGATCAATGTGGACGAGCATCAATCGACACCGGTGAAGTTTGGAGTGCGCGGTATCCCCACGCTGATCCTGTTCAAGAATGGTGCCGTAGCCGCGCAGAAGGTCGGCGCATTGTCCAAGTCGCAACTGACCGCGTTTCTGGACAGCAATCTGTGATTTGAAGCTGCAGGGCGGATGTTGTTATCCAAAGTTGTGACTCGAAGCCGGAAAGCTCGCAATGGCATTTCCGACTTTCGCGGATCCGCCCTCTCCCAGCGACAAGACCTGGCGTCTGTGCCGGGTTTGATCACTGACTAATTAATACAAGTAAAACGGAAAAAGCAGCTAGCTACACGCGGTGATTCCAGCAAATTGTTGTGAGGTCACAACATGCGCGAATCACACTGTCACCACGGCCACCCGGGGGCCTGTCGGCATGTGCTATGCTAGAATCCTAAGACTGCAAGACGTTTCTTAAGACGGCAAGACGTTTAGGTCCTTGAGCGTTCAGCTCACTTCTCCTCCCAAATTCTCTGTTGTACCTCTTCTCCCTGGCGGGAAATCCGTATGCATTTATCCGAGCTCAAGTCTCAGCACGTCTCCGCATTGATCGAAATGGCCAATGGCCTGGAGATCGAAAACGCCAATCGACTGCGCAAGCAGGAATTGATGTTCGCGATTCTTAAAAAGCGCGCCAAGACTGGCGACACGATCTTCGGCGACGGCACGCTCGAAGTATTACCTGACGGCTTCGGCTTCCTGCGGTCGCCCGAGACTTCATATCTCGCCAGCACGGACGACATCTACATTAGCCCGTCGCAGATCCGCCGCTTCAACCTGCACACAGGCGACACCATCGAAGGTGAAGTGCGTACGCCGAAAGACGGCGAGCGCTACTTTGCACTGGTCAAGGTGGACAAGGTCAACGGCCAGGCGCCGGAAGCCTCGAAGCACAAGATCATGTTCGAAAACCTGACGCCGCTGCATCCGAATAAACCGATGCCGCTCGAGCGCGAAATGCGCGGCGAAGAGAACGTGACGGGCCGGATCATCGACATGATCTCGCCTATCGGCAAGGGTCAGCGCGGGTTGCTGGTCGCATCGCCGAAATCGGGCAAGACCGTGATGCTGCAGCACATTGCGCACGCGATCAAATCGAACCATCCGGATATCGTTCTGTTCGTGCTGCTGATCGACGAACGGCCGGAAGAAGTGACGGAAATGCAGCGTTCGGTGGTCGGCGAAGTGATTGCCTCCACCTTCGACGAACCGGCCGCGCGCCACGTGCAAGTCGCGGAAATGGTGATCGAAAAGGCGAAGCGCCTGGTCGAAATGAAGCACGATGTCGTGATTCTGCTCGACTCCATCACGCGTCTCGCACGCGCCTACAACACGGTGGTGCCGGCCTCGGGCAAGGTGCTCACCGGTGGTGTGGACGCAAACGCACTGCAACGTCCGAAGCGCTTCTTCGGCGCCGCACGCAATATTGAGGAAGGCGGTTCGCTGACCATCATCGGCACGGCGCTGATTGAAACCGGCAGCCGGATGGACGACGTGATCTACGAAGAGTTCAAGGGCACCGGCAACATGGAAGTGCACCTGGAACGCCGCCTCGCAGAAAAGCGTGTGTATCCGTCGATCAACCTGAACAAGTCGGGTACACGCCGCGAAGAACTGCTGATCAAGCCGGACCTGCTGCAAAAAGTCTGGGTGCTGCGCAAGTTCATTCACGACATGGACGAAGTCGAATCCATGGAGTTCCTGCTCGACAAGATCCGTCAAACCAAGAACAACGCTGAGTTCTTCGATCTGATGCGCCGCGGCGGCAGTTAATTCCGCGTAGTAAATCCAACGCGCTGGTTCGAAACATGAAAAGCCGCCCGCATTCGCGGGCGGCTTTTTTTCGTCGGGCGAAACGCGCGCCACGATTGACAACATGTACGTTAACGTTCATGTTGATCTATAATTTTGGGGCATCCACATCCGCCGATAAAACCATCGGCCAGCACCATGTCCAGCGAACTGCTCACCGTACGCGACGCCGCCGAACGCCTCGGCGTCACCCCGCGCACACTGAAATACTACGAAGAGCGCGGTCTCGTTACGCCCAGCCGTAGCGAGGGGCGTTATCGGCTCTACGATGAAAACGACCTGGAGCGCTTCGGGCGGATCTTGCGGCTGCGATCGCTGGGATTTTCGCTGCACGGCATCGTGGAAATGCTCAAGCGGCCGCTCGAAAAAACGGAGGCTGGGAAGAACCGCTATTCGACGGAGTCGCTGGCGGACATCCGCCAGGGTCTGCAGCAGCAACTTGATGCTATCGATACCCGCATTGAGTCCGTGCGTCGCGAGCTGAAGGAAGCGCAAGCGGTGCGCGCCGAACTGCGTCTCGACTTGGACTACGTAGAAGCCCGGCTCGCTGGCCAGCCTGCCGACGCATTGCTCGAACAACGATCGAAAGCAAGCGCGAAGGCCGGAGGTAAAAAGGCGTGAGCGCGCGGGCACCGGTGTTCACCGTCGAGCGATTGCGCGGCGATTTTTTCCCGTGGGTGCTCGCGCTCGTGACCGGGCTGGATTACTTCGACAACGCCATCTTCTCGTTTTTCGCCAGCTACATTGCGGGCGGAATCAATGCATCGCCGGATGAACTCGTGTGGTCATCGAGTGCTTACGCGGTTGCCGCGGTGCTCGGGATCTTGCAGCAGCAATGGTGGGTCGACCGTCTCGGACACCGGCGTTATGTGGCCGGCTGCATGCTGTTGTACGCGTGCGGCGCGATGATGTCGGCGCTCACTGAAACCTCGTTGCAACTGATGTTCACCCGCGGTTTGCAAGGCTATTTCATCGGTCCAATGATGGGCGCGTGCCGCATCCTCATCCAGGTGAGCTTTACGCCGCAAAAACGCGCCGGCGCGACGCGGGCGTTCCTGATCCTCATTGTCGGCAGCAGCGCGGTTGCGCCTTTGCTTGGCGGCTGGTTGGTGTCGCACTTCGACTGGCGCGCACTGTTCGCCTGCACCGCGCCCGCGGGACTCGCGTTCGCCGTCCTGGCGATGCTCGCGCTGCCTGATACCGGCAACGTGGTGCGGGAAGAACGTGGCGCGACCAGTTTCTGGCCGTATCTCTTGTTTGCATTCGCGCAGGGCGCGCTGCAGATCGTGATGCAACAAGTGCGCTTCGTACACTTCAGCACATCGCCCGCGCTCGTGCTGCTGACGGTGGCGGGGATTGGCGCCCTCGCCTGGTTCGCGTGGCATCAATGGCACCACCCTGCGCCGCTCGTGCGCCTTCACGCGCTGCGCGAACGCTCGTTTCAGGTCGGTCTCTTGCTTTACATGTTCTATTACTTCGAGTCGACGGGGTTCAGCTACCTGATCTCACGATTCCTGGAACAGGGACTTGGTTATCCGGTCGAGAACACGGGCCAGCTGGTAGGTATCACGTCGCTGATCTCGGGTTCCGCGCTGTTCCTGTATTTCAAATTCACGAAATATGTGCCGCGCAAAAAATGGATCATCGTGCCGGGTTTTGCGATCGCGGCGCTGATCGGATGGATGATGACGCGCATGTCGCCGGACGTGGCCCAAAGCGACCTGATCCTGCCCATGCTGCTGCGTGGATTGTTGCTGCTTTTCATCGTGTTGCCCGTCGCTAACCTGACGTTCAGAATCTTCGAGATCGAGGAGTTTACGCACGGCTACCGGCTGAAGAATATCGTGCGGCAGTTGACGCTCTCGTTTGCGACGGCGGCAGTGATTATTGTCGAACAGCATCGGGAAGCGTTGCATCAGTCGCGTCTCGCCGAAGCCGTGAATCCGTACAATCCGGAGTTTCAACACGCCGCGAATGCACTCGCGAATGGCTTCGCAGCAGCTGGCCATTCAGCCGTCGATGCCCACGCGCTCGCGATTGCAACCATCGCCCGCACGGTCGCGCAACAAGCGAGTTTCCTGGCTTCGCTCGACGGCTTTTATTTCCTGATGGGCGTGGCGATTTGCGGTGGCGTGTTCGCGCTCTGGCAGAAACAAATCGATTGAGCCAGAGAGCGATTCGATAAACCATCAAGAGAACAATACAGATCTCATGGCTAATTTCCTGACCCGGCTGATCAGCGGAAATCGTCGTGGAAGAGCACTGCGCAAACACGCCATCGACGACGCGCTCTGGCAAAACACGCTCGATCGCCTGCCGTTTTTCGGCCATCTCGACGACGCCGAACGCGCCCGGTTACGCGAATGCACCACGCTTTTTATCGCGGAAAAGGAGTTTTCAACCGCCCACGATCTGCCGCTCACCGATGCGATGATCGTCGCCATCGCGGCGCAAGCTTGCCTGCCCGTGCTGAACCTGAGCCTGGAGTTGTATCGCGGCTGGGTCGGCGTGATCGTGTATCCGGGTGAGTTCGTGATCCGCAAGACGGTCGAGGACGAGGCTGGCGTGGTGCATGAGATCGAGCATGACGCGAGCGGCGAGGCGTGGGAGGGCGGGCCCGTCGTGCTGTCGTGGGAAGACGCGCAGATGACCGACGGCGAGGATGCCTACAACGTGGTGATCCACGAATTCGCGCACAAGATCGACATGCTCAATGGCGAGGCGGACGGCCATCCCCCGCTCTTTCGACGCTGGCACGCGCCGCTCGATTCGAACGCCTGGAACGACGTCTTCGATCACGCTTATGACCATTTTTGTGCTCAAGTCGATGCCGTTCCACCGCGCCGCTGGGGCCGGTTTGAGCGCGAATCGCTGATTGATCCCTACGCGGCGGACCATCCGTCGGAGTTTTTTGCGGTCTGCAGTGAGGCGCTGTTCGTACAGCCGGCGGCGTTTGAGCGGGAATATCCGGAGTTGTATCGGCTGCTTGCGCGGTATTACCGGCAAGATCCCGCGGGCGTAGGTGCGCTGGCCGTGTCAGGGCAGCAATGATGCCCGGCGCCTCAGTCCGGAGTCGCCTGAAAACATGCCAAACGGCTGTTTTTCTGGCATAATCTCCGCTTTTCGACCTCAGGCAAGTGGCTCGCTAGATCCGTGTGGGCTGGCTACCAACAGATACCAAGGAAAGACCATGAAAGAAGGCATTCACCCGAATTACCGCGAAGTGCTGTTTGTCGACATCTCGAACGACTTCAAGTTCATCACCCGTTCGACGATCAACACGCGCGAAACCGGCGAGTTCGAGGGCAAGACGTACCCGCTGGCAAAGATCGAAGTGTCGTCGGAATCGCATCCGTTCTACACCGGCAATCAGAAGATCATGGACACGGCTGGCCGCGTCGAGAAATTCAACAAGAAGTTCGCAGCATTTTCGGCAAAGAAGTAATTTGTCGAGAGAACAGCCCAGGCTGGATTCGAAGAAAGGCAGCGAAAGCTGCCTTTTTTTCGTCTGTGCCCCGTGCATTGCTGCAATTTGGAGACAATCCGGCGGTCTCGCTTCGCCTAATTCCACAGAACCCGGGCCCTTACAAGCACCGCAATGACGCGCGCGACGCCGCCCGTCTACAATGCCGGATTCGGTAAAAAACGCACGACCCGCCGAGGCACGAGATTCGCGTGTCATGCAAGACCCAAGCGCCGCCGCCTTACCCTATTGGCGCTCCATCAGTTTTGTTTCCTCGCCCAAACGCATGCGAAATGTCGTCCGTCTGACCGCCTCAGCCACCAGCGCCCTGCCGCGCTGGCTGCTGCTCGCTATTTGTATTATCTACGCGTCGTTTGGCCTGTTCGGCCGCGATCCGTGGAAAAACGAGGACGCAGCGGGCTTCGGCGTCATGTGGACGATGGCCAACGGCAGCGTGAAAGACTGGCTGCTGCCGAACCTGCTCGGCAAGGCGCTGACCGGCGACGGTCCGTTCATGTACTGGTTCGGCGCGGGTTTTATCCGCCTGCTGAGCCCGTGGGTCGATGCAAGCAATGCATCGCGCGTAATAACCGGCTTGCTGTTTTGTATCGCCTGCGCGTTTGTCTGGTACACGGCGTATCTGCTTGGCCGTCGCGACGAGGCGCAACCATTCAAATATGCATTCGGCGGAGAGCCGGAACCGCGCGACTACGGCCGCACGCTCGCCGATGGTGCGCTCCTGATCCTGCTCGCCTGCTTTGGTCTCGCCGAACGCGGCCACGAAACCACGCCCCAGCTTGCTCAGTTCGCAGGCACCGCCATGCTGGTCTACGGCCTCGTGCGTAGCTGCGACAAACCGATCCAGGGCGCGCTGATCTGGGGCGCGGCCATCGGTTTCGTGGGGTTGTCGAGTAGCCCGGTGCTGGTGCTGGCACTGCTGATCTGCACGCTGGCAATGACGGTGATCGTGCGCGAGGTGCGGCCGTTTTATCTGCTCGTGCTCGGCGTGCCCGTTGCTGTCATCCTGATCGGCGCTTGGGTGTGGCCCGTGCTGCACTTCTACCCGGACGACGGCGAATGGTGGCTGCGCCAATGGTGGCGCAACAGTTTCGACTCGTTTTCGGGTTCGCCGATCCAGGCGCTCTCCTACGCCCTCAAGAATCTACCGCTTTTCACGTGGCCGGCGTGGCCGCTTGCTATCTGGACCTTTGTCAGCTGGAGCGGATTGCGGCGCTCGCCGCATGTGGCCGTGCCGTTATCCGTGATCGGGCCGCTGCTGGTTTTGGTGATACTGCAAAGTCACCAGTCGAACCGCCTGTTCATGCTGTTGCTGCCGCCTTTGTCCGTATTGGCCACGTTCGCGCTGCCGACGCTCAAGCGCGGGGCGATCAACGCTATCGACTGGTTCGCAATGTTGAGTTTCACCCTGCTCGCCACGTTTGTCTGGCTTGTCTGGACCGCGGGCTTGTATGGCTTCCCCGCGCCGCTCGCCCGCAATCTCGCGCGTCTCGCGCCCGGTTTCCAGCCCGAGTTCAAGATCCTGTCGTTCGTGTGCGCGGTCGCCGTGACGGTCTGCTGGTTTTCGCTCGCGCGCTGGCGCCTCGCGCGTCATCCGAAGGTGTTGTGGCGCAGCGTCGTGCTGTCGAGCGCCGGCACCACGCTGATGTGGGTGCTGCTGATGACGTTGTGGTTGCCGGTGGTGAACTACAGCCGGACGTATCGCGACGTGGCTGAGCAGATTGCCGATCATCTGCCGCCTGACTACACCTGCATTTCGCCGGTCCGTCTGGGCGATGCGCAGATTGCAACTTTCGCGTATTTCGGCGGCATGCATTTCGCCTTCGATGAAGACTGCGACGTGATCCTGCGTCAGGACACGCAGGATTATGGCGAGCCTTCGTCGATCTCCTCGTTCGAGTGGAAGCTCGTGTGGGAAGGCCGGCGAGTGGCCGACCGCGACGAGCGGTTCCGGCTGTACGTGCGCATCGAGCGGCCGGTGCCGCCGGTCAAGCGGCCGCGACCGAAATCACTGCATCGCGGAAGCAGCTGACCATGTGGCCCGATGTCCGCAAGATCGTGGCCCTGGCGTGGCCGGTGCTGATCGGCCAACTGGCGATCATCGCATTCAGCGTGATCGATACGGCCATGGTCGGTCGATATTCCGCCACGGATCTTGCAGCGCTCGGTCTCGGTTCGTCGATCTACATCTCTGTCTATATTGGTTTGACGGGCATCCTGACGGCATTGCAACCCATTGCCGGACAATTGTTCGGTGCGCGGCGTGAAGCCGAGATTGGCGAGGAAGTCCGGCAGGCGCTATGGTTGGCGGCGGTATTGTCGGTGATTGGCTTTGTTTGTTTGTATTTCCCGCAGCCTCTCCTGAGTATCGCCGATACCCCTCCCGCCCTGCACGACCGCACCCTCGCCTATTTGCGCATCCTGTCGCTCGGACTGCCCGCGAGTCTTGCGTTTCGGGTCTATGGCTCGCTCGCGAACGCGGTGGGCAAACCCCGCCTCGTGATGTTCCTGCAAGTCGGTGCGCTGATGCTGAAGGTCCCGCTCAACCTGTGGTTCATCTTCGGCGGATTCGGCGTGCCGGCGCTGGGTGGTCCAGGCTGCGCAATCGCGAGCACGATGATCAACTGGCTGATCGCCATCGTTGGAATAACGGTGCTGGTGCGTGTCGAGTTTTTCGGGCCGTTCGGCATATTTTCGCGCTTTTGCTGGCCCGTCTGGCATCGTCAGAAAGCGCTGCTGAAACTCGGCATTCCGATGGGGCTGTCCTACCTGATCGAAGTGACGTCTTACACGTTCATGGCGCTGTTCATCTCGCATTTCGGCACGACGACGCTGGCTGGACATCAGATCGCCGGCAACATTGGCGCGGTGCTCTACATGACGCCGCTGTCCATTGGCGTGGCGTCCGCGACCCTCGTTTCGCAAGCACTTGGCGCAGAACGTTTCGATGCCGCCCGTTCGCTCGCCCGCCACGGCATTGCGTTGTCGTGCGGTATCGCGTGCGTGTACGGCGCCGCGTTGTTCGCGCTACGGCCTCACTTGCTCGCGGCCTACACGCCCGACAGCCAGGTGATCGCAGCGGCCATGCCCTTGTTGGCGATTGTCGTGTTCTATCATTTCTTCGATGCCCTCCAGATCACCACCGCGTTCGTGCTGCGCGCCTACAAGGTGGCGGTCGTGCCGACGGTGATCTACGCGGTCGCTTTGTGGGGCATCGGGCTGGGCGGCGGGTACTTGCTCGGGTTTGACGTGGGCGGTTTTGCGCCCGCCTGGTTGCAGGGCGCACGTGGGTTCTGGGTGGCGAACTCGTTAAGCCTGGGCGTGGCGGGCGTAGGACTGTTTCTCTACTGGCGACACATCAGCACACGGCACATCCCGGATGATCGTGCCCGCGCAGGACCTGAGCCAGTTTAGATTCAACCGCACCAACCGCGCACTCGATGCAATCAGCTCTCGCGCGTTGTCATAAAATGAAATCAATTGGCAAGGATGACGTAACACTCCGGTAAAATCGCCAGCGTTTTGGCCACCCTGGAACGAGTGCGATGATCCGCGTCATAAAAAAACAACGCTGGCCCATGGCGGCGCTTGCCGCCCTTTCCTTGCTCGCCGCGGGTTTGCTCGGCGCCACGCATCGCGCCGACGCCGCTCGCACGCTAAGCGTATCGCCACAGGGCAAGGTCACGCAGGTGCGCCAGGTGGTCGTCAAGTTCGACGAAGCGATGATCGCGTTCGGCGACCCGGCGGCCAAAGCTCCGGCTCAGGTCCATTGCAGCGGGGGACCATCGGCGGGATCCGCGCATTGGATCGACGATAAAACCTGGGCCTTCGACTTCGCACAAGACCTCACGCCCGGCATGCGCTGCTCAGTCGCGCTGAACGACGGTCTCAAATCCACTGCGGGCAACGCGCTCACCGGCCCACGCCAGTTCCGCTTCGAAACGGGCGGCCCGTTTGTCACGCAAGTCATGCCCGGCGGCGGCGAGATAGAAGAAGACCAGATCTTCGTGTTGCGCCTGAACGGCCCCGCGACAGAAGCGTCGGCGTTGCAAAACATCTGGTGCGAATCGAGTGGATTGGGTAACCGGATTCCCGTCAAGAACGTCGACGCCAACGCACGCGCCGCGCTCCTCAAACGTTTCCGCCTCGACAAAGACAGCGCACGCGTGCTCACGCTCGCGTGCCAGCAAACCTTGCCGTCCGCCACGAAGATGCAACTCGTGTACGGTGCGGGCGTCGCCGGTCCGAGCGGCCTCGCCAACGACGTGGAGAAGCGCTTCGACTTCGATGTACGCGAACCCTTCACCGCGAGTTTTTCGTGCGAACGTGAGAACGCCAAGGCGCCCTGCACGCCGTTGCGCCCGCTGAGCATTCGATTCAGCTCGCCGGTGCCGCGCGCGGACGCCGAGAAAATCACCTTGCACGGCCCAGGCGGCAAGACCTCGCCCCAGTTCGATCCCGATGAAAAAGACAGCGACATCACCAGTGTCAAGTTCGCGGCGCCCTTGCCCGAACACGCGGATTTATCGATAGAACTGCCTGCAGGACTCAAGGATTCCAGCGGCCGCACGCTATCGAACGCGGACCTCTTTCCGCTGAAGACATCGACGGCGCCCATGCCGCCGCTTGCGAAGTTTTCATCGTCGACATTCGGGATCATCGAGCGCTTCGCCGAGCCGAACATGCCCGCCATGTTGCCGGTCACGCTGCGCCACGTGGAAGCCGACCTGAAGGTGAACGGGCTCAACGCGGGGTCATCGAGCGTGACAAAACTGCGCGTGGATGCTGATAGCGAAATCCGTCGATGGATGAAAACCGTCGATCGTTTCGACGGCTTTTCGATGTCCGTCGCACAGATCAAAAAAGACATGCCGCTGGCGCTGAACAACGGCATCAAGCCGGTCTACGCCCAGGGCAGCACGGCGAAAGATCCGCAAATCGATATCCGCTCGCTGTCCTTGCTGACAAAGCAACCGGGCGTTGAAACCCTGAGCGTGCCGCAAGCCGATCCCAAGTCGTTGCGGCCTTTTGAAGTGGTCGGCATTCCGCTTCCCAAACCCGGTTTCTATGTAGTCGAACTGGCATCGCCAGCGCTGGGCGCATCGTTGCTCGGCAAACAGCAAGACATGTACGTGCGCACCTCGGTGCTCGTCACCAACCTTGGCGTGCATTTCAAGCAAGGCCGCGAAAACAGCATTGTCTGGGTGACCGCGCTCGATAGCGGCAAACCTGTTCCGAACGCGCAAGTGCGCGTGACGGATTGCAACGGCGAACAACTTGCTGCCGGGAAAACGGATGCGCGTGGCATCGCGACGATCAGCAAACCGCTGGCGTCAGCCCGCCCTTGCGATGAAAACAGCCTCGACTATTCGGGCTTTTTCGTCTCGGCGCGCGTCGATGATCCGAAGACTGGCCCGGACATGGCGTTCGTGCGGTCGGACTGGAATCGCGGGATCGAGTCGTGGCGCTTCAACGTGCCCACCGACATGAGCCGCGATCAAACCACGCGCGCCACGACCGTATTCGACCGCACGCTGCTGCGCGCGGGCGAAACGGTATCGATGAAACATTTGATGCGCGAGGAAACGCTCACCGGTTTTGCATTCCCCTCCCATCTGCCGTCGCGCGTGACGATCCGTCATGAGGGCAGCGGCCAGACCTACCATCTGCCGCTCAAATGGGCGGCCGACAAGAGCGCCGATTCCACCTTCCCGATTCCCGCCGCCGCGAAGCTCGGCGAATACAGCGTGACGCTGGATGACGGTTCGACGAATTCGGACTCGGACGATAACAACGACGACAACAGCGACAATTCCGGATCGGACCACATGAGCATCGAAACCGGCAATTTCCGCGTGGAGGAATTTCGTCTGCCGGTGTTCAAGGGATCGATCGGCATTCGCGATCAGAAGACCGGTGCACTGGTCGCCGCGACTACAGCGCCGCTGGCGGTACAGATTGAATATGTGTCGGGTGGACCCGCATCGAATTTGCCGGTGCAAGTGTCGGCGCTGATGAAAGATACATCGCCGTCATTTGCTTCGCAGTTCGAATCGTTCAGCTTCGCGCCGTACAAGAAGCCTGCCGATGACGGCGCCAGCGCACCCGCAACCGAAGGTGACGACGACAACAGCAACGCGCAGGAAGACACGTCCACGGCCAAGCTTATCGCCGATAAAACCGCGCTCACGCTCGACCGCAATGGCACGGGAACGCTCACGCTCAAGTCGCTGCCGGTGGTGGAAGCGCCGAAACAGTTGGCACTGGACGCGACCTTCGCCGACCCGAACGGCGAGATCCAGACGCTGCGCGGCAGCGCCACGCTTTGGCCTGCGGCTGTTGCTGCCGGCATCAAGGCAGGCGACTGGGTATCTGTCGGCAACGCAGTGCCGGTGCAGGCACTCGCCGTCGACTTGCAAGGCAAGCCGCGAGCGGGCGTTGCGCTCGAAATCCGCGGCGTGGCGCGTACCATGACAAGCTCGCGCAAGCGCATGGTCGGCGGCTTCTACGCGTACGACAACCACACGGAAACGAAGGATCTCGGCACGCTTTGCAACGGCAAGAGCGACGACCACGGCCTGCTTTCCTGCGAGGCCAAACTCAAGGAAGCGGGCAACGTCGACCTCATTGTCACTGCCAAGGACGGCGATGGACGCGTGGCGAATGCGACCACCTCGGTCTGGGTCACGCGCGAAGATCAACTCTGGTTCGGCGGCGAAAACACGGACCGCATCGACGTGCTGCCTGAAAAAACCAGCTACGAACCCGGCGAAACCGCGCGCTTCCAGGTGCGCATGCCGTTTCGCTTCGCGACTGCGCTGGTGGCGGTGGAGCGCGAGGGTATCGTGGAAACGAAGGTCGTTGAGCTGGATGGCAAGAACCCGACTGTCGAGCTGAAAGTACAGGATTCGTGGGGACCGAATGTCTACGTCTCCGTGCTCGCCATTCGCGGTCGGATTCACGAAGTGCCGTGGTATTCATTCTTCACGTGGGGCTGGAAAGCGCCGCTCGATTGGGTCCACGCGTTCTGGTACGAAGGGCGGCAATATGAGGCGCCTACGCCGCTGGTCGATTTGTCGAAGCCTGCGTTCCGTTACGGGCTCGGCGAGATCAAGGTGGGGACCGCCTCGCACAAGCTCGGCGTGACGGTCACTCCGGATGCGAAATCCTACGCCGTACGCACAAAGGCGCATGTGAAAGTCCGCGTGACGCTGCCGGGCGGCAAGCCGGCACCGGCCGGCACGCAGATCGCGTTGGCCGCCGTCGATGAAGCCCTGCTCGAACTGATGCCGAATCAAAGCTGGAACGTACTCGACGCCATGCTGCAGCGGCGCGCGTATGGCGTGGAGACATCGACGGCGCAAATGGAGATCATCGGACGCCGTCACTTCGGGCGTAAAGCCGTGCCGGCCGGCGGTGGCGGTGGACATAGTTCGACGCGTGAACTGTTCGATACGCTCCTGCTCTGGAACCCGCGCGTGACGCTCGATGCAAACGGCGAAGCAACTGTAGATGTGCCGCTCAACGACGCGTTGACGAGCTTCCGCATAGTCGCGATCGGGGCTGTGGGCGCGGGTCAATTCGGTACCGGCAGTGCATCGATACGCAGCACGCAGGATCTGCAGTTGATCTCTGGCCTGCCGCCGCTCGTCCGCGTAGGCGACCAGTTCCGTGCGTTGTTCACGCTGCGCAATACGACCGCACGGACGATGCAGGTCGTCGTGACGCCCCATGTTTCGTCGCTCGATCTCGCCGCGCAGAACGTGACGCTGGCGCCGGAGTCATCGCAGGAAATCTCGTGGGATGTGAAGACGCCGGATGCCATTGGCATGGCTGCAACGGGCGCGTTGAACTGGGAGATAAGCGCGGCGGAACAAGGCGGTCCGAAAGCCGCCGATGCCGTGAAGCTCACGCAGCGCGTGGTGGCCGCCATTCCCGTGACCGTGCAGCAAGCCACGATCACGCAGGTTGACGGGTCGTTCGCGTTGCCTGTCGCGCCGCCGGAGACCGCGGTGGCATCGGCTGACGGACAGATTCGCGGTGGCATTGCCGTGACGCTGCAGCCGAAACTCGCCGATGGCCTGCCGGGTGTGCGGCGCTGGTTCGAACGTTATCCCTATAGTTGCCTCGAGCAGCAGACGTCCCGCGCGTTAGGTCTCGATGACCTCACGCAATGGCAGACGGTGATCGCGAGGATGCCTTCCTATCTGGATAGTGACGGGCTCGCCAATTACTTCCCGCCATCGGACGATTCCCGGCCGTACGGTAGTCCGGCGTTGTCCGCTTATCTGCTCGCAGTCAGCGATGAAGCATCGAAAGCCGATCCCCGCTTCGCATTGCCCGACGACCTTCGCGACAAGCTCGCAGGCGCATTGACCAACTTCGTGGAAGGCAAGATCGAGCGGAAATTCTGGGCACCGCGTCAAGACCTGGACTTCGTAAAGCTCTCGGCAATTGAAGCATTGTCCCGATACGGCCTGGCCGCACCGCGCATGCTCGGCTCGATCACCATCGCGCCGAATCAATGGCCGACGTCCGCGCTGCTCGACTACTACTCGATCCTTTCGCGTGTCGACGGCATTGCACAACGCGACGATCAGCGTGCTCAAGTCGAACAGATCCTGCGCGCTCGCCTGACGTATTCGGGCACGCGCCTCACCTTCTCGACCGCCGCCGACGACGATCTCTACTGGCTCATGACCGGCCCGGAAACGAACGCGGCGCGAACAGCCCTGCTTTTCGCCGATAACCCCGCGTGGAAAGACGAAATGCCGCGCCTGGTCGGCGGTTTGCTCGCGTTGCAGACGAACGGTGCGTGGCAAACCACGACGTCGAACCTATGGGGCAAGCTCGCCGTGCAGCGCTTCTCAAAGGTGTTCGAAAACACACCGGTGAGCGGACAAACGCGCATTGCGCTCGGCACGACGGAGAAGGCCGTGGCATGGAATGCACCGGCCTCGCCCGCCAATCCGCGCAACGTGACCTTGCCTTGGACTTCCGGCACGTTGAACCTGACGCAAGACGGCACGGGCAAGCCATGGGCGACCATCGAAAGCCTCGCGGCCGTCGCGTTGAAGGCGCCGTTCGCGGCGGGGTATCGGATCACGAAGACCATCACGCCAATCGATCCGGCTGTCAAAGGCACGCTTTCGCGTGGTGACATCGTGCGCGTGCATATCGACATCGATGCGCAAAGCGATATGACATGGGTCGTCGTCAACGATCCGATTCCGGCAGGTGCAACGATCCTCGGTTCGGGCCTCGGCCGCGACTCGGAGGCCGCGACCGAAGGCGAGAAGAGCCCGCAAGGCGCTTGGCCGGCGTTTGTCGAACGGGGTTTCGATGGATATCGCGCGTATTACGACTATCTGCCGAAGGGGAAATTGCAGGTGGAATACACGGTCCGGCTGAACAATGCGGGCACATTTGGGTTGCCGCCTACGCGCGTAGAAGCGCTCTACGCGCCCTCCGTGTTCGGCGCGACTCCCAACGCAACAATGGTCGTTGCTCCACTGGCCGCTGCCAAATAACGCGATGAAACGCGCCGCCCTCGCCCTCGTCTGTTGCATGCTTGCAAGCTCGGCGCATGCGCTGCCAAGCTTTGACGAAGTGCGCGCGGGTTGGCGCAGTTCCGACTGGGTGCTGCTCGCTCGCAATGGCGAACCGCTGCAGCGTACACGTATCGATACAACCGAGCGGCGCGGCGACTGGGTCGCTTTGCAGGATGTGTCGCCGGCATTGCGCGAGGCGATTGTTGTCTCCGAGGACAAGCGTTTCTACGAGCACAGCGGCGTGGATTGGCGTGGCGCAGCGGCCGCGGCGTGGGCCAATCTCTGGAACACCCGGACGCGCGGGGCATCGACGGTGACCATGCAACTGACCGGTTTGATCGATGAAGATCGCCGGCCGGGACGCCGTTCAATAGGCGAGAAAGCGACGCAGACGGTCGGCGCGTTATGGCTCGATCACGCCTGGCGCAAGGACCAGATTCTCGAGGCATACCTCAATCTCGTGCCGTTTCGCGGTGAGATCGTCGGTTTATCGGCTTTATCGCAGACCTTGTTCGGCAAGCTTCCGTCCGGGCTGAACGAGCGTGAAGCCGCGCTGACCGCCGCGCTGGTGCGTGCGCCGAATGCGAATTACGCGAAGGTATCGGCGCGGACGTGCGGCATTTTGCGTGACATGGATCGGGCGCGACCTGCTGCCACCGACCCTTGCGCGAACCTCGACAGCTACGTGCAATTGACGCTCACGCGAACCGCTTCAGCCTCTGCAAGGTCCTCGGGCGACGACGCGCTCGCGCCGCACTTCGCGCGCCGCGTGGCCGGCGAAGTGCATCCCGCAGCCGGCGCGCGGGTCCAGTCCACGCTCGATGCGTCGTTGCAGCGCTTTGCCCGCGACTCGCTCGCGCGCACCTTGCTCGAACTCAACTCGCGCGCGCATCAGCGCAATGTGCACGATGGCGCCGCGATCGTCATCGATAACCGCAGCGGCGAGATCCTCGCGTGGGTCGGCTCGGCGGGCGGCTTGTCGAACGCGCCGGAAGTCGACGCCGTCGTCGCGTTGCGCCAGGCCGGCTCGACGCTGAAGCCGTTCTTGTACGCTCAGGCTATCGACGAAAAACGTCTAACCCCGGCCTCTTTACTCGACGACGCCCCGCTCGATCTCGCCACCGGCGGCGGCCTGTATATCCCGCAAAACTACGATCACGATTTCAAGGGTTGGGTGAGCATGCGCACCGCGCTCGGGTCGTCGCTGAATGTGCCGGCGGTGCGCACGCTCGTGATGGTCACGCCGCACCGGTTCGCAAAAACGCTGGTGTCACTCGGCCTGCCGCTCACGCAAGCCGGCGATTACTACGGCTTCAGTCTCGCGCTCGGCAGCGCGGACGTGACGCTCGCGAGCCTCGCGAACGCGTATCGGACGCTCGCGAACGGCGGTCTTACCGGGCCGATGTCCGACTTGCCGGCGCATACCGCCGCTGCATCCGGTACGCGAGTTTTCAGCCCGCAAGCCAGTTTTATCGTGACGAACATCCTCGCCGATAACAACGCGCGCACACGCACTTTCGGTTTCGACAGCGTCCTCGCCACGCGCTTTTTCAGCGCCGTGAAAACCGGCACGAGCAAGGACATGCGCGATAACTGGGCGGTCGGCTACACTTCGCGCTATACGGTGGGCGTATGGGTGGGCAACGCGGACGGTGAGCCGATGTGGGACGTCTCCGGCGTCACGGGTGCAGCGCCGGTGTGGGCTGCGCTGGTGAACTACCTGCACCGGCGCACGCCAAGCCGCGCGCCCATCGCGCCGCCGGGCGTGGTTCAGACCATGATTGTTTATCAAAACGATATCGAGCCGGCACGCGACGACTGGTTCCTGAGCGGCACGCAAATGTCGCGGATCGGGTTGTCGTCGAATGCGGAAGGCGCGGCCGTACGCAACGGCACGGCCCGGATCTCGTCTCCCACCGACGGCACTATTTTCGCGCTCGATCCCGATATTCCCGCCGCACGCCAGCGGGTCTGGTTCGAGAGCGCGCAAAGCGCCCCTGCGGGCAGCGTGTGGCGGCTGGACGGCAAATTGGCCGGCCCTTCCCGCTCAACCAGCTCGACACGAATGGCATGGTTGCCTTGGCCGGGCCATCACACATTGGAACTGGTCGACCGCCAGGGCGTAGTCGTCGATTCCGTGAAATTCGAAGTACGCGGCGCGTTTGCCAAAATCAAGACAAAGGGTTGATCGGGATTAAGAATCGAATGCGGATAGCGTCAAATCCGACAAGCTTATATCCCGAATTGTTAAATCTGGACCGACCCGACTTCATCCGCCATGAGTCTGGTGATAATCGCTAAACGAATTGAAACTAGTCAGCGGATTGGGTACAACCGGCAAAATAACAGCCAGTGATGTTGTAAAAATTAATCCCGCTCACACCGGACAGGGGTCACTGGCATTATCCTGACCCGCATTTTGTCCTATGCTTGTTGGACTTTCTGGCCCGGCTCCAGTTAGGCTGGCATCGATTCCTCTTTTTATTTTTTCAACCTGGAGCACTTGTCATGCTTAAAAAGCTGTTGATGCTTTGTCTGGCCCTCGCGTTGTCCATAGGCGCCGCGTTCGCGGCCGTCGACGTCAATACGGCGGACCAAACCTCCCTTGAAGCGGTCAAGGGGCTGGGGCCGGTGAAGTCGAAAGCGATCATCGATGAACGGACGAAGAACGGCCCGTTCAAGGATGCAGACGATCTCGCCAGCCGCGTGAAAGGCCTCGGCGCGAAATCCGTGACGAATCTGGAGCAGGCCGGACTGACGATCGGCGGATCATCCGCGCCGCCCTCGGGGTTGAAGGCCGGCAAGACACGGACAGTGACCAACGCGGACACCGCATCGCCCGCTAAGTCGACGGTGAAATCGTCCACGGCCGCAACCGCCGCTACGTCACCCGCCGCGACCACGGCCACGACGCCGGCAGTCACACCTGCAGCGACGCCGGACGCGGCTTCTACCACCAAGGGCAAGAAGGGTAAGAAAGCCAAGGCCGGCGCGGCGGCTAGCTCGAGCGCGGCGACCAGCACGGCACCCACAGCGACGGCCGACGCGGCGTCAGGAGCGAGTGGCGCCAAGGCGAAGAAGTCCAAGAAAAAGAAAGCCGCCAGCGACGCGGCAGCAACCTGAGGACGGCGAAGCAGTTCGGCATGAACCAGAGAGTGGAATGGCCAGCAACGCATAGCTCGAATTCATGCCGCCCAGTTCGCCTTGCAGCAGAAACAGTCCGGCCGTTCCTCAACGAACGGCACGTTTTCCGTCCGGCACTGGCAAACCGGCATGATGCCGGACGGCATTTAACCAGCATCGTTTTCAAGTGAGACAGCCATGAGCCTACTCGATACCCTCGCCTCCTCCTTCGGCAACTCGTCTCAAGGTGGCGGCGCACAGTCCGGCCTAGTCGCGATTGCGATGGAATTCGTCAACAACCAGCCCGGCGGCCTGAACGGCTTGATTCAGCGATTCCATGAAAATGGCGCGGGCGATATCGTCTCGTCGTGGGTCGGCAACGGCGAAAACAAACCCATCAGTTCGGACACCGTGACGAATGTGCTTGGTTCGGATGCGGTCAGCGAGTTGGCACAGAAAGCGGGTCTGTCCGGCGATCAGGTTTCCGGCATCCTGGCTTCAGTGTTGCCGCATCTCGTGAATCACGCGACGCCGGACGGCCAGGTGCCGGCAGACGGCAAGCTGGACGTGGGAAGCCTGCTAGGGTCTCTTGGTGGCCTCGGTGGTCTGGCAGGCCTGTTCGGCAAGAGCGAAGAACCGAAGGCGTAAGCGTTTTTCGCCTGGTTTTAGGCAGCAGTAAAAGAAACAAAAAGGGGCAACGGAGTGATCCGTTGCCCCTTTTTGTTGGTGCGGCGAGCGCTGGCGCTCATGCAGCCGGATTCAATATTTGTAGCCTTGGCGAGCGAGTAGCTTCCAGCCCTTGCCGGACTTCTTCCACACCATCAGTTGATCCAGCTCGACGTCGGTCTTCTTGCCGCCGCTTTCGACCGTCGTCGAGAAATGATCGCGCACGATGGCGTTATCGCCGGCTAGCGTCGTGCTCGGCTTTGTCAGGTCGATACGCAGATAGTGGGTCTGGCCGCTCGTCAGCGTATCGATGTACACCTGCTGATTCTGGACCGATCCGTTCGAGTGACCGTAGCTCAAGGTGCTGGCGGTGAGTGCCTTCAGTTCGTCGCCGTTGGCCGCGATCATTGCGGCGTGCAGGCGCTGGACGGCAGCGTCTAGCGATGCCTGATCACCGGTCTTTGCCTGAAGGTTGACCGATACGGCGCACACAACGGCCGCCGCCAACAGCATCTGGAGTTTTGTCATGGAAATTTGGATAACGTGTTATTTTAGAAGTCAGACGTCTGGTAATTACTTTTTTGCATTTTCATAGACTATATACTCATAATGCGCAATTTTAGATCAGACGTCAGATAAGTTTTTCGAAGATTAGCACGGCGCTCGGTGACTGCTAATCAGGTAAACCCGCCCAAGCCTGACCAATAAAAAACGCCCGACAAACTTCGTCGGGCGTTCTTCAACAGCAGCAATACGTGGATCCAGCCCGCGTCCCTTAATGCACAACGCGATCGAACACCAGCTCGCCATCCCGCATATCGACGGGGATCACGTCCTTCGGTCCGAACTTGCCGGCCAGAATCAGCTTTGCGACCGGGTTCTCGATCTGTTGCTGGATCGCGCGCTTCAACGGCCGAGCACCAAACACCGGGTCGTAACCCACCTTGCCGATATGCTCCAGCGCCGCCTCCGACACGTCGAGTTGCATCTCCAGCTTCGCGAGCCGCTCGTGCAGCCGTTGCAACTGGATCTTCGCGATCATCTGGATGTTCTCGCGGTCGAGCGAATGGAACACCACGACGTCGTCAATCCGGTTCAGAAATTCCGGCCGGAAGTGCAGCTTGACCTCTTCCCAGACGGCTTCCTTCACCGCTTCGTGCGGCTCACCGACCATCGACTGGATCACGTGCGATCCAAGATTCGATGTCATCACGATCACCGTGTTCTTGAAGTCCACGGTGCGCCCTTGCCCGTCAGTCATGCGTCCGTCGTCGAGCACTTGCAGCAGCACGTTGAATACGTCCGGATGCGCCTTCTCGATTTCATCGAGCAGGATCACGCTGTACGGCTTGCGACGCACCAGCTCGGTCAGGTAACCGCCTTCCTCATAACCGACATAACCCGGCGGCGCGCCAATCAACCGCGCGACGCTGTGCTTCTCCATGAACTCACTCATGTCGATACGGATCATGTGATCTTCCGAATCGAACAGGAACGCTGCGAGCGCCTTGCACAACTCAGTCTTGCCCACACCCGTCGGCCCAAGGAACAGGAACGAACCATACGGACGGTTCGGGTCCGACAACCCGGCGCGCGAACGGCGGATGGCATCGGCCACTGCACCAATCGCTTCGTCCTGACCCACCACGCGGTCATGCAGCTTGCCTTCGATCTGCAGCAGTTTCTCGCGCTCGCCTTGCATCATCCGCGACACGGGAATGCCGGTGGAACGCGACACCACTTCCGCGATTTCCTCGGCGCCCACTTGCGTGCGCAAGAGGCGCGGCCGTGTGGGGTTGCTCTGCTCCGCGGTCTCGGACTGCGTCACCTGCTTCAGTTGCGCCTCGAGCCCGGGCAGCTTGCCGTACTGCAATTCGGCAACCTTCTCTAACTTGCCCTCGCGCTGCAACCGCACGATGTCCGCACGCACTTTCTCGATCTCTTCCTTCAGCGTCGCGCTGCCTTGCACGGCCGCTTTCTCCGCCATCCAGATTTCCTCTAGATCGGAATACTCGCGACCCAGCCGCTCGATTTCAGCCTCGATCAACTGCAAGCGCTTCTGCGACGCCTCGTCCTTTTCCTTCTTCACGGCTTCGCGCTCGATCTTCAGCTGGATCAACCGCCGATCGAGCCGGTCCATCTCTTCGGGCTTCGAATCGATTTCCATCTTGACCCTTGACGCTGCTTCGTCAATCAGGTCGATGGCTTTATCGGGGAGAAAACGGTCCGTGATATAGCGATGCGACAGTTCCGCCGCCGCGACGATCGCCGGATCGGTGATTTCAACGCCGTGATGCAGCTCGTACCGTTCCTTCAACCCGCGCAGGATCGCGATGGTCGCTTCCACCGACGGTTCATCGACCAGCACCTTCTGGAACCGGCGCTCGAGCGCTGCGTCCTTTTCGATGTATTTCCGATACTCGTCGAGCGTCGTTGCACCGATGCAATGCAGCTCGCCGCGCGAGAGCGCCGGCTTGAGCATGTTGCCGGCGTCCATGGCACCCTCGGCTTTGCCGGCACCCACCATGGTATGAATTTCATCGATGAAAACGATGGTCTGGCCTTCGTCCTTGGCAATATCGCTGAGCACGGATTTGAGCCGCTCTTCGAATTCCCCGCGATACTTGGCGCCGGCCAGCAACGCCGCCATATCAAGCGACAGCACGCGTTTGCTCTTCAGCGATTCCGGCACTTCGCCGTTCACGATCCGCTGCGCGAGACCTTCCACAATCGCCGTCTTGCCCACGCCCGGCTCGCCGATCAGCACCGGATTGTTCTTCGTCCGGCGTTGCAGGATCTGGATGGAACGGCGAATTTCGTCGTCCCGGCCGATGACCGGATCGAGCTTGCCGGCGCGTGCGCGCTCGGTCAGGTCGACGGTGTATTTCTTCAGCGCGCCGCGTTGGCTCTCGGCGTCCTGGCTATTCACCTGCGCACCGCCGCGAACCGAATTGATCGCCGCTTCGAGCGCCTTGCGCGTGAGGCCGTGTTGCTTGGCGATACGGCCGGCTTCGCCCTTGTCGTCGGCGATGGCAAGCAGGTACATCTCGCTCGCGATAAACGTGTCGTTGAGCTTCTGCGCTTCTTTGTCGGCGCTGTTCAGCAAGCCGGCGAGATCGCGGCTGACCTGGACATTGCCGTCCGTGCCCTGGACTTGCGGCAGACGCGTCATGGCGTCCTTGAGCGCGGTTTGCAGCGCCTGAACCTGCACGCCTGCCTGCGACAACAGCGAGCGCGCCGAACCGTCTTGCTGCGCGATCAGCGCGGAAAGCAGGTGAATTGGTTCGATATATTGATTGTCATTGCCGACGGCGAGACTCTGCGCGTCAGCGAGTGCTTCCTGGAACTTCGTAGTTAGCTTGTCGATTCTCATATTGAGACCTCCAAATCGGGATGTGTTCAAAATGAGGCGTGATCCGGCACTTTCAAGCGTTCCGCTGCCCAAAAACCGCATTTTTCTGCGAAATGCCGATTGACGCGCTTGGGTGGTGCCGGGCGGCTAATAGCGGTTGTTAACGGTTGATCCTGGTCGTGATGTGCAAAAACGTCGAGTCGGGAACCGCACCGTACGTTGGCGTTCGTCGAGCGTGGGTGTCAGGGACCGGTCAGGGTCTATTGTGATCGGATCGTGACGGCGATGGGCTGATCCAGATCGAAGAATCAGCGCGGGTCAGGCGAGTCTGCCGGGCAAATTGCGCTCAGTCACTCACTCAGCCACTCACTCAGTCAGCCATGCCCGGCGATACGATTGAGGCCCGCCGCGGCCGGCATGAATCGCACGATGCCGAGCGCGCCCGCGAGTTCATCAGCCGGCGACGCCAGATCGCCAACCGTATGCTGGTCGAGTTCCGCGAGAAACGCATCGCGTGCAGCCGCGAACAGCCCTCGCAACTTGCAATGGGACTGGATCACGCAATGCCGATGGGGTTCGCTTTCATCGGCGAAGCAACCGACTATCGAAAAATCGTTCTCTGTCTTGCGCACGACCTCGCCTACGCTCAGCGAGCGCGTGCGCGGGTCGAGCCTCAGACCGCCGTTACGGCCGCGTACGGTTTCCACCCAGCCCAGCTCTCCAAGCCGCTGCACCACCTTCATCAGATGGTTCTTGGAGATCCCGTAGGCATCGGAGATCTCCTGAATGGTCGACAGCCCCTCGGGCCGGACGGCCAAATAGAGCATGACGCGCAACGAATAGTCGGTGTAATCGGTCAGTCGCATGGGTGGATTGCGTTTTTCGCGTAATTAGTCGCGTATCAGTCGCGGAATCTGTCGAATGAGCCGATCGCATGTTCACGTCGGTCCGGAGCGTAGCAAAGCTTTAATTGCACGGATAAGGGTAAGGGTACGCCATCGCGCGGCACGAGTAGGCAGGCAGACGCTACACCTGACCGTGATCGGCCGCGCCTGAGACGAACCGTTCAGCGTGCCGTCGGCCACCTCGCCACAACCGCTGCGGCCAATCGCCGCTTGGCGTCATCCACTACGTCACGATTAAACGTCGATTATCATGACCACAGTCAGCAGGGTGTCAATCAACCTCACTTCGCTTAATTGCCGCGCGTATTAGTCGCAGTTTTTGACCTGACTCATTCGCACGGCTCATTTGCTTAAATCAACGGCCAGCATTTTCTGGCCCCATTTACAGATGGCGCGTATGACGTTGATTCCATAAGCCGGCCTTGTGCGCCCGCTTCGTCGACGCGCTTCATGAGCCCATTTGGCGATAGGTTCGTAGTTTATTCTGTTCCCGTCAATCGTCTGCTGTAATTGGTATTTACTAATATCCGGCCAGTCGGAATGCGCTCTCCGTTTTCAAGAGTCACTGATCTGCATTTCGCCTGCCAGAATAAATCTCCACTGAATCCTGTTATCGAACCTTATGAGCAAGCCCCTGATTGAACCGTCCAGCCAGCCGGCGCCATTGCCGACGCCATTTGTCCGAATCGCGGAACCCGACGAAAACAATATCCGGGAACTGGTCCACGCGTTCTACCGGCGTGTGGACGATGACGTCCTGCTTGGACCCATCTTCGCCCGCGAACTCGCTGGGCGTTGGGACGCGCATTTGGCGAAGATGACGACCTTCTGGTCGAGTCTGGTGCTTGGAACGAAGGGATACAGGGGCAACGTTCAAGAGGCGCACCGGCCACTCGGCGATATTGGACCCCAGCACTTCGCCCGCTGGCTCACGCTTTTCCTCGATACCGTCAACACCCGCTACGAGCCTACCGCTGCCGTGCAGTTCATGGAGCCAGCGCTGCGTATTGCGCAAAGCCTGCAACTGAGCAAATTCGGCTGGGATTACGCCATTCCGGACGAACAACTCGCTTTGATGGCATCGCTCAAGCGTCTGCGCACGGGTCGCGGCGAAAACGAGCCTTCAACGGAGTTGCCCGACCGGAGCCGCGGTGGACCCTTTCCAGTCGGGCTGTCGAGTGTTGAAGATACCGAACAACGCGACGAATCGAACGAAACATAATTACTTACGCCTGGGCGCACCCGCCCAGGTCGCCAGCGACACAGCGGAAAGCAGCGCTGGCCGCGGATTGCTTACGCCCCCGCCCCTTTTTGCGCACTCAGATTCCATCGCGTCAACGCAGCGTCGTCGGATTCACGGGCATCGACCCATTTCTCGCCGTGTTCCGTCGTTTCCTTCTTCCAGAACGGCGCCTGCGTTTTCAGATAATCCATCACGAACGCACACGATTCGAACGCTTGCGCCCGGTGCACGGCGGTTGTCACGACCAGCACAATCTGGTCGAGCGGCAAGAGTTTCCCCACGCGATGCACGATCAGCACGTCCGATCCCGGCCAGCGGTCCCGAGCCTGCTCGGCGATGGCCTCCAGCGCCTTTTCGGTCATGCCCGGATAGTGTTCCAACTCCATCGCCTGGACCGTTTGGCCCTCGTTCAAATCCCTCACCGTACCGACAAAACACGCCACCGCGCCCACCTTGGGGTTATCCGCGCGCAACGCGGCGACTTCCGTGCTGAGATCGAAATCGGCTTCCTGCACGCGTACTCGCGTCATCTCAGCCTCCCGTGACGGGCGGGAAAAACGCGACTTCGCAGCCTTCCGTGATGCGCCGCGACGGGTCCGTCATCTCGTGATTGCACGCCATGCGCAGCGAGCGGCCCTCGGCAAGCGTTTCCGCCCATGCACCGCCGCGCATGCGCAGCCAGGCGCGCACGTCGCCGACGCTGGATACGCTGTCCGGCACATCCACGCTCTCGTTCGCCACGCCCAGCGCTTCACGCACGCCCGCAAAAAACCTTAATTCAACTTTCATGATTGCCTTCGACGCAACTCAACGCATCAGTTCTGAAAACGGGATAAAACGCACGGTCTCACCGGCCTGGATAGCGTGATTCGGCGGGTTGTCGATCAGGCCGTCGCCCCATACCGTGGATGTCAACACAGCCGAGCTTTGATTCCCGAACACCTCCAGGCCGCCGGATTCGTTCACGCGTGCACGCAGGAATTCGTTGCGCCGGTCACCCTTCTTTTGCATGAAGTCGGCCCGCATGGAGTACACGCGCGGCTCAACCGCTTCAGCGCCCGCCAACCGCAGGATGAACGGCCGCACGAACAGCAGGAACGTGCAGAAACTGGAGACCGGATTGCCCGGCAATCCAATAAAAAATGCCTCTCCGCCGCTTTGATCGGCCGACTCGCGCCGCACCGCGCCGAACGCGAGCGGTTTGCCGGGTTTCATCGCAATCTGCCACATGGAAATGCGGCCTTCGGCTTCCACAGCCGGTTTCACATGATCTTCCTCACCAACCGACACCCCCCCGCACGTGAGGATCAGGTCATGATCACGCGCCGCCTGCCGCAGGGTTTCGCGAGTGGCGTCCAGACGGTCAGGCACGATACCGAGGTCGGTCACGTCGCAACCCAACTTTTCGAGCAACGCGCGCAGCGTAAAACGATTCGAGTTGTAGATTGCACCGGGGCGCAACGGCTCGCCCGGCATGGTGAGTTCGTCGCCGGTAAAAAACACGGCCACGCGCACTTTGCGCACCACGTCGAGCGCAGCGCTTCCCACCGATGCCGCGAGCCCCAGCGCCTGCGGCGTCAGCCGCGTGCCTGCCGGCAGGATCACGGAGCCGCGACGGATGTCGGCGCCTTGCTGCGTGATCCATTCGCCCTCCGCCGGCACCTGGGAGAAGGTCGCGCCGGCGTTATCGGAGCGAACCATTTCCTGCATCACGATGGAGTCCGCGCCCGGCGGCACGGTGGCACCGGTGAAGATGCGCGCGACCGTCCCGGCAGCCAGCGGCTCGGCAGTCTGGCCAGCCGGCACACGCTGCGACACGGGTAGCGTCACGGCGTTCGCATCGGACGCGCCGGCGAGATCCGCGGCCCGCACCGCGTAGCCGTCCATGGAACTGGTACGCATGGGCGGCACGTCGAGCGGCGATACGACGGCCGCAGCCAGCACGCGACCGAGTGCGTCGAAGGTATCGACGGTTTGCGCGCCGTCCACTTGGCGCGCAGCCGCCAGCAAGGTGGCGAGTGCGTCGGCAGTGGACAGCATTGGCGGGCGTGGAGCGGCGGGCGTGGTGGACATCGTCGGGATTCGTATAGGCCGTAAATGAGCAGGGGCAGCGCCAAAAGCGTCGCGTCCGAAGCACTTATTGTAACGAGAAGCCGGCAGCTAGCGTCCGCCCGGTTGTGTCCGATCCGGGCTCATCGGCCATCTGGACAAGTGCTGGACAATGCTGCGCCCAGGCACCCACTCCGGCTTGGCGGCGGCTTTTTCGACTGCCGCCCGCGCTGCTGCGCGACACGGGCTCGGTGATACACTCGCACGACACTTTCAGACTTCTCCCCTATGAAATTCTGTTCCGTCTGCGGCCACGAGGTCGGCCTGAGCATTCCGCCTGGCGATAACCGCCAGCGCTACGTCTGCGGCAATTGCGGCACGGTGCATTATCAGAATCCGCGCAATGTGGTCGGGACCGTGCCGGTCTGGGACGACAAGGTGCTGCTCTGCCGGCGCGCGATCGAACCGCGCTACGGCTACTGGACCTTGCCGGCGGGTTTCATGGAAATGGGCGAAACCACCAGCGAAGGTGCCTCGCGCGAAACGCTAGAGGAAGCCGGCGCACGCGTCGAAATCCAGAGTCTCTTCACGCTGCTGAACGTGCCTCATGTGCACCAGGTGCATCTCTTCTATCTGGCACGGCTGCTGGATCTGGACATCGACGCCGGAGAGGAAAGTCTCGAAGTGAAACTCTTCGACGAGAGCGACATCCCCTGGGACGAAATCGCCTTCCCGACGGTCGGGCAGACGCTGCGTTTCTTCTTCGCCGACCGCGCCGCCGGCAATTACGCGCTGCATACCGG
Source organism: Caballeronia sp. LjRoot29 (assembly GCF_964252755.1). Classification (NCBI taxonomy): domain Bacteria; kingdom Pseudomonadati; phylum Pseudomonadota; class Betaproteobacteria; order Burkholderiales; family Burkholderiaceae; genus Caballeronia; species Caballeronia sp. LjRoot29. The sequence goes on along the minus strand of NZ_CAXUPU020000003.1, from coordinate 218,294 downwards.
CGACATCTTCCGCTCGCTGCGCGAAGGCTGAGCGCCCCGCGCTGATCACTCCCGAGAATCATGGTTCCCTGGCTCGCCTCCGACGATCCGTTCCCCCCTGTCGAGCGCGCGCTCGACGAGGCAAGCGGCGCGCCCGGATTACTTGCGGCCAGCGCTGAATTGCAGAGCAGCCGTCTTGTGGATGCGTATCAGCGCGGCATTTTCCCGTGGTATTCCGATGGCCAGCCGGTGCTCTGGTGGAGTCCCGATCCGCGCATGGTGCTGATTCCCGACGAATTCAAAGTCTCCGATTCATTGCGTAAAACGCTGCGGCGGGTGTTGCGCGAGGCATCGTGGGAAATTCGCGTGGACGAAGATTTCGCCGGCGTGATGCGTGCGTGCGCCCAGACGCCGCGCGAAGGCCAGCGCGGCACGTGGATCACGGCGGATATCGTGGAAGCGTATTCCTCGCTGCATCGCGAAGGACGGGCGCACAGCATTGAAACGTGGTTCGAGGGCAAGCGCGTGGGTGGTCTTTATGGCGTGTCGTTCGGGCGGATGTTTTTCGGCGAATCGATGTTCGCGCATCGCACCGATGCCTCGAAAATTGCGCTCGCGGCGCTCATCGGACACCTGCGCCACCATAAAATAGAGATGATAGACTGCCAGCAGAATACGTCGCATCTGGCCTCCCTGGGCGGCCGGGAGATCTCCCGCAAGGTATTTGTGAGACATCTGCGCGGGGCGGTCGGCGAGCCGCCGGTGCCCTGGCGGTTCGACAAATATGCGCTGCTTGAAACGCTTCGGCCTCCCGTGTTGCCACCTGAATGAATGAGACCGGTTTCGAAGACATCCGCCATGATCGAACGTGACGATCAGACGTCATGCGTCGCAGGCAAAATAGCGAAACGACCGAGGATTTCCGCCCTGCATCGAACCGCTGCGGCACGGTTGGGACGGTAAGTAAGTTATACGTTTAGAACGAGAGCTGCCAACGTGACTCACCCCAATGAGCTGCCGCTTTCTCCCCTTTCGGCGTTGCAATTCTATGCAACGGCGCCGTACCCCTGCAGCTATCTGGACGGGCGCATTGCGCGCTCTCAGGTCGCGACGCCCAGTCACCTGATCAACTCCGACGTCTACACCGAACTCGTCAAGGCGGGTTTCCGGCGCTCCGGGGTCTTCACCTATCGCCCATATTGCGACGGCTGCCGCGCCTGCGTGCCGGTGCGCGTGCCTATTGAAAACTTCAAGCCGAACCGCACCCAGCGGCGCGTCTGGAAGCAGCATGGCGGGCTGGTGGCGAGCGTCGCACCGCTGCACTACGACGAAGAGCACTACGCGCTCTATATGCGATATCAGTCGGCGCGGCACGCGGGCGGCGGCATGGATCGCGACAGCCGCGACCAGTACGAGCAATTTTTGCTGCAAAGCCGGATCAACTCGCGCCTCGTGGAATTCCGCGAGCCTGTGCGCGCCGGCAACCCCGCAGACTCTGCGGATCCGGATGCAAGCCTGCACAACAGTCTCGTCGATGATCCGCCGGAGCCCGGCACGCTGCGCATGATCAGCATGATCGACATTCTCGGCGACGGACTTTCGTCGGTTTACACGTTTTTCGAACCCGGCCTGCCGCACACCAGCTTCGGCACTTACAACATCCTGTGGCAGATCGAGCAAGCGCGCAGCCTGGATTTGCCTCACGTCTATCTGGGTTACTGGATTCGTGAGAGCGACAAAATGGCGTACAAGGCGAATTTCCGGCCACTGGAGGGCTTGATCGACGGGCACTGGAGCTTGCTCGATCCCACTACGATGCACTCCGCCGGAACACCGCCCATGCCAGGCAAGATGCCCGCAGACAAAGCGCGGCGCTGACCTCGACGGCGCTCCTGCGACATTCTCTCCCCCGGCATTGTCCAAGGCGCTTTTCATCGGCGTGTCATCGCTTTTCGGCGGGCCCGCGCAAAGCCGTTAAAATGGCGCGTCTCAATTTACGCCGCTCCGGCCTTTCCTCCTCGTGTTCAGCTCTCTCTACCCGCTCGCCCGCGCGCAACTTTTTCGCATGGATGCGGAAGATGCCCATCACCTGACATTGCGTATGCTGGGCGCCGCCGGCCGCACCGGCCTGGCCGGCATGCTCGCCGAGCGCGCCGCTGATTCACCGCGTACCGTCATGGGCCTGAGCTTTCGCAATCCGGTCGGACTTGCGGCGGGGCTGGACAAAGACGGGGCTTGTATCGACGGACTGGCATCGCTCGGGTTCGGATTTATCGAAGTGGGAACGGTCACACCGCGCGCGCAACCCGGCAATCCGCGCCCGCGCATGTTTCGCCTGCCCGACGCGCAGGCGCTGATCAACCGGCTTGGATTCAACAACCGCGGCGTCGACCAGTTTGTCGAGAACGTCAAGGCCGCGCGGTATCGCGGCGTGCTGGGATTGAATATTGGCAAGAATGCCGATACCCCCATAGAACGCGCTGCCGAAGATTACTTGTATTGCCTCGAACGTGTGTATCCGTTCGCGAGCTACGTGACGATCAACATCTCGTCGCCGAACACGAAAAACCTGCGCCAGTTGCAAGGCGCGGGCGAACTGGACGCACTGCTCGGCGCGCTGAAGGACAAACAACAACGTCTGTCCGACCTGCACGGCAAGCTCGTGCCCCTCGCGTTGAAGATCGCCCCCGATCTCGACGACGAGCAGGTCAAGGAGATTGCCGCGACCCTGCTACGCCACAAGATTGATGGCGTGATCGCGACCAACACAACGCTGTCGCGCACTGCGGTGACGGGCATGAAACACGGCGATGAAGCCGGTGGTTTGTCAGGCAAGCCGGTTTTCGAAGCATCGAATGCAGTGATCCGCAAGTTGCGTGCGGAATTGGGCAGCGAAGTGCCGATCATTGGCGTGGGCGGCATCATGTCGGGCGACGACGCGCGCGAGAAACTCGCAGCGGGTGCATCGCTCGTGCAGATCTACACGGGCTTGATCTACCGGGGCCCGGCGCTCGTGACAGAATGCGTCGAAGCGCTGGCCCGCGCGAGTGCCGCTGCATGACCGCGTCTTTTTTGACTACACACGCTCATACCCACATGAGCAAACGATCTGAAGAGCGCATTGCGTTTTAGCTATCATCGCTGCACTTTAGATTACTGACAAAAAACCAGGACAAAGGCAATCCACCTCATGAAACTCTCTCTCTTCAAAAAAGTGCTCGTGGCAGGCTTGATCGGCGCATCGCTCTCGGCCGTCGCACACGCAGAAGACCTGCTGGATTCGGTCAAGCAACGCGGTACGTTGCGCATCGGCCTGGAAGGTACGTTCCCCCCGTTCAACTCGAAGACGCCGCAAGGTGAACTCGTTGGCTTCGACGTCGACATCGCGAAGGCGGTTGCAGCGAAGCTAGGCGTGAAGCCGGTGTTCGTGACGACTGAATGGAGCGGGATCATCGCGGGTCTGCAGGCTGACAAGTTCGATGTGATCGTGAACCAGGTCGGCATTACCGATGCCCGCAAGCAGACGCTCGATTTCTCGCCTGCCTACACGTATTCGAATGCGCAACTGATTCAGCGCAAGGACGACACGCGCGACTTCAAGACGCTTGACGACCTGAAGGGTAAGAAGCTTGGCGTGGGTTTGGGCACAAACTACATGGACATGGCGAAGGCCGTTCCGGGTATCGATGTGAAGACGTATCCGGGCGCGCCTGAGTACCTGCGCGATCTGGCGTCGAACCGTCTGGACGCTGCATTGAACGACCGCCTGATGCTTGCGTACCTGATGAAGAACTCGCAGTTGCCGCTGCGCACGGGCGCGAATGTGGGCCCGGGCAATCCGTCGGGGATTCCGTTCAAGAAGGGTAATCCGAAGTTCGAGAAAGCCATTGATGACGCAATGACCCAGCTCGAAGCCGACGGTACGTTCACGAAAATCTCGGACAAGTGGTTCGGTATCGACGTGACGAAGCCAGCAAAATAAGCCAGCGAAGCAAGCCGGTGACGCAAGCCGGCGCTTTAAAAACCGGACCCTCACGCGTTCGGCATCGGGGCGGCTTCTTCGGGATGCCGCCCTTTGCATTTGATGCCCGCCTCCGACGTAACGCCTACTCTATTGCCCCATGTCCACGACATCCCTGCTCGTTCAATCCATACCGGCCCTTGCACAAGGCGCCGTCCTGACGATCAAGTTCGCGGTCTATTCGATGTTCTTCGGCCTGATCGCGGGCACGATACTCGCGACCATGGGCATCAGCCGAAGCCGCACGCTGGTCGGCATTGGGCGCGCTTATGTGAGTGTCATGCGGGGTACGCCGCTGCTGGTGCAGATCTTCGTGATCTATTACGGACTGCCGAGCCTGGGTATTTCGCTCGATCCCACGCCGGCGGGGGTGATCGCGTTATCGGCGAATGTGGCGGCTTATCTTTCCGAAAGCATGCGCGGCGCCATTCTCGGGATCCAGAGTGGGCAGTGGCTGGCGGCCTATAGCTTGGGTTTGTCGAGGATGCAGACGTTGCGGTATGTGATTGGACCGCAGGCATTGCGGATTGCCGTGCCCAGCCTTTCCAATAGCCTCATCAGCCTGATCAAGGATACCTCGCTTGTTTCCGTGATCACGGTGACTGAATTGCTCCGGAGTGCGCAGGAAGTGATCGCGGCGACGTATCAGCCGTTGCCGTTATATCTCGCTGCCGCCGTGGTGTATTGGGTGCTGTGCAGCATCCTGGAATTCGTGCAGCGGTTGTTCGAACGAAGGCTGGCGTTGCCGGGAAGACATTAAGAAGGGAGCGTTCGCCGGCACTGCTCTCTCAGGATTTGTCCTTTGGCGCGAGCGCGGCGTTTGGATCCAGCCTCGCCCCGAACCGGTCCAGTCTCGGCATATGATGCCGGTCGGGATCCAGCGAATACGCTACCCGCGTTGCCCTTCCCATTAATTCACTGCGTGGGAAAAACCCGAAATACCGCGAGTCCGCGCTGTCGTCGCGGTTGTCTCCAAGCATCAGATACTCGCCTTTAGGCACCGTCACCGGCCCAAATGAGCGTCGCGGACTGGGCGCCAGCACCGACAATCTCACCACATGCGTAACGTGCCCAAGCTTCTCGTCAAGATACTCGCCGGGCGAAGACGCATCGCCCTCCACTCCGGTGATATCGACTGGCTGATAACCCGCCCGCTTGCCGTCGATATAAAGCACGTTGTCCCGCATCGCGACCACATCGCCGGGAAGCCCGATCAACCGCTTGACGATCAGTTCATGTGCCGCCGATGAATCCACCGTCACAATGTCGCCGCGCTGCGGATCGTGGAGGTGCGCAAGCGCGACGTGCGTGAATGGAATGCGCAGGTCGTACGCCATCTTGTCGACAACAATCCGGTCACCTTCGCGAATGGTGGGCAGCATGGAACCGCTTGGCACCACGTTCCAGTCGGCGATAGCGCTGCGAAACAGCGCCATTAACACGAGAAACGCAATCAGGTTCCGATATTCGCGCCAGAGTCGGGGTAACAGTCGCATGGTGGAGAATGCCGGCGGGTGAGGACGACGCAGCTTAACGTCTAAACCTGAAATGGCGCTTAAATTAAATGGACCCGTGCCTATTCCGTTTCGAAAGGAAACCGCACGCCTAGGTCGCGGCGAGCCGCGTCGGTGATCGAAATCATCTGCATGGAGACGGCGTGCCGCATGATCGGGCTCTCGGTCTCGCCGCTGCGCAGCAGTTCGCAAAAATGCGCAGTCTCGTAGTTCAAGCCACCGCCTTCGAACGGCGCATCCAGCTCAACGGTGCGGCCATCCAGATAGCGGATCGTCGCGCGTGCAGGATTCCACCAGTTTTCATGGATGGTCACCGTGCCGCCGGTGCCGGCCAGCAATGCGTCGCCCTTGCCTTGCAGATCCAGCCCGCAGAACAACTGCGCAACGCCCCGTTCATGCCGCACGTTCAAGCTCGCGAAGGTGTCCACGCCGGTCTGTCCGACGCGCCCGAAAGTCTGCACCTCAAGCGGTTCGCCCAGCCAGTCCACGGCGAGAAACGCTTCATAGATACCGATGTCGAGCAACGCGCCGCCACCCATTTCCATCGAATACGAGGGGTGCGAAAGCGGTACGTTCGCGATCGAACAACCGGCTCGAACCAGACCAATTTCACCAATAGGGTCAGCCGCAAGACGGTCGCGCAACTGCGTGTAAAGCGGATAGAACGGCGGTTTCATCGCTTCCATGAACAGCAGCTTCGATGACCGCGCGACGTCGATCATTTCCTGCAACGCCCGCGCGTTGACGGCCGCCGGCTTCTCGCAAAGCACGGCACGTCCTGCCTGGAAAGCACGCAGCGCGTACTGGGGATGGCTGTCCTGCATCGTCGCAATGTAGAGCGCGTCGATGTTCTCGAGCAGCGCGTCGAAGCTCTCGTATGCCTTGGTATGAAACTGCGAGGCGAACGCTTGCGCCGTTTCGGGGCGTCGCGACCAGACTCCGCCCAGCGTCGTGCCGGGCACAAAGGCCAGCCCCTGAGCGAATCTGTGTGCAATGTTTCCCGCGCCAACGATGCCCCAGCGGATCGTGCTCTGTGCGTTCATCTGTCCTGCTCCCCGCATGCAATGTGAATAGTCGGCCAAGGCCGGCGATGCGCACATTGTCCCATTGTCTGCCGCGCAAGTGATCTGCGTGAAGACTGGACGATGAATGCACGACCATGCGCAACGCGTCGCGTTTGGAACGCCAGGCTCAAGAGAATAGGTTGGGAGGGGTATCGTTCGACGCGCGGACCATCAGGCTTCAAGGTCAGGCAGGAAAATTGAGTGAAACGTTTGCGTAAGTAAAAACCCGATTAGGGCGCTGCTCGCGCCCGGCCACGATAAACGTGACCAGAAACATCGGGCCAGCTTCGACACGCCGGAACCCTCCCGGACGCGAAGCTTCGACCAGGCGTCAGGCGCCGGCCGACTCGGATTCGCCGACCGGTGGCGACGAACTGTCCTCGCGGCGTTCAAGCGAAAAGGCTCGTCCGACTTCCTCCGCGGTGACATCGATCAGCGTGCTCATCGCGCGCTCGGACAACCCGGCATCGTGAGCCTCGATTGCTTCCACCACGCGGCGCTGCGCTTCAAGCGTCGCGTCACGCATGGTCGCGATCCCCGCCACGATCGGATAGACCGTCACCAGCGCGCCCCGCACGATAGCCGTCATCTGCTGGAAAAACTGGTTGCCGCTCGCGGCCACAATGCGCGTATGCAACGCGACATCGGCGGCCTGATACTCGGGCTCGCTGCCATTGAGCGACGCAAGCGCGTCGAACGCATCGCGAATCCCGCTCACTTCGTCCGGCGTCGCACGGGTTGCTGCCAACGCGGCCGCACGCGGCTCGATCAACATGCGGAACTCGATCACGTCGCGCAAGAACGCCTGATCCGGCGTCGCACGGAAGCGCCAGCTCACCACGTCCTCATCGATCAGCCGCCAGTCGCTCATCGGCCGGATCCGCGTGCCCGTCTTGGGACGCACATCCAGCATGTGACGCGCGAGCAGCATGCTCAAGGCCTCTCGCATCACGGTCCGACTCACGTCGAACTCCTTCGACAAGACGTCCTGCGGCGGCAGGATCGCGCCGTACTTCTGTTCGACGATGCCCGATACGAGCCCGTCCATCACCTTAGCCACCAGTGATCGCTCTTTGTTTTCGTCCATCACCCCTCTCCCCTTGCCCTACATTGTGTCCCTGCGCGTCCGGCGGGCTTCCCCAAGCTTGCCGGAAGGCCCGGTGAGTCCTGCTGATTCATCAGGTCAATCAAATCGATCAGACCAATCAGCAGCCCTGACCGTGCACGATAAATTGCGTCTTCAATACCGCCAGCGCCAGTCGGAATGTCCCTCTCAAGGGTTATCCCTTTCCTATGGTCCTCGCGTCTCGCGATACTGCCTCGGCAATCGCTGTATCAAGTACTTCTTGATACCTGTGATTTAAGTGCTTCGTAACGCCCCATCTTCATGCCACACCCTCATCAGTGTTCAGCCTGCTGCCGCCTTCTCGGTTGCGCGTCCGTACTGATCGTCGAAACGCACGATGTCGTCTTCGCCCAGATACGTCCCCGATTGCACCTCGATCATTTCGAGCGGCGTCTTGCCCGGGTTTTCGAGCCTGTGCGTGGTACCGAGGGGAATGTACGTGGACTGATTTTCGCTGACCAGAAAGGTCTCTGTCCCGCGGGTGACGAGAGCGGTGCCTCGGACGACGATCCAGTGTTCCGCACGATGGTGGTGCATCTGCAGCGAGAGCCGCGCGCCCGGTTTCACCACAATGCGCTTTACCTGGAAACGTTCGCCATGATCGATGGAATCATAGAAACCCCAAGGCCGCTGAACCTTACGATGATCATGCGCCTCGGCGCCTTTGGCGGCTTTCAGGCGCCCTACCATCGCCTTCACTTCCTGCACGCGGTCCTTCGATGCAACAAGGATCGCATCCGCCGTTTCCACGACGACGACACCGGTCACGCCGACGCACGCGACCAGGCGGCCGTCGGAATGCGCGAAACTGTCTGTTGACCCTTCGAAGATCACACGGCCGCGAGCAACGTTGCCGTCGTCGTCCTTGTTCGACAGGTCCCATACGGCGTCCCACGCACCGACATCGGACCAGCCGGCGGTGAGCGGCACCACGACGCCTGGAAACTGAGGCGTCTGCGTTATCCGCTCCATGACGGCGAAATCGATTGAATCGGAGGGGCACGCTTCGAACGCGCCGAGATCGAGTTGTGTGAAGCCGTCCTGATGCAAGCCACGTTCAGACGCGCTCACGCACGCGGCGTAGATAGCTGGCTGAAAGTGCTCGATGGCGGCAAGCCAGACCGACGCCCGACATACGAAAATGCCGCTGTTCCACCAGTACTCGCCGGACGCGAGATATTGCTCGGCAATTTCCCGGCGCGGCTTTTCGACGAACCGTTCGAGCACCCGCGCTTGAGGGGCGCCATCATCAGCCATCCCCAGAGCGGCGCCGGCCTTGATATAGCCGTAGCCTGTCTCGACCTTGTCGGGCACGACACCCAGCGTAACGAGCGCGCCGCTTGCCGCGTGTTCGATCGCCTTGGCGATCGTTCGACGGAACGCATCGAGGTCGGTCACGGCGTGATCGGCGGGCATGGCCACCATGACCGGGTCATCGCCCGATCCGGCAGCCACTGCCGCCAACGCAGCGAGCGTAAGCGCCGGTGCAGTATTGCGGGCGCAGGGCTCGAGCACAATGCGTGCTCGACGGCCATTACGCTCGATCTGCTGGGCAATCAGCAACTTGTGCTCACTGCCGCAGACCACGATCATTTCTTCGCTGGTCGCAAAGTGCACCGTGTCGCGGTCGTGGGTCGCCACATCCAGACCGTCAAGACGGCGGAGCGTGGCTTCGAGCAACGATTCCGCGCCCATGAGTTCGATGAGTTGCTTGGGGAACTGCTGCCGCGATAACGGCCACAGACGCGTGCCGGAACCGCCGGCGAGAATGACCGGCTGCACGCGAAGACTCGCAGCACCCGTCTTGGGGGTACCGGTAAGCGGATAGTGGGACACGTCCACAGTGACTCCTGAAGCATTGAAGCTGATTGAGGGCCGAACGCGTCATACAGGTACGGACGCGTGAAGAACACGCATCGATTGATGCGCTATTTAAGCAGGTAAATTTATTTCGTTGTGTGCGCGTGCGAACGCCCGCACGCTATTCGGTCGATCCGCCGTTCAAGGCACCCGGCCGGCTCGCGTGACCGGGATGCGCGCCTGACCTATTCGATGAGTCGCGCCGAGTGCGCCCATTACACTTTCACTAGACCGATGATTCAGTGCGCCCGCACACACTGCACAAGCACACCCTGATATTTCGCCATCGTGGGGCAACCGCGCTGCAGCGCAATGCGTAATGAGCAATGCGCACCGGTGTGGCCGTGCAGCGCTGCCCGTCACGTCACTCACGCAGCCGGCGCACGCCGTGTCGACGGACGGTTCTTCCGTTCGCACCGCGCGATCGCTTGCTCATAGACCGCCAGATGCTCCGTGTACACGCGCTCAACCGAAAAGCGCTCCAGATTCAGCTTCGCACGCGCAGCATATTGCGCACGTATCGGTGAATCCATCAGCAGCCATCCCATCTTGGCGGCCAGTTGCATCGGCTCCTGTGGAGCAACGAGCACGCCTGCACCGCCGTTTTCCAGCATCTCCGGCACACCGCCTACTTTGGTCGCGAGGATCGCACAACCCGCCTCCCGCGCTTCGCTGATCGCCAGCGGCCCGGGCGCCTGGTGAGCCGCGAACACGAAGAGATCCGCTTCGTTCAGATACGCCCGGGGATCCGGGACGAACCCTGTGAACCTGACATGATTCGCAATGCCAAGTTGTTCGGCCAGACTTTCCATCACCCCGCGATCAGCTCCCTCTCCTACCAGATAAAGCTGCGCGTCTTGCGCCTGCTCTTGGGTCTGCAGCACATGCGCAAACGCGTGCAGCAGATCGGCAACGCCGTTACGCTCGAACATCGCTGCCACGCACACCACGTTCGGATGCTGCAACTGCAATGGTGATGGCTGCCGTGCGGGGAAACGCGGCGAACCGATCGTGCCGCTTGCCACCACGCTCAAGGTGTTCGCGAGCACGCCACGCTCCAGCATCGCGTCGCGGGCCGCGTGGCTCATCACGATCACGCGATCACCGAACCGCACCATCGAAGCGCCTTTCTGAATATCGTGATGAACGGTGGTGACCAGCGCGAAGCGGCGGCGCATGCTGCCGAAGCGCGAGATCAATGCGCCGGTCATCATGTGCGCGTGCACGACGTCGGGATTGAAGCGTTCGATCAACCGGCCAAACCCCGCGATCATGGCCGGCACACGCCAAGGCTGGCGCGACTGATGCAGCAGCGAATGCGTGACGCCATGGCGACGCAGCAGCGGCTCAAAGGTACCGCCTGCTGAAGCAACCACGACGTCGTGTCCGGCGCGCGCCTGCATGCACGCCAGATCGACCATCGCGTTGACGGCGCCGTTGCCGTTGCATTGCGCATGCGAGGCCAGGTGAACGATTTTCATAACTAGGTCTGGTTCGAGGTTAAGCGGCGCCTGGCGCGCTGGGGCCCTTCTTTCTTATGCTGGTGACTGCGGGGTACTTGTGGCTACAGCGTTTCAACACGCGTCGATCAGTTCATCTCTTCATCGATACAGCCTCTTGGCGAGTCCGCGCGTTGCGGCCAGCGGCCTTGCGCGTTTTCGTTCTCGCAATGTCTTCGAACAGCGCGAGATAGCGGGCTGCCATGGTCTGCCATGACAGCGTCGCGGCCAGCGCCTGAGCTGCTTGTCCCATTTCGCGCGTACGCAGCGGGTCGGATGCAATCAGCGAGATGGCTTCGGCCATCGACGTTTCGTTGTCGGGATCGTCCAGCACGATGCCGCACTCCTCCGTGACCACTTCCGCGCCGCCGGTCGTGTGCACGGTGATCACCGGCAACGCGCAGGCAAGCGCCTCGAGCAGCGCGACGCTCATGCCTTCGTAACGCGACGGGAACACAGATGCATCGACGCAACGCATCAGCGTGGGCATATCGCGGATCATCCCGACGAAATGCACGCGATCCGCCACGCCGAGCGCCGCGGCCATTGCCGGATACGGACTGTTCGCCACGCCGCCGGCCACGGCAAGATGAACATTGGAAGGACACTTCACGAGTGCACGCAGCACGGTGTCGAGGTTCTTGCGCGCGTTGCGCAGGTCGCCCGTGAACAGCACCATGAACGGGTCTTCGGGCAACTTGAAACGCTCGCGCTGCGATGTCTGCGACAAGTCCGGCGAGAACTCGACGTTATCCACGCCGTTATGGATCACGCGGATCTTGTCACGCGACATGCCAAGCGATACGAGTTCCGAACTCACCTTCTCCGACACCGGCACCAGCACGCGTGCACGACTGAACGCCCAGCGTTCGCACCACGCATTGAGCCGCGTGAACAACAGTTGATACGCGGCATGCAGTCCGCCGGTCAGCTGAAACGGGTAATAGCCGCTCTTGTACCAAGCGTTGTGGACGAAGTGGATGACGTTCACATCGGAATCCGTCCACGCGATAAAGCCATTGACCTGCACTACATCGAACGCGTGACGATGAGCGCGAATCCACGCAGCGGCGCGCAATGCGAACATCTGGTATTGCAGCAAGCGCGTGGGCACCCGGCTCGCGGCTATGCGAACCACGGTCACGCGCGAATGCTGGCTCAAGGTTTCGTCGACACCAGTGCTGAGCAGCGTGACGCAATGTCCCGCTGCCAGCGCCGCCTGGACGACCTCGTAGTTGACGCGCCCTTGGCCGTCGTTGCGGCCGACGGTATGGGTGACGATAAGTAGATTCAAACGGCCCTCGCTGGATACTGAGTGTTCTGTCGTGCTTGTCCGGTACCCGGCTGGCATCCAGCTAAATCCGCCAGCCTGATCAGGCCGATCGGTGACGGCGGCTGCGTTCTGTACAACTTCAAACTTCTTCGACCACATCGATGAAATCCGCTTCGCCGGCCCGCTGGTTCGTCCGGGCGTTATATCGGCTCTTGCGTATCAGCCCGATCAAGCGAACCCCGCGCTCGACGAATGGGCCCTGATCCTTGCGAAATCCGAATGCCTCGTAAAATCCGCGCAGACTCACCGGCGCCAGCAAGCGCACACCGTGTCCGGGCCACCGTTCGCCCGCTGCCGCAAGGACACGTGTAATCAGCGCCGCAGCCGTGCCGTCGCCGCGCCGTAGCGGGCTCGTGAGGATCTTGTCCACCATCACCACGTTCGACGCGTCCGGCCCCATGCTGCCCTCGTGCAAGCGCGCGTAGGCCATCACCGGCATCGGCCGCGAGATGTCGTCGACTGCAAAGACATGAAGCGATGTTTCATCGCGTCCGTCCGGGTCCAGATGCACATGGGACTGTTCGACAACGAACACAGCGCTTCGCGCCCGCAGGATCAAATACAGCTCCCGTGCGGTTATTTGCTCGAAGTCGAGTGCTTTCCAGTTCATGTTCCGGTCCCGGTCCAGATGAAGCCGGCAGCACCGGCTTATTCGATGTTCATACCTTAAGTCGTAGACCGCTTAACTTCCGTGCGGCATCGCACCGACGCAACCCCTTGTCAATCCGTCAAATACGGGTATCCGAACCGCAATCGGTGAATGACGAACTGCCGCGATAAAGAGCCTGGAACAAGAGCCTGAAACAAAAGTCCCACACCGCCTGCGCGGGATGAGCTTCCAGGTTTCAAAACAAATGTGCGCCAGGTTGCCGATTGCACGACCAGCCCGTTCCGGCCATGCCCCGGTCACGCGACCGAGCCGATATCAAGCGGCTGCAACTGATCCTGGGTGAAACACCTTTAGTGACGCTTTTTTGGGGCTATTACATGAAATCCGCACTGCGTCGCATCCTTACCGAATTCGCCCGGCGAGACGTTCCCACCTGTTCGCCTATCCGCGCCGGACTCGAGGTACTGTCATGACTGCCGTCCATGGCAGCGGCGCCACGGGTTCAAGCCGCGAGCGCGCCCGGGTCGTGCAATTGCACCCGCTCCACACGCGTGTGCGCAAACACCAGTCGCACTCGCTGCACCAGGGCGAACGGGTCTGGGCGGAAACGAATTGCTACGTGGATCTGTGGATCGAGCTGCTGCACGGCTATGGACTCGATCCACGCGCAGCGCTTGCCTTTACGGTGACGCAAGACTTCGAAGGGGACCAGTTCACGTTCGTCAAGTTTCCGCTGGAGGACCTCGACAAGCTGTACGGTTTGCAGGTCCAGGAACTGGCCATCTACGATTCGCTTGAAGACCGGGTGCGTACGCAGACCCAGCGCGGCCATACGGTTCTGGCTCAAGTCGATGCGTTTTACTTGCCCGATACGCGCGCCACGTCATACCGGAACGAACACACGAAGACGACTATCGGCGTGGATTACATCGATCCGCGCGCGCGCCGGCTTGGTTATTTCCACAACACGGGTTACTTCGTGCTCGACGGCGAGGACTATGAAGGCGTGTTTCGACGGCTGCCGGAACTCGATGGCCGTCCCGAGCTGCTGTTTCCCTACGTGGAGTTCTGCAAGCGCGTCCGGGCGCCGCTGAGCGGCACGGAACTGGCGGAAGCATCGGCGGATCTGCTGGTCGCGCATTTGCAACGGCGTCCGGCGCGCAATCCGATCACGCAATGGCGCGCGGCTTTTCCCGAGCACCTGGAGATGTTGTTCGAGCGCGGCGCCGATCACTTCAACCAGTACACATTCAACGTCATGCGCCAACTCGGCTCGAACTTCGAATTCATGTCGAGATATCTCGTCTGGATGCGCGAGCGCGGTTTCGCTATCCCTGAGTCGATGCCGACGGCCGCGCAACGTATCGCGACCGAGTCGATGGTGATGCAGTTCCGGCTGGTACGGGCCGTTGCCCGCGGCCGGCGCGACCCCTGTCACGAGTGTTTCGATGTACTGGAAGAGTCCTACGCCAAAATCGTGGAGCCGCTTGCGGCGCTGATCAGCTAAGGGCCCGTCATCAATCGCTGGCCTTTGTCATCCGCCGTTACTCGGGCGGACTACATCCCCTCTCGACGAAATCGTCATGAGTGGCCCGGGCCAGTCCTTGGCGTCCGGCTCGCATTTCGAGAGTTCGTCACCACGCGTACCGAAGGCTATGCCAGGCCACTGCGTTGAGTGCTAATGGACAGCTCGTGGACAGCTCGTCGGATCGCTTTCAGCGCCCGTGCCAAGCACGTTTCATCGTGCGCGATAAGAGACCGGCAAAGTCCAATCTGACACTCCGTCGCCGTGCGCTTTTGATGACCACTGGTATCGACTGGTCCTATGCAGAAAAAGGCCGCGCGGACTACATGCACAGACTTGCAACACTTTGCGAAGCCCGGCTCGACGACACAAAACTGCTCGATTTCAATTCGATGTTTGTCGCGCACGATCGCGAACTTCATCGCGATGGTCACAGCACGTTCCACCTCCGCGTTCGCCTTGCAATACGCAAACGCTTGCGAGCTCCGATGTGACACGCTGATGACCGCATACACATGACGACGGGTCTTGCATCTGCGATACCTTGCCCGGAGCCTCAAGGTTCGATTCGCGGTTTTCGTCGAGCAAGCAGCGAAGAAAGTTGCGGGCTGTTAGTGCATGCCAAACGTTTGGCACGCTGAGCTCACGTTGTTGATCCACGCTACCTTTTGATGCTCGACGGGTTCCCTCTTTCACCCGGCCGTGATCGCCATATCCCGCTAGCTGCTCGCCGACGCAACACTTCTCATCCGCCAAAAAGCGAGGTTCGTGCACTCAACGCAACGTTTTCAATACACGGCTCGCGTAACGAAAAGGCCGACCGAAACAAGGCGAGTTGCCTCCCATCAGGCGGTGCAAGCGTGTCAAGCGGTGCTCGAAAGCAACTGCGTTCGCTAGCGCACCAAGTTGATGGAACAGTTCTGAATCAATTATCAAACAACCGATGATTGGTGGCTCAAGCCCCCGGCTCATCAGCTCGCAGGGTCGCTTCGCGCGTTCAGAAAAAAACTCAAATGGGCCACCAGCAAGGCATTGCGCAGACAAAAGCATGCGCTGCATCAATCGCATCAATAGTGTCCGTCTAACGACGCCATGTTCAAGAGTGAAACAAAAATATCCATCTGCTGATTTGCGCTCATCGTGCTTGATACACGACCCCATGATGGCATTGAGAATGCACATCGCTGGCACGGTCCTCGCTAAATGAGTCTCGCAGCACTGGCATTGTCCAAAACGAATTTAACTAAATGACGATGCCGGACTGCTTACGGGGCTGGTCGCGACACGTTTCGATGGATGCCGTCAGATGCATCCGCGAAACGAATCGCTGACCGGTAAATAACAAGTAAGGCGCAACGCGCAAAGTTACGAGAGAAGAACATCATGCTGACCCTTCAGTCCGACCTGCATGGCAATCATTTGTTGGGTGCGCTTCCCGCACACGAATGGCAGGCCCTCACGCCGCACCTTGAACTGGTTCAACTTCGCACCGACCAATTGCTGTGCGATTCGGGACAACGAATTCATCACGTGTATTTCCCCACCACCGCCATCATCTCGTTGCTGCATACGATGGAAGACGGCGGTTCAGTAGAAATCGCAGCAGTCGGCCGCGAAGGCATGACCGGCGTACCGGTACTGACTGGCGGTGAAACCATGCCGACGCGCGTCCAGGTGCAATGCCCGGGCTTCGCTTATCGCATGAGCGCATCGGCATTGCGTGAACAGTTTGGCCGCTCTGACTTCCTGCGTCGCCTGATGCTTTTGTACATGCAAGCACTCCTCACGCAAGTTGCGCAAACGGCAGCATGCAATCGTCATCACTCGCTCAACAAGCAACTGTGCCGCTGGCTTCTCATCGAAATCGATCGCACCACGTCGAACCAGTTGCAAGTCACGCAACAGTTGATCGCCGACATGCTTGGCGTGCGTCGTGAAGGCGTGACAGAAGCCGCAGGCAAGCTGCATGACGCCGGCCTGATCCATCACAGCCGTGGCTGCATCAAGGTCCTGGATCGTGAAGGCCTGGAGTCGCGTGCATGCGAATGCTACGGCATCGTCAAGCGTGAATTCGACCGGTTGCTGCCGCGCCTGCATCAGGTTGAAGCGGTTCACTGACCGCGGGAAAGGAGCAGGAGCGAAGGAGCCAGAGCATGGCCTCAAGTGTTCGGCGCTTAGCCCCTTTGCAGCCTGCCCAAGCGCAAGACCGTGTCGATCATCGCCGCTAGAGAGTATCCCGGGGTGATCGTCCGATTGCGTTCCCCTTAGCGAAGGGGATGGCGAATGCCATTGAGCGATCGCGTACGCAGTCTGTGAGAGATGGACTCTGTTCGACGCTTGGGTCTTCCCGCGAAAAAGCCCATGACAATGGTGCTTGAGAACACATCTGTCTGCCGGCCTCACGCAATGCCGTGCATCCTTGGCTTTCAACAACGCACCTTTCGAGACATCGATCGAAGGGCTTCGCGCTTACCCATGTATGAACCGGCACGCGGTGCTGAACGGCAAGGGACTGTTGTGTACGTTGACGCAGGCTGCAGTGGCGGACGGAGACGGACGAACGCCAAGGCAGTGCAATGGATGGCCGCTATGTGCCTCGGATAGCGATAAAGAAAATAGCCGACTCACGCAGACCGCCAAGACCGAAAGCAGTAACCCAGACCACCACTCCCAAAACCGGCAGCCCCAAATCAGCCCGCCGGCGCGAACGAATAACCGTCGCTCTATATGACCTTGACATACACCGGCGGCATAACGCTCGTCAGCTCGCTTTCCCGGCTAGGACCGGCCTTGGCCATTGCGTTCAATACCTCAACGACAAACCGGCGGCGAAAGTCGGCAGCGCCGAACCGTTCAGCATTCTTGCGGCACGCGGCAATCGTAAAGGCATGCGAGGAATCCTCGAACCGCTCGACGGCATCACACAACGACGCCGATGTCTGAGTCATGAAATGCAAACCCGTCGCGCCGGGAGATCCGAGCGGAACCACCGACTCCAGCGCCCCACCCTTGCCATAAGCAATCACTGGCGTGCCACACGCCTGCGCTTCCACGATGGCAATGCCAAAATCCTCTTCCGCGGCATACACAAACGCCTTGGCACGCTGCATATGGTCCTTCAAGACATCGAATGACTGATAACCCAAGATGCTCACATTGGGTGTCGCCTTCGAACGTACCAAATCCATCTGCGGTCCATCGCCAATCACCACCAGCTTACGATCGGGCATGGAAGCAAACGCTTCCACGATCATATCGATACGCTTGTAAGGCACCATCCGCGAAGCGGTCAAATAAAAGTCGCCCTTCTCGTCCCCCACCTCGAATGCCTGGACATCAACGGGCGGCGGAATCACAGCCGCTTCTCGTCGGTAGGTCTTCAAGATACGGCGCGCCACGAACTGCGAATTTGCAATCAGGCGGTCGACGCCATTAGCTGAACGCGAATCCCAGTTACGCAGGTAATGCAGCAGCATGCGAGCCGCCCATGATCGCGGTCCATGATCGAGACGCGCTTCACGCAAATACTGATGTTGCAAATCCCACGCATAACGAATGGGTGAATGCACGTAGCTCACATGAGTCTGGTCGGGCCCGACCAGCACACCCTTCGCTACCGCATGCGAACTCGAGAGAACAAGGTCATAACCAGACAAGTCAAATTGTTCGATAGCAAGCGGCATCAGCGGTAAATAACCCCGATACTTTTTCTTTGCGTAGGGAAGCCGCTGAATGAAGGAGGTCTTTACCGGCTTGTTATGAACGATAGAGCGGTCTTCGAGGAAGTCTACGAGACTGAAAATATCTGCCTGCGGAAAGCACGCAATCATTTGCTCCAGCACCTTCTCTGCGCCGCCCGTCGTCACCAGCCAGTCGTGAACAATAGCCACTTTCATGATGAAACCCGTCTGCCGCAGCGTTTGCTGCCAATGAAACGAGTTTAGAGATAGTCACTACATGCTTACGTTCGTACGCCCACACAGATCAACCATCGTGTTACGAATATTGAGCGCGGTGCCCGCTTGCCCACGGTTGATGCATTTATCGGCTCGGTTCGCCGATCCGCGACGCGCTGTTATCGATGCTCATAAAATCCGCAGCCAGCTTATCAATTTCATAAAGGGGCTTTATTCCTGGAGCATTGAAACGAGAACTACATCGCAAGTTCACTTGGCGTCGTCGATAGAAGTGGTCGTGCATGCGTCCACGCGTATGGCGACGTGAAGCTGGCAAAGCATCACTCAGTGCTGATGCTATTGCAAAGACCAAAACACACTCAAAGAAAAAATAAGTAAAACAGTTAAAGATTAGAAACCCCCGATCCATGATATGCCGAGCTCTTTCAATAACCTGCTTACGTGACTGCTTTAACGCTTGCTTAGATTGCGTGGCATGGCGAGTTGAATCTCGTACAGGGCGGCAAGCATAGCCAGGTAAGCACGTTCGCTTTCTGCCTCCTCAAGCGACATTCCCTTGCAGGTCTGCCCGCCCATGATCATGCCAAGGCACAACGCATAGTTGCCTGCGAATGCAGTAGGTGATGGCTCTACGTGCTTGAGCCGCGAGTAAGACGCATCGAGCGTCTTGCGAAGATTGGTTTGCATCGCCGAACTCCCTTTATTGTTTAGACCTTTGACTTCACGCCCACGCATCAGCCGCTATACAAGCTATTACGCTTTTTAACGCAGACAGAATGTTCGCGGTCGCGCAATAAGTGGGCTTGGAGCGTGTTGCTCTGGGGACTGGCTTATTTTGACTGACTGCCTGTTCTTCTCGATCAGAGATATCTTACTAACCACATACAACATTGAAGCGCTTTGTTTCGCGCATCCGGGCTTGAGGCCGCGTTCAGATCGCCCTTCCTGGATTGCAGCAAATTGCAAAGCGCAAAAAAAAAGCGCGGCCAGCGTGAAGCCTCCGCGCACGGTTAGAGCTTGTCGCAAGCCTTAGCGCTGCGTGTAATCGATCCGTTCCACGCCGCCAGGCGCTCCTAGCAGACATACGTTCGCGCCACGCGCCGCGAACAATCCAACCGTCACCACGCCCGGCCATGCATTGAGCTGCGCTTCAAGCGCGAGCGGATCGTCGATCTTCAACGTCTTCACGTCGATGATCTCATTGCCGTTGTCGGTGATAAACGGCGAACCGTCTTGCGTCACGCGCAGCACCGGAACACCGCCCAATGCCGTGATGCGCCGGCCGATCGCCGTGCGTGCCATCGGCACGACTTCAATGGGCAACGGAAACGTCCCAAGCACCTCGACGCGTTTGCTTGCGTCCGCGATACAGACAAACACGTCCGCCACCGACGCCACGATCTTCTCGCGCGTCAGCGCCCCGCCGCCGCCCTTGATCATCGCGCCATGCGGGTCGATTTCGTCGGCACCATCCACGTACACCGGCAACGATTCGATCTCGTTCAACTCCAGCACCTTGAAACCATGCGCTTCGAGCCGGGCCGTAGAGGCAAGCGAGCTCGATACCGCTCCGCGATACCGCGACTTCGTGCTGGCGATGGCATCGATAAAACAATTCGCCGTCGTGCCCGTACCGACGCCGATCACCGCGCCTTCGGGTACGTTGGCGTGGACATAAGCGGCCGCTTCGGCAGCGACCAGTTGCTTCAGTTCGTCTTGGGTCATGGCGAGGGTGACAGCGTCGAGGGGAAAAGCTCAATTCTAGCCGAGCGCGGCGGCGCAGCGTTTCGGGGCTGTGTCAGCTGCAGCCGTCCACTCAAACGTGCACGAAAAACCCGAGTGGATTATGCGTCCGCGCTACCGATGCAATAAACGCGAACACGATGATTGCCAGCAGGCCGAACACCGCTCGCGCGCCTTTCGTGCGAGCGCGTTTGAGCGCAAACGTACCCAGCACGATATACACGATCAGCCCGACAATCTTCGCCGACAGCCACGCCGCATTCGGCCCAAAGCCGATGATTCCCACCAGCCCGATAGCGCTCAACAGCAGCAACGTATCCACGATATGCGGCACGATCTTCACCGCCCGTTTTTGCAGCAGTGTCGATTCCCGCAGCATCCAGACATAGCGGATGATAAAAGCCAAAATGCTGAGCGCAGCGCAGGTCATATGCACGGAGCGCAGCGGCAAATAGAGATCAGACATGGGCGCGAAGAACCTTTAAGGGAAGTATTTATCGAGCAACGCGGCCGCGATTGCATCGGTTTCTGCATCGGGGTTGCCCGCGTAATCGGCGGGGCGAAAGTGCATCTGGAATGCGGCGATCACACGGCGCGTCTTGTCGTCGAGCACGCCGTCTGTCGCGACGTCATAGCCGTATCGATGGAGTTTTTGCTGCAAGGCAGCCACTTCGACAAGCGACTTGGGATCGCGTCCGGCGAGGCGTTGAGTCACCGTAGCGTCATCCGGCCATGCGCCAATACCGTTGTCGTAAAGCGTGCGCCAGGGGAACGCGGGGCCCGGATCGGTCTTGCGTTGGGGCGCGATGTCGCTATGACCTACCACGCGCGTAGGCGGAATCTTGTAGCGCGTGACAATGTCCTTCGCGAGCTTCACGAGCGCATCGACTTGTGCCGGCGGATACGGTTGCCAGGTGCGTCCCTGCGGTGTATCGATAGGACCCACGTTGACGTTCTCAATGCCGATGGATGCCGCGTTCAGTTCCGTCGTTCCCTGCCATTCGCTTTGGCCCGCATGCCACGCCCGCTCCGATTCCGGTACGAGCTGATAGACGACCGGTTCGCCATTACTCACAGGCGGATTGTCGGGCACGACATAGTGGACGCTGACATCATCGCCCGTCAGGACTGCGAGCGATCGCGCTTCGTTGCCTTGCGTGTAATGCATGACGAGAAAGCGCACACGCGAGTCGGCGCTAGGCGCGTGATATCGCGTATCGGCAATGTAGGCGCCACGATTGATCTCAGTGCTGGAGCACGCCGCGAGCAGCGCGCAGCACACACCGCAAATGACAGCCAAACTGAATCGCATGACGTGCGCTTACTTCTTCTTCACCGACCGTTGCCGCACGGCTTCGAACAAACAAATCCCGCTCGCCACCGACACATTCAGACTTTCGACGCTGCCCGCCATCGGGATCTTCATGATCTCGTCACAGGTCTCGCCGGTGAGACGCCGCATGCCCTCGCCTTCCGCGCCGACAACGATCGCCACCGGACCATCGAGCTTCGTCTCATAGACGCTCGCCGTGGCATCGCCCGATGTGCCGATCACCCACACGCCCGCGTCCTTCAATTCACGCAATGCACGCGCGAGGTTCGTCACGGTGATGTACGGCACGGTTTCAGCGGCGCCGCTCGCGACCTTCGCGGCCGTTGCGTTCAATCCGGCCGAACGATCGCGCGGAGCGATCACGGCATGCGCGCCGGCGGCATCGGCTACACGCAAACACGCGCCGAGGTTATGCGGGTCGGTCACGCCGTCCAGCACCAGCAGCAACGGCGTACCGCTGACGCCATCGAGCAGTTCCGCCAGGTTCTGCGCGAGCGGCATGTCGGTCGCCCGCGCGACCACGCCTTGATGGCCGACGTTGCCCGACAGGCCCCACAGGCGCGCTTCGTCGGCGGCGATCAGGCGAATGCCCGCTTCCTTGGCTGTGCGCAGGAAATCCGTCATGCGCCGGTCCTTGCGGGTCGGATCGTAGAGAATTTCTTCGATCGTCGATGCGTCCGCGCGAACCCGTGCGGTCACCGCGTGAAAACCATACAAAACTTTAAGACGTGACATGACTGGACCAGACCGTATTCAAACAAAACAAAATGGAAACGCGGCCCGGTGCGTGATGCATCGGGCCGCGCATTTCAAACTGAGGCGCGTCGCCTTCGTCGCTACCGCGCGCCTCAGCGCTTCTTTCGTGGCGGATGACTCTTGGCCGCCGCCTTTGGCGCCGCGCCGCGTTTCTTCGCCACCGCCACGTCCTTGGCGATAGTAGGCGGCAGTGCCGCCGCGGCTGCCTTGCCCATGGCCTGAGCCGCCGCCTTCTTGCCGCCGCGGTCGCGCCGCCGGCTATTCACGCTGCTGCCTTCGTCAGACGGGAACGGCCGCACACGCGGTCCCGCGCCCACGCCCGCACCATTTGCGGCGGAGTGTTCGACGGCAGGCGCCGAGGTCCGTCCTGGCGGCTTGACGGGGGTATCGCGGACCAGCCGGAAGTCGATCTTGCGTGAATCCAGATCGACGCGGCTGACCTGCACGCGCACCCGATCCGACATGCGGTAGCGAATGCCTGTGCGTTCGCCGCGCAGTTCGTTCTTGATCTCGTCGTACTGGAAGTAATCGGCGCCGAGCTCGGTGATATGCACCAGTCCTTCGATAAACAGCGAATCCAGTTGCACGAAGATCCCGAACGTCGTCACGCCGTTCACCATGCCGCCGTATTCTTCGCCGAGCTTGTCGCGCATGAAATAGCACTTGAGCCAGGCTTCCACGTCGCGCGACGCTTCGTCGGCACGGCGTTCATTCGACGAACAATGCAGTCCGAGCTCTTCCCAGATCGCGACATTGTTGCGCTGACGGCTGCGCGATTCGTCATCGGATTTCTGCATGGCCCGTGCGGCCTTCGTCAGGCCCGTGCTGAGCGTGACGTCGTGACCCACTTCGGGCTGATACTTCTTGCCCTGCAGAATGGCGTAGATCGAGCGATGCGTAAGCAAGTCGGGGTATCGGCGAATCGGGCTCGTGAAGTGCGCATACGCTTCGTACGCGAGCCCGAAGTGACCAATGTTGTCCGGACTGTAGACTGCCTGCTGCATGGAACGCAGCACCATGCTCTGCAGCATCTGTGCGTCCGGCCGATCGCGCACCATAGCCATGAGCGCGGCGTAATCGCTTGCATGCGGCTTCTCGCCGCCACCCAGCGACAAGCCCACGCCACGCAGGAACGCGCGCAGGTTTTCGAGCTTTTCGGGCGTCGGCCCGGCATGCACGCGATACAAGCCCGGGTGTTTGTGGCGCTTGAGGAAGTCAGCCGCACAAACGTTCGCGGCCAGCATGCATTCCTCGATCAGCCGATGCGCGTCGTTGCGATGGCGCGGCACGATCTGCTCGATCTTGCCCTGCGCATTGCAGACGATGTACGTCTCGGTCGTATCGAAATCGATCGCACCACGTTTCTGGCGCGCTGCGTGCAGCGACTTATACACGCCGTACAGGTTCTGCAATTGCGGCAACAGGTCGGCGCGCTTCGCTGCTTCCGGACCCTTCGTGTTGGTCAGGACTGAAGCAACTTCCGTGTACGTCAGGCGCGCTGCCGAATGCATCACGGCGGGATAGAACTGGTACGCCTTGATCTCGCCGCGCGCGGTGATCACCATGTCGCATACGAGCACACAACGATCCACGTGCGGATTCAGCGAACACAGGCCATTCGATAACTTCTCCGGCAGCATGGGAATCACGCGCCGCGGAAAATACACCGACGTGCTGCGATCGAGCGCATCGACATCCAGCGCTTCGTTCGGACGCACGTAATGCGAGACGTCGGCAATCGCGACCAACAAACGGAAGCCCGTACCGCGACCGACCGTCATGGGTTCGCAATAGACGGCGTCGTCGAAGTCGCGTGCGTCTTCACCATCGATAGTGACCAGCGGCACATCACGCAAATCCACGCGATGCCGGATATCGACGGGGCGTACTTCGTCCGGCAACTTCGAGGCCTGCTCGAGCGCGCGGTCGCTGAACTCGTGCGGCACGCCGTATTTGCGCACCGCGATTTCGATTTCCATGCCCGGATCGTCAATGTCGCCGATCACTTCCGCCACGCGTCCGAGCGGCTGCGAATGGCGGCTCGGGAAGTCGGTGAGATCCACCGAGACCACTTGCCCCACTTTCGCCTTCTTCGGATTCTGCGTGATCAGGATGTCGTGGCCAATGCGCTTGTCTTCGGGCACGAGGAGCAGCGCGCCGTTCTCGCTGATCAGCCGGCCGATGATGCGTTTATTCGCACGATCCGTGACTTCCACGATATGGCCCTCAGGCCGCCCGCGCCGGTCATACCCGACAATGCGCGCAAGCACGCGGTCGTTGTGCATGACCTTCTGCATCTCGCCGTTGGGCAGGAACAGGTCGTCCTGGCCGTCGTCGCGAATCAGGAAGCCGAAGCCGTCGCGATGGCCTTGAACCCGGCCGGCAACGAAGTTCGAGGGATGCGTGAGTTGGTAATAGCCGCGTTTGTCGAGACGGACCTGGCCGTCGCGCTCCATGGCTCCCAATCGCTTGAAAAATCCTTCG
This sequence comes from Caballeronia sp. LjRoot29, assembly GCF_964252755.1. Taxonomy (NCBI): domain Bacteria; kingdom Pseudomonadati; phylum Pseudomonadota; class Betaproteobacteria; order Burkholderiales; family Burkholderiaceae; genus Caballeronia; species Caballeronia sp. LjRoot29. The sequence continues at coordinate 193,530 of NZ_CAXUPU020000003.1, read as the reverse complement.
CGCTCCTGGCGCTTGATCGACAGAGCTTCGGCGATGTCGTTCGCAGCGAGCGGCGCTTCGCTCGTGCGCAACACGCCGAGAATTTCTTCGCGGCTCGGAATCGGATACGGATATTTGTTCAAGGGCTTATCGATGATCTCTTCTCGTCTAACTGAATGTCGCGGTTAATGGGGGATTACCCGTCGGCAATCCCATCCCAGCTTTACTTTCCAGCCCCGCCCGGGACTGGATCGGCGCGTTGCCGGGACGTTGCACTTAACGTTGTTCCGGTTCGTTCACGAATAGTTTGCGAACCATTCTAACACCCGCCAACCGGGGCACATCGGCTCGCAAGCCATATGGGTACTGGCTCGGAGCCGTGTTTCAGTTTCGGTCTCAAAATGCTTGACAGCGCGATACGCCCGGCTATAATTGCGTTCTTTGCTGCACACGCACCTTGCCCAGGTGGCGGAATTGGTAGACGCACATGGTTCAGGTCCATGCGCCGCGAGGCGTGGAGGTTCGAGTCCTCTCTTGGGCACCAAGATTCAAATTCGGAGCAGTCCGAAGTCGGAAAACCCCGTCAATCCTTGTGATTACGGGGTTTTTTGTTTTTTGCGTGTCGAGGCGCTGCTGTTCGAGCCGGAGTTGGAGATTGCATTGCGCAACGTCGAAACTGCGCTGGAGCGTCGCCCCTCCTGATCGGCCAGAGATTTTTACTTCGCGCGCGTCCGAACCGGGCAAAAACCTGTCTGCTCAAATATCGCCCCCCGCACGGCGAAAGAAAACTTCCAGAGGCTTTGCCCGCACTCCGACGTTATTGCGATCAAAACGCTGCTTGGGGGACACTCATCTTCCACTCTCGCACAATAACTTAGGAATGCAGATGTATTGAAACGACGGAAGCGGTCAATCCATACCCATCAAAGCAGCCACGACCATCGCCGGCAAAATCAGAGCCTGCAACAGGGTTATTCGCACCCCGCTTTTCATTATTCGCAATTCCCGACAGATGAATTCGCATTGTCTTTCTTTATCCATAACTCAGACACCCCTAGCATTGCCCCATCCTCAGAATCAGGACAGCCCGTTGCGCTCCTCCTGTATCGCATGAACCTAAGGGAATCTTATCGATGCACTCCGCGAATGTTTCCCCAACGGTGCCGCGAACGACTCGCGCCAAAATCCTTGTTCTCTTTGCGGTGATTTTAGCCTGCATCAGCCTGCCTTTAAGTCTGTCGGCGGGACCTGCCGCTCAAACTTTCATCGGCCGGGACCTTCCGGGCGGGACCGTTGCGCTGTCCTGGATCACCAACGCCTTCATGCTCGCCTGCGGCAGCACGCTGATGGTGGCGGGTGCGCTTGCCGATCACTATGGCCGCAAGAAAATCTTCTTCATCGGCATGTTCGTCATGACGCTCGTTTCGCTTGTGATGCCGCTCGCGCCAAGCGTCTTGTGGCTCGACTTCCTTCGCGTCCCGCATGGCCTTGCGGCTGCTTGTGCCTATGCCGGCGGCGTGTCAATGCTGGCACAGGAATTTGAAGGCGCGGCGCGTGTCAGGATTTTCAGCCTTATCGGCATCGCGTTTGGCGCAGGCCTTGCCTTCGGCCCGACGCTGGCCGGCATTCTGATCGCCCTCTTTAACTGGCATGCGGTCTTCCTCAGCAGCGCGGTGATCAGTTTTATCGCACTGATCTTGTGCATTTTCTACATGACGGACAGCAAGAATCCATCGGCGCATGGTCTCGACTGGGCAGGCGCCGGCACCTTCACTCTCATGCTGACGCTCTTCACCTTTGCAGTGGTCGAAGCCCCGGTGCATGGATGGACTGGCCCGCTTGACCTGGGACTCTTTTTGGCGAGCGGTGTGGTACTGGTCGTTTTTGTTGTGATCGAGACGAAAGTCTTGAATCCCATGCTTGATCTCAGCCTTTTCCGCTATCCGCGCTTCGTGGGCGCGCAGCTTCTGCCGCTCGCGACTGCATATTCCTATATTGCGTTGCTCGTGATTCTGCCGCTGCGTTTTATCGGGATTGAAGGGCTCAATGCCCTCGATGCGGGGATACTGATGCTGTATTTTTCCGCGCCGCTGCTCATCGTCCCGTTCCTTTCGGCAATGCTCACCCGATTTATTCCGGTTGGCATTCTTTCGGGCATAGGCATGCTGATCTCGGTCGGGGGGCTCTTTCTGCTCGCCCAGGTGCCGCTAGGAGATCATGGCATTTTGATGCGAGTGGATCTGCTTCTGATTGGCCTGGGTGCTGCTATTCCGTGGGGCTTGATGGATAACCTCGCGGTCAGCGTCGTCCCTAGCGATAAAGCCGGAATGGCCGTTGGTATCTTTGGCGCGTTGCGCGTTTCGATCGATAGCACCGCCATGGCCATTGTGGGTTCGTTGCTGGCGTTCTTCGCCCGGCAAACCCTGACTGAGATCAGGCCGGATCAGAATCCGGACACCCTGGCGTCAGGCGCGGCGCAACTTGCCGCTGGAACGCTGGCGAAAGCTGGGGCAATCCTTTCGGGTTTCGATCACGCGCACTTGCTGCTCGCCTATGATCTCGCGTTCAAGAAGCTGCTTTGGGTTGCGATTATCCTGACCTTGGGTGCCGCGGTATTGGTCTTTGTACTGCTTGGACGTGTTCGCTCAGACCACGGAGAAGTTGCAGGAGAAAAGAAGGACGAGACGCGTCGTGATGTAGCTGCACCGTTAGGGCAGGAATCGCCTGCATTGGATTAACGGCATCCTGTACCAATGTTTCGCACCGCCAAAGCAGAGCTGAAGGCCGGTGTCTTTTCGGACGTGGCCTTCGCTGAAACTTCACTGAAAATCGTCGCTGAAAACTCTCACTGACCTCGAAACAGCGACGGCTGAATCAGGAAATCGTCGCGGTTCTTGTCTGCAATCCATTGCGGCGCCCGTCCCCGGCCGCTCCATGTCGCCCCGGTAGCCGGGTCGCGGTACTTGGCGTTCGGGACCGGCGGGATCAACCGGGCATGAGCCTTGGTACCGATCAGCTCCTGCAGGGAGATTTTATATTCCGTCATTTTCGCGACGATCTCGCGCAGCGCGCGATCTGCTTCCTGCTCCCGCGCCTGCTCCAATTCCCGCTGAAGCGCTTCGCGCTGCGCCAGTAGTTCCTTCAAACCAGGCATTACCGTTTCCATATTTTCCGAAATCAATTAGGTCGAGTTTGACGCAGCCAACGCTGCCTGACCACTGAATATTAACCTCTATGCTGGTCACAATAAAGATTTAGCCGCGACTCGCTTCGTTAATTCGATCCATTGAAATCCGAAACGCATCGCGCTAAACGACGTTCTTTTCAACGATCGGACGGCATTCCAGTACCCGCTCCCAGCTCAGCGACGACAGGTCGAGCGAAGTGTATTTTCCGGACAGGATCAACTCGCTCACGCCACGCCCGGTCGCCGGTCCTTGCTGTAGTCCGTGACCGCTGAAGCCATTTGCGAAGACACAATTCTCGATGTCCGGGTGATAGCCAATAATCGCATTCTGGTCGAGCACGTTGTACTCGTAATAGCCCGACCAGCAGTTTTCAACGCGCAGAGCTTCGAATTCCGGAACACGATGTGCGAGCGTCGGCCAGATGACATCGTCGAAGATCGCGTGGTCGACTTCGTCCAGCGGCAGGTCATCCGGGTCATTATCCGCGGTCGGCGACGTACCGCAAATATAGGTCCTCCCCTCTGGGCGAAAATAGACCCCGGTCGGATCGATCAGCAAAGGGCAGTGTTCCAATCGCGCAGGCGACGACACATTAAAGATGCTCCGCCGCCGCGCAAAAACAGGGATGTCGATACCCATCATTTCCGATACCTTGCGTGCCCAGGCACCCGCTGCATTAACCACCGTATCGCAGGCATAACGCTCGCCATTGCTCGCCACCGCATGCGTGACGCGCCGGCCGTCCCGCACCAGTCCTGTCACGTCCGCCGCCACGTAGCGCGAGCCGAGCGACTGTGCCTTCTTGCGAAGTGCCTGCACAAGGCCATAGCCGTCGAACCACCCTTCTCCGCTCTCGCCAAACGCGCCGGCAACGAGGTCCTCGACATTCAGCCAGGGAAACTTCGCGCGCAACGCGTCTTGCGCCATCAGCGTGATGTCCGCGCCAAGCTTCCTCTGCAACGCGTGGTTTTCACGAAGCGTTGCGTCGCCTGCCTGGCTAGCAAGGAAAAGATAACCTCCTTCGTGAAGATCAATTGCCGGCTTGAACCCGTCGACTTCAAGAATGTCCCCAATACCGCGAAGAAAATCGATGCCGTACAACGACATTTGAATGGAAAGCGGCGTGGAGAATTGCTGCCGGATCGATGCGGCCGACAGTGCCGACGACGACTTCGCATAGCTCGGGTCGCGCTCGATGACGGTCACGTCAACCGTCGGATCCGAAGCACGCAGAAAATAGGCGATGGAACTTCCAATGACCCCGCCGCCAACTATAACGACCTTAGAACTCACGACTCACTCCACATGGTTGTAACCCGACGACTCGCTTTTGCGAGTCGTTCCTTTTGCATATTTCCCTTAAGCCGTCTTCACATACCCTCAAGCAACTGCAGATTGATACCCTAGCACCAGAGCCGTCACGCGGGTAGGTTTAGCATTTCCGCAAGCTGTGCAATGGCTTCTTTCCATGGGGCGTCGAAGTGACCTGCCTTCAAATAATCGAGTCCGGTCTTGGTAAATGTCCGCTCGGTCGCAATGCCCGCAGAGAGTTCAAGAAGACCCTTCTCCGGCTTGCCCAAGGCAAAGCTGGCCGGCCCCGCGATATTACCGAGGGTCAGCGCACGAGCAGCGTCGGGCTCAAGCCCATGCCGCTCGAGTTCAACCGCAAGCGCGTGAGCAAGGTCGTATATCCAAGTCGACGCGCATACGGAAATTATTGCCGCGTTAAACGCAGCCTCACTTGGCAACGCAACGACATTGCCAGCACAAGAGAGCAACGGCATGAGTCGCGGCGCTGGCGGATAAAGCGGGATAGGACCCGGCGCTATTTCGATGTAACTGCCCGGCATGATGAGATGCACGCCCTCCACTTCCGGCAGCATGGCGCGAAGCTCGTCGAGGCGAATACCTGCCATTGCGGAAAGGACGATGTGCCGACGCTCCCAACGCAAATTCGCCAACGCCGCCTTAGCCTGTTCCGGCCTCACGCTCAGGAGGATCACGTCGGCGCCCGCCAACACCTCTTCGGCTGACGCAGCCACCACGCAATGCCGATTTCGCGCCAGCGTGCTGGCGATCCCGGCATTGCGCGGCGAGAGCAAGACCTTACCGTCGTACCCACCTCGACGCAGCGCCGTAATAAAATACGAAGCGAATTGTCCCGTTCCGATTACGCCAAGACCAGCCATGGATGAGTCCGGTATCGGCATGATTAGATCAACGCTGCCGCAGTATTCCGATAGATCAGCATAACTATGCATCCCTGTTCTGAAACAGCGGTATGCTGCGTGCCCGGCGAACGCACGCAATACTGCCCACGCAAGTAAGTACGGTCTTCATCCGAAAATTCACCGTCGAGCACGTAGATCTCCTCTAGCAAATCATGACTGTGCAACCCCGCTCTCGCACCGGCTTCAACCCGCATCAAAACAGTGGACTCGCCGGTCGAAGGATTCTCGAACAACGTCACAATATCGAATCCCGGCGTATCCGATGGCTGCCACTGAAGGGCAGTCGCATCGAGAAAATGCGAGCCCTTCACATCGGGACCCAACGCGACTCGCATGCCTGTGTTGATCATTGCCTCTCCTCAATACGGGACATGGGTCACTGAACCAGCCGCGGTTGACCGACATCGGCTGCTGAGGGCTCCAGACCATGCGCCTTCAGGATTCGCGCGATATCGCCAGACTTGTGCAGCTCAGCAATGTCCGCGCTCAGCGCATCGCCCAGGGCCTGATTCGACTTCGTGTACGGAAATGCAGTCTGGCCCGGCTGAACCGACGCCGGGACCCTGGGGTCCGGCTTCACCGGCATGATCTTGATGGAAACATACCCCCCCTTCTTCTGATCGTATTGCGCAACAGCGAAGCTGTCCGTCCCGACGTCAATCCGGCCAGCCGCCAGATCCTGCGCCATGGCGACCGGATTAGGATAGAGGGTCAGCGAACTGCCGAGTACCTTCTGGAGATCGCCCGTCCAGAGATAACCCTGAACCGATCCCACGCGCTTGCCCTGCAAACCGGCGATGGTGTCGATACCGTCCTTGGAGATAACGCCCATCTGATCGAGGTACATCGGGCCGCTAAGCCCAAGGACCTTCGCGCGGTCAGCCGTCCGGTACCAGTCGCCCATTCCTATATCCGCTTTCCCCGACACGACCGACTGAATGACGGCAGCCGGATCCACCGTGCTGATCGAAAGCTTCAGGCATTCCTTCGCCGCGATGAGCTTGACGATATCGCCGTCAACGCCACCAATATCCGTGCTGCCCGCCGGAATCGAATACGGAGGAAATACCCATGCTGCCACCGATAAAGTGCCGGACGTAATGGTCGGAAACGTATGAGCGGGCTTGCACTGATCCGCGAAGGCGGAATAGGTGACGCAGGACAAAAGGAGGCCGGCGCAGAGTCTCCTGAAGAATTGTTCGGACGTTTTCATGTCGTTTTCCTATCGTGGCTTCAGTGGAGGGATATTCACGGGCAGCTAAGCGGCAAAGACGGAGCGAATCTATCGAACGGCATGACGTCCCAATCTTCGTTCAAGTACGGAAACAAACAGCGTTGCGGGAATGCAGATGACAGCGAACATCAAGCCGGCAAGGATCAGGACCGGCATGTATTCAAACGTCGTGGACCCGATATTCGATGCCCGGCTGACCAGTTCAGGAAGCGCGATCGTGAAGCAGAGCGACGTTGCCTGAAGCATCATTATCGAAAACCCGAGTAGCGCGGGAAGCGCAACCCTAAGACCTTGAGGAACGATCACAAAGCGCAGTGCGTCGAGGCCGTTGAGTCCGATCACTAACGCAGCCTCTTTTTGCCCATACGGGACGGCTTCGAATCCCGCGCGGATGATCTCGCTGGTATAGGCGCCGGTGCAGCACGCGAGCGCAACCACTGCCGACGCGAACGATGACAACGTAAGGCCCGCCGTCGGCAAGCCGAAATAGACGAACTGGAGCAGGATAAGAACGGGCGCTCCTCTGCCGATTTCAACGAACGTCAACGCGGGGAACCTGATCGCCTTCGACTTGGCCGGCACCGCAAGCGCGAGTACGAGCCCTAACGGAATGCCTATCGCGAGGCTTAGGGCGGTCACTTCGAGCGAGAGGCCATAACCGTCAATGAGCTCCGGAAGCCAGCCCTTCCAAAGGTTGAGAAGCTCCATCATCTCGATACCCTCGAACGCAATTGAACATCGGCCCAGCGCGACAGCCACGCGATCGGCAAACTCAGGAGGATGTAAAGAAGCGCCGCGGCCGCGTAGACGCTCAGCCCGCGAAAAGTCTGTTGAGAAATGTGATACGACTGGTAGGCCAGATCAGTCACGCCGATGGTCGACGCGACGGCTGAGTCCTTTAGCAGGCCGATAAGATAGGTAGCACCGGACGGTAATGCGATCCTCGTCAACTGCGGCAGAACGACGTCGCGAAACTGCTGGCTCCGCGTCAGGTTCAACACCTTCGCCGCTTCGAATTGTCCCGGGTGAATAGCGGTCAGCGCGCCTCGATAGATCTCGGACATGTTGGCGGCGGTCACCAAGCCGAGGCCCACCACCGCGGCAGTAAACGGGCTCATGGCTATGAGGCCGTTGCCAATGCCAAAGAACACAAAAAAGAGCCAGACGATGGGTGGAATTGACCGGCAGGACACAACAATTGCCGTCGACGTAAGCCGCAACCAGCCGGTAGTCGAAAGGCGCATTGCGCAAAGCGGCAATCCGAGCAGCGCGCCCAGAATGAACGACGCAAGGGTGAGCGCGATTGTCCACGGCACGCCCTTCAGGATTGCGGTGAGATCCATGATCATTACCGGTCCCTCACTGCGCTAAGAAATTTGGCCGCGCGTTCGGTCTTGGGAGCGCGCATGATCTCGGCACTGGGTCCTTCCTCGAGTATGTGACCTTCAGCCATCAGGATCACGCGATCCGAAACGTTCTCTGCAAAATGCATCTCGTGAGTGACGACGATCATCGTCATGCCCGATACAGCAAGCTCCTTCATGACGGCCAGCACTTCGAGGCCTAACTCCGGGTCCAGTGCGGAAGTGGGTTCGTCGAACAACATGATTTCCGGCTCCAGAGCCAATGCACGCGCAATCGCGATCCGCTGCTGCTGCCCGCCGGAACACCGTGCGGGATACTGGCCCGCTTTGTCAGCCAAGCCAACGCGGGCGAGAAGGTCCATTGATCTTGCGTCCGCCTCTTTTCTGGAGCGGCCCATGGTGCGTTCCTGCGCAAGACTGACGTTGCGCAGCACGGAGAGATGGGGAAACAGGTTGAAGGACTGAAAAACCATGCCGATCTTCCGGCGCAATGCGACGAGGTCCCGTCGGGAGACTGGGCTCCCAGCGTCGATCGTTACGCCTCCGATTGTCACCTTGCCTTCGTTCGGCGGCTCGAGTTGATTGATACACCGAAGCAATGTGCTTTTTCCGGAACCGCTGGGGCCAATGATCGCGATGACCTCGCCGACTTGCATCTGAAAGCTGATGTTCGTAAGGACCCTGTGCGTGCCGTATGTCTTGCTCACCGATTCAACGCAAAGTATCGGTTCGCCCGTTAGCCCGGCGCGCTGCGAGGCGGCCGGCCCGGACTCTAGAAAGGGAGAAGCAATACTATTCATGGAACTCACTCCGTGAACTTCGTGCGAAACCGGTCTCGGTTGCCCGGGGCTTATATAGATGCACGGCCAGACCATTTGACTAAGCCAAAAAACAGACCTCAAGTGATGCTTTCGCACCATGTAGTGCACAAATTGAATCAACTGTTCGTGGGCTCTTCGTGGGCTTCGCAGCGCTTCGCTCCACGCCTTCACCACTCATGGCGAAACTGCATCAGCTTGTTCAGCACTTGATCGAGCAACGCGCGCTCCGATGAGCTCAACCCGCTCAGCATGGCCGACTGCCTCTCGATAGCAACCGGCACCACACGTTCGTAGAGCTTCCGCCCGCTCTCGTTCAGGATGAGTGAGCTCTCACGCCGGTCAAGCGGATTGATCTTGCGCCGAATCATTTTTCTTTCGCTGAGTCGCGTCACCGCACGGCTGATACTGTTTTTTGGACGGCCGGTCACGTCGCAAATTGTCTTGGCTGCCATCGGACCATAGGAACTCAGGCAGCTCAGCACATTAAACTCGTCACGGCCGACGTCGAAGTCACGACTCATCGCTGTAAAGCATGGCTCGGTGTAGTAGTTCGACCAGAGCGTGAAGCGCCATGCGTCGCTGATCGGTCCGTTCGTGACGACCGCGGCGAACACGTCTTGAGTATTAATCACGCTATCGGATGCCTTCAGTTCCGTTTCCTGACTATCCTCAACTGTACTAACCATATTTTCTTATCCTTGAATTCAACAACCGGGCGAAGCCATATACAGGCCCCATCTAGACTGACAGCGGGCCATGCGCTCCCGACTCTCAATGAAAGGAGTCAGTCAACCATTCCGCCACCATTAGATCCAGATGACCGCCGCCACCATTTTTGAACAGGGTAATTTCCTGCGGGTCGTGCCGTCCCGGAATCTCCTTCCTGCACAAATCAAAGAGGTCTCCTCGTATGTCCGACAGCGTGATGGTTCCATTCTTCAGCGGTTGAACTATGTCGCCACAATGCTCGGCCGTGAGCCCCAGATGGTCCACAAATATGCTCGACCGGAGAATGGCGGTGTCGTTCGTCTCGCGCATGTCCGGGGTGAAACCGCCGACAAGATCGACATGGCACCCGGGCTTAAGCCACTTGCCATCGAGCACGGGTGTAGAGGACGAGGTTAGACACACCACGATGTCAGCGTCCGCAACACTTGCCTCGAGGTCATTCGACACATGAAAATCGACGGGCAGAAAACGCTCCGCTATCAACTGTTCTGCGCGATCTCGGTTCCGGTTCCATACGGCAATCCGTTCGATGGTCGGGCAAACCGCGTGCAGGTAAGTCAGATGAGTCCTGGCCTGAGCGCCAGCGCCGAGCACGACCAGTTTCATCGGGCTGACCGGAGCGAGGTACCGCGCCGCGAGTGCCGAATCAGCCGCAGTCTTGCATCGGGTAAAGCTTTCACCCACTATGAAAGACCTGAAGCGCCCATCCAGCCGGTCGACCAATGCGAACGCCGAATGATACGTAGGCGAAGGCTGATTCAATTGACCGTTATCGGGGGAGATCGAGACGAGTTTTGCGCCCATCGATCCGTCCGGTCGTGCCCCTACCCAGACGAGCAACTCGGCACTCGGCCGATCATCCCTCAAGCTTGCCGTATGAAGTCGCCCAACGGTTTCGTATCCCTCCAGATGCTTCATTTCCATTGCATCGATCAGTGCAATTGGGGAAGCCCGGGCCAGCACCGCGTCGGCATCAATCACGCGAGGAAGGGCTTCGCTCATGACGAGTATTGACGACCAAGAAGCGGACTTTGCGAGAGGACAACTGACCCGTTCGCTGTTATCAGCACTTGCTCTTCAAGCTTGACGCCCTCTTTACCGCCCTGCTCGCCGATATAACTCTCCACCGACACAACCATGTTTTCCTGGAAGGTTCCGTCGTATCCCCATGCATCGAAGTCGACGGCATAGGCGACACTCGGATATTCATCCACCAGCCCGACGCCGTGAAGCATCATCATGTATCGGTTATGCACATAACGCTCCGGAACCGGCCAGCATTGTTCGGCGAATTCGCGGAACGACAGTCCCGCGCGAAGCAGACCCACGTTGTGCATGATCTGGTCTTCCGCGAAGCCAAGAAGATTTCCCTGCCTTGCTGACATGGTCCGACCTGGACAAACAAAACTTCGGGAGATGTCGGACAGGTAGCCGCCCGGCCCGACCATATCCGTGTCGAAGCAAACCATGTCACCCGCTTCGATCACCCTGTTCGTTGCATCCTGGAACCATGGGTTGGTGCGCGGCCCCGAATTCAGCAAGCGGCTTTCGGCCCACTCCCCACCATGTGCGATGTTCGTCTCATGCAGGATGCTCCACAACTGGTTCTCGGTCACACCGGCATGAAGCGACTCGACCATGCGCGATATACCCAGATCGCATACGGCCATGGACACCTCGTGCTGCGCGATCTCCTCCGGCGACTTGATCAGCCGCGCTTGCTCCGTAAGCGGCTGCGCGTCGAACAATTCGATGCCATGTGCCTTGAGGCGCTCCGCGCCCCAGGGATCGCAGCGATCAACCGCTAACCTTCGATTACCGGCGCCATAGGTGGAAACCAGATCGGCCACTTCCCTGGCCCATAACGTAGCCTTTTCCTCGACTCTCGGACCGGCAAGAAAGTACAGCCAAGGAATGGCTGGACGTATCTCGTCGATGGTTTCAATGCCTTCGCTGTTGTGTTGGCTGCTAGTGAAGTCAAACAGGATCACCGGTCCGTCTGTAGCGATATACACATAACGACTCGGGGAATGCATGACCCAAAGCCCTAGATTGTTCGTGTCGGTGGCGTAACGGATGTTCAACGGATCCGCCAGAAGTATCCCGCCGTAATCATGCGAACGCAGTTGCGCGCGAATTCTTTCGAGACGATATGCGCGAAGCGAGCGCCGGTCGATGCCCTCAAACCGTTCAATCAGCGTCCGGTCGACAGGCGCGATCCGATGCCCCTTGACGGCCTGATCCTCTCGATACTCACGACCATCGCGAGGACGTTGCAAGGTCCGGCCGGAAAGGCTCGCATCACGATCCATGGTTACGTCCATCCTCTATCGACTTGTTGTCCGATCACCGATGATTTCAGATTAGTCCCACGTGGAACCATATGTCAAGGTATCAAAAACGCCGATTTAGCGCGGTGTGGCTAGCCGGGTTTTGAAGCGTTTGCATAATAGATTGACGCGCCCGCAGCTTACGCACGACTCCACGATAACCAATCTTGATTAGTTATCCATATCGCTAAAAAAGCCGGTTAAAACCTTGACGAAACCGCCGTCTCGGCTACAGGTCCTTGACCAGTCGAAGCGCGTCGTAGATTGCCGCATGCGTGTTGCGTGCGGACACCGCATCGCCTATGCGGAAAAGCTGGAAGGCGCCTTCCGGGTTGGACTTGCGTGACTGTTTCGTCCCACCAATAAGATCGTCGTAGTCGAGGGCGCCGAGGTTGCTCGACATCGGCTTCAGTTCGAAATACAAATCGTCCATGGGAATCGTTCCGTGATTCACCACGACCTGATCGTGACGTTGCTCCTTGCGGACGCCGCCATAATCGCTGCCCACGACCGCGACAAGGCCGTTATCGTCACGATGCACCGAAGCGAGCCTGTAGGTCACAGTGAACGTCACGTCCAGCGTCTGAAGCGATCGCATATATGGAACGAGGTTCATGCTCATCACTTCGGGCGAGAACGAGCGATCCGGCGTCATGATCTCGACCTTCCCTCCGGCTTGCGCGATCACCTCGGCAGCTTGCAGCGCTGCATGGTCACCGGCGTCGTCGAAGATCAGGACGTTCGCGCCGGGCTTGACGTCGACGGAGATGATGTCCCATGTCGATACCACCAGCTCGTTTCCTTCGCGCAAAACGTCGGTGCGGGGCATTCCCCCGGTTGCCACGATCACCACATCCGGGTTTTCAGCTTGCACGGTCGCCGACTCCGCCCACGTGTTGAACTTGAACGTCACGCCAAGTCGCTCACATTGGGACATCCGCCAGTCGATGATGCCGATCATCTCCTTGCGCCGCGCGTTCTGCGCGGTCAGGCGGATCTGGCCGCCGGGGTGGTTCGTCGCCTCCAGCACGACGACCTCATGTCCTCGCTCACCGGCCACGCGGGCGGCCTCGAGTCCCGCAGGACCGGCCCCGACAATCACTACTTTGCGCCTGACCGGCGCACGTTTTATGTCGTGCGGCATGGTGGTTTCGCGGCCCGTGGCGGCATTGTGGATACAGTACGCCGCGCCACCCTGATAGATTCGATCGAGACAATAGTTCGCGCCAACGCACGGTCGAATGTCGTCTTCGCGGCGCTCGATAATCTTGCGCACAATGTGCGGGTCTGTCATGTGCGCGCGCGTCATGCCGACCATGTCGATCTTGCCTGACTCGATTGCATGCCGGGCCGTGGGCACGTCCTGGATTCGCGCTGCGTGAAAGGTGGGGAACTCGGTCGCCTTCTTGATCTCACCGGCAAAGTCCAGATGAGGCGCGCTTTTCATGCCCTGGATCGGGATGATGTCGGTCAATCCGGCATCGGTTTCCAGATGCCCACGGATCACATTGAGGAAATCGACAAGGCCGCTGTCCTTCAGCTTCTTCGATATATACAGCCCGTCCTCTTTCGTGAGGCCGCCTTCAATAATCTCGTCGGCGGTGTATCGGATGCCGAGCAGGAAGTCCGGGCCCACTCGCTTGCGCATGGCCGTCAGGACGTCGAAGGTGAATTTCATCCGGTTGTCCAGCGAGCCGCCATAGGGTGCATCGAGCGTATTCGTGAGCGGCGACCAGAACTGATCCATCAGGTGTCCGTAGGCTTCCAGCTCGAGCCCGTCGAGCCCGGCCGCCTTCATTCGCTCCGCGGCGTCCGCATAGTCCTTGATGATGCGCTCGATGTCCCAGTCCTCGAGTTTCTTCGGAAAGGAGCGATGCGCCGGCTCCCGGTTGTGCGAGGGGGACACGGCCGGAAGCCAGTCGCCCTTGTCCCAACGCGTGCGCCGTCCGAGGTGTGTCAACTGGATCATGACCGCTGCGCCGTGCTCGTGGCATTCATCGGCGAGATCCTTCATCCAGTGCACGACCTCGTCCTTGTACGCGAGCACGTTGTTGAAGACCGGTGGGCTGTCCTTCGATACCGCCGCCGAGCCGGCAGTCATGGTGAGCGCGATCCCCGCCTTCGCGCGCTCGACGTGATACGCGCGGTACTGCTCCTTCGGCATGCCGTCCTCCGCGTACGCCGGCTCGTGCGACGTGGTCATGATGCGGTTGCGGAACGTCAGATGTTTGATGGTGTAAGGCTGAAGGAGCGGGTCGTTTGACGACATGGCGTGGCCTTTTGACGATTTTGTTTGGGGGACGCAAACAAGATTATTCACTCCGTACACCTGTGTCAAGTATCTCGACTACAATGAACATTAGACTGCGTGATTGCGGATCTGCGCCAAGTCGGGCTGCGGGGTGCGGGAACAAAACAAAGCGCTTTGACCCGGACCGGCCGACACGCCAAAATGGCGGCGCTTTCGTTTTCGTTGTGGACCTTCGCTCTGCGATCCGGCGATCACTCGTGCTTTAAGGAATTTTTTACCTATGGATCAACCGACTGCCGATGCGGGAAGAGGGTCGCCCGAAGCGTGGCTTGAGGTCGCCTACGACAGCCTGCGCGACGCCGGCGTCGATTCCGTGCGCATCCTCCCGTTGGCCAAGAAGCTGAATCTATCGAGGACCAGCTTCTACTGGTTTTTCAAGGACCGCGAGGAGTTGCTGGCCGCGCTGCTGGAGCGCTGGCGGGCCAAGAACACGGGCAACTGGGTCAAGCAGACCGAGGCCTACGCCGAAACAATCTGCGAAGCGGTGCTGAACGTGTTTGATTGCTGGCTCGACGACCAGATCTTCGATTCGCGGTTTGAAGCCGCTATCCGGAGCTGGGCGCTGCAGTCGCCTGAGATTGCCGGCGAGATCCAGGTGGCGGACCAGCTTCGCCTTGCCGCGCTCACGCAATTATTCGAGCGTTACGAATACGAACCCATCTCCGCCGATGTGCGCGCGAGAGCAATCTACCTGACGCAGATGGGCTATATATCGATGAAAAGCGAGGAGGAGTTGTCGGTGCGCATGATGCGCATTGCCGAGTACGTCGAGGTCTTTACGGGCCGACGGCCGGAAGACCGCGAACTCGACCGGTTTTTCATGCGGCATCACTATCAGGCGGGCTATCAAGCAGGTTGATCGACGCAGTTTTTCCTCTCCTTTCGATTCATTTCCTACGCGGCCATTGACAGGTTTGAATCGTTCGCTAAAATAGCACTCTTGGTTGTATCGGTAGGCCCAGGTGGCGGAATTGGTAGACGCACATGGTTCAGGTCCATGCGCCGCAAGGTGTGGAGGTTCGAGTCCTCTCTTGGGCACCAACAAGTAGTCAGCAAGACAGTTAGCGTAGTAAAAAAAAACCCCGTACGCCTTGAGCCTGCGGGGTTTTGTTTTTGGCGAACCGGAGTCGCCCGATAACGTGCGCGGTTTTTCGTGTGCCGGTTTCGAGGCAACGCCAAGTCCAAGACCAGGCAGCCCCCCCCCTCTCGCATAAAGACACATGCCCTCGATCATCGGTAAGCGCGCAGGCTGAGATATCCGATCAGATCCTGGAACATCGTCGCGATGGTGTCCGCGCGAAGGAGCCGCTCGCCAAGATACATCTCGCCGTTCATAAGTATCTGCAGGACTGCCATGTAATGGCACCGCATGCTGAACGCACCGCCTATAAAAACTCGGGCCGCTCATTGATCTCGAATGGAACCGGCCTAACCGATCCATCGGCTTGCCGGTTGTGCACGGTCGCCGCGCGCGCCGCGGCTGCAAGGTGAAGTCGTCCCGCGTGCTATGTTGGCGATCGACAGAACATCGCCCGACCATGAAATGACTTGGATGCAGCATCTATGAGATCGTCCAGCGAGAATCTCTCTAGCGGAATTAGCGTATTTGCTGCTGTCGTCGATGCGGGCACGTTCGCCGCCGCGTCCGAATTGGTGGGTATGTCGCCACCCGGGGTTAGCCGGGCAATCGCCCGACTCGAAAGGCGGCTGAAAACACGGCTCTTCAATCGGACGACCCGCGCCGTTTCGCTTACTGAAGAAGGCCGACGGTTCTACGAGCAGGTCATGCCGCATCTGAGGGGAATGGAGGAAGCGGCCGCTGCCGCGACAGGTGGCGCGACGACCGTGCGCGGAAGGCTGCGGATCAATCTTGATCCGGTTTTTTCGCGCATCATTCTGGGCCCGAAGCTCGACGAATTCATGGACACGCATCCTGAACTTGAACTCGAGTTCATTGCACGAGATCAGCTCGGTGACCTCGTCGTGGACGGTTTCGATCTGGCCTTGCGATTTGGCGAACCTCGTTCATCCAGTCTGATTGCACGCAAGCTCCTCGATAGCGCGATTGTCACGGTCGCATCGCCCTCTTACCTCGCCCGCCGGGGGCGCCCAACCGAGCCTCAAGAGCTGGAGCGCGAGGGGCACCGATGCCTCGAATTCCGCAACCCGGAAACCGGAAAGCCGTATCCGTGGGAGTTTCATCGCAAGCGCAAAAAGCTGGTCGTCGAAACGAATGGACGACTCACGGTAAATGACCCGAGCGCACTTCTCAACGCGTGTCTGGCCGGTTCCGGCGTCGCGCAGATGCTACTTCTAGGAGCCGAGCACCTGATCCGGGAGGGTCGGCTGGTCAACCTGTTTCCAGACTGGCCGGATGAGCGCTTCCCGCTCTATGCGTACCATCCATCACGGCAACACGTGCCGGCCAAGACAAGGATATTTCTCGACTTTATCGTCGCTTTGACGCGTACGAGTTAGCAAGGCGGCATCGTTCGCCAAGCTCGCGCCCGGGCGTGGCAAGCATCGCAAAGAAGGCCGGTGTAAGATCGCTCCGTTACCAAGACGATGCCATCGATTCCACACTGGATACTGACCATGTACAAGCTGTTATTGGCTGGTGCAGCCGCCCTGACTTTCTCCGTGGGAGCCCTCGCAGCTGCGCCCGATGCTTACAAGGATCCAGTGGACGCTCAGAGCCTGGACACGATTCGATCAAAATTCAGCGAGCTCATACAACTGGCAAATCGCCATGATTTCAAGGCTCTGCATGAGATGTTCTGGCAATCCCCTTCAGCCCTTCTCGTTGCCAAAAGCGCGATTCCATCTGAAGGAAACTGGGCGGGTTTCTGGGGTAACGAAGCGATCGATCAGAAGCTGCACGATATTGGCACGTCCGGCCCGGTCGTCCTCCAGCCGGATTACTCGAAGGTGAAGGTTGTAGGCTTGACGCCGGACGTAGCGCAATCTTATGCGCCAGTGAATATCACGGTTTCCTACGCGGGTCAGGATGGAACGCCAAAGCCCTTTCTAGTGCTAATCAACTGGATAAAAGTCGGTCAGGATTGGAAAGTCGCCTCGGAGATACTCCTGCCCGTACCGCCAGTGCCTAAAGCGAATAGCTAGGCGCCATTGGATGCGTTCAGAGCCAGGGTCTTTTCTTTTTAAATGTTTGAAGCGCTGCGTGTCAGGATCGAACGCCGCGCACTCGCTCATCGACGCAAGATCGACGCCGTGAAATGCGGCGTCGATCGTCAGAAAGACCGACAGCATGGTGAAAGAAAACACCGTATCGCTTTGAGCCTGCGGGATTTTCGTTTTCAAGCATTGCGCGCTTCTCTACTGGAAGGATCCCAGGACATCCAGCCGCGTCGGTTGGATCATTTTCAGCCGCGCGGCACGCCGATCCGGCGAATATCCCGCAACGCTCTCTTTCGGATCGATCGTTCGATCCTTCTGCAAAACCGCTCGTCCGTTTCCCACTCAACGGTGCGGCGCCACAAGCCCGTCGGGCAAGCGCTCCTCCGCGACCTCGGCCAGTGTCATATCTTCGCCACGTAGGGCGGTTACGGTGCTGTACCTACACTAAAAACTCTCCTCCACGATGTCGTCGACGTCCGAGCACGGCCGCGAGAACAACAATGCCGCCGTCAAGGCGACCCAGGTGAGCGTTCTGTTAAACGCTGCCTTGATGACCATGCAGATTGCTGTCGGCTGGCTCGCATACTCGGACGGTTTGCTGGCTGACGGTGTGCATACGCTTGCCGATTTGGCTGCGGACGTGATGGTGCTGGCTGTCTTGCGCCTCAGCGCCACGGCAGCGCACCGGAACGTCAATGACCAGTATGATCGCTACGAAACCATAGGAGCACTACTGATCTCCTTTCTCTTGATCGCAACGGGATTGGAAACCCTCTGGAGCAGTCTCGGACACGCCGTCAATGCAGCGACGACTTCCGGCGTGCACGCGAGCGCGCTGGTCGTCGCGTTGTTTGTGATCGTCGCCAAGGAGGCGCTGTTTCGGTACATCATGTCGGCCGCTAAACGCACCCGTTCCACCATCCTCGTTGCAAGCGCCTGGCATGCGCGATCGGATGCGATCTCGGCGTTGATAGCGGCAGTCGGCATTCTGGGCAGCATGGCCGGACTGGCGATATCGGATCGGCTGGCCGCTGCGGTCATCGGCATCATGATCGCTCGGATGGGCTTCAACCTCGGCTGGAAAGCCTTCAAAGACTCCTTCGCTCGACCCGCCAGCGAGACCGCCGGGCAATAAGGCCACGGGTTACTCTTCTCGCAGTTAGCACGTGCGGGCACTCAATCATATGCGTGTGTCCAAGGCCGCTCGCCACCCGCTATAGACCACCGCAACACTCTGCTGCAATACTTCCCGCTGACGCCCGGCGTGCGCGCCCATGATGACGCTCGCAATCGGGAACAAATCGGGATCGTTTGTACTTAAAAAGGAAAATAACGAAATGAACGGAAACGGATTGAGCGACGTCGAATTCCCCGTGCAAAAACAACTCGAGGCTTACAACGCCCGGGATATCGAAGACTTCATGCAATGGTGGGCCGACGACTGTGAATACTATGAGTTTCCATCACGCTTGTTGGCCAGCGGCTCAGGCGCGATCCGCGAACGGCACGTCGCCCGGTTCAGCGAATCCAATCTTCACGGCGAGCTCGTCAAGCGGATATCCGTTGGCAACCTGGTGGTCGATCAAGAGCGCGTCACGCGCACCTTTCCGGACGGTCCCGGCGAGATCGATGTCATCGCTATCTACGAAATCGAGAATGGGAAAATAGCCAAGGCATGGTTCAAGATGGGCACGCCGAGGCTACATACTGCTTAGACACTCTGCAGATACAAAACACCGCGAGGGCGCCAGACATTCAAGCGCCCTCTCACCCGCTTCAGCCCTTAGTACCGCGTTACTCTTCCCTCATCGGGAATCTTGAATACCGATACCGCGGCCTTCAGGTGACGCGTCTGCTCATGCAGCGACGCAGCCGCCGAGGCCGCCTGCTCCACCAGCGCCGCGTTCTGCTGCGTCATTTCATCCATCTGCACAACCGCCTGATTAACCTGCTCGATGCCCGTGCTTTGCTCGAGCGACGAGGCGCTGATCTCGGCCATCATTTGCGTGAGGCGCGAGATTGACGTCGATACCTCACGCATTGCCTGACCGGCACGTTCCGCGAGCGCCGACCCATCGTTCACTTGCGACACCGATTCGCCAATCAGCTCCTTGATCTCCTTCGCCGATTGCGCGCTGCGTTGCGCAAGCCCGCGCACTTCGCTCGCCACGACCGCGAATCCACGACCCTGCTCACCCGCACGCGCCGCTTCAACAGCCGCATTCAGCGCAAGAATATTGGTCTGGAACGCGATGCCATCAATCACCGCGATGATCTCCGCGATCTTGTCCGAGCTCCTCGCGATACTGCTCATTTTCTCGACCACCTGATCGACCACGCCCGTGCCTCGTGATGTTGCGGTGAGCGCATCGCCTGCAAGGCCGTTTGCGTCACGTGCATGCTCGGCGTTCTGGCGCACGGTCGCGGTCAACTCTTCCATGCTCGATGCAGTCTCTTCCAGCGATGCCGCCTGATTCTCGGTGCGCGCGGACAGATCCGCATTGCCGGTGGCGATTTCATCGGCGCCAAGATTGATTGAGTCCGACGACTCGCGCACCGTCTTTACCGTATGCGCGACGCTTGCCTGCATCGATGCCAAACCGGCGAACAAGCGGCCAATTTCGTTGGTGCCGCGATCAGCAATATGCTCGTCGAGCTTGCCTTCGGCGATCCGTTCGAAGTGACGGCCGGCTTCTTCGAGCGGCGCCACAACACCACGGCGCAACGCGACGTGCACAAACGCGACGCCCGCTGCGAGCAGCACGAAAATCGCCAAGCCAACGCTGCGGAAAAGACCAAGCCGTGCATCGATGGAATCAAGATACGACTGGCTCGCGGCATCGCCGAACCGGGCAAAGTTTTGTTGCTCGGCGAGGTAACGGTCCTGGAACCCCTGGGTCGGCTGATCGAGGAACGCCTGGAGATTGTTGGCGTCGAGGTACTGGGTCAATTCACTCAATGCACCGTGATACGCCTGGTATTTTTCCTGCAATGCGGCCGTGCGCGCCTTGTTTTCATCGCCGGTTTTGGGCGCGTTGACGAAGGCGGTGAACGACTTGTCGGCTTGAGCCAACTGCTCGCGCGCGTGCTGGACAATGTCGACCGGCTCGGTGCCGCCGCGCGCCATGCGGGTGCCGGCGCGCGACAGGTTGATCCGTGCATCCATCAATCGCTGGGTGGTTTCATTGACCTCGTTGACTTGCTTGATCGCGATGTTCGACAGATTACCGACGTCATCGTGAGTGGCGGTCAGCGACCAAAAACCCAGGCCTTCAGTGACGACCTGGAAAAGACAGAACACGACGAGAACGACCAGCAGGCCGGTGGAGACACTCGCTTTTTTAAGCATATTGACGACTCTTCGTAACGTTGAATTCGATATGGCCCTTCAACGTGTCTTAGCGCGTCAAACAATGAATATCTCTCTGCAGCACCCCTCCACCGCGCTCGATCTGGAGAGCACGAGCCGGCCGACGGTGTTATTGCGTGCAGATGGAGAAAGTTATTGCAGGATGATCGTCGAGTGATCTAAGACAGCGTTGAAACCTGACAGGCCGGCCTCTTGTTAACGGCGCCGTCAGCGGATACTTAAGTTCTCTAAAAGAGACCAGTAGACTTTGAGTTGCGCCTGAACCGGCCCTAAAAACATCGCTCCTGACAAGATCTGGCAGAGGTTGCAGATACACTTCTCGTCCAAGCTTGCCCGCAGCAGCGCCTGCAACCCCAGCGAAATTCCAACAAGAAAACGATAACGATGTCGGACACCGAAAACACAGCACTAAAAGAGATCTTCAACGAGCGCCGTTTCCGCGATATGGCGCTCGACGTCAAAGCGGTTTATCCCTCATTCGACACGCGGCGGTTCCTCAAGATCCCGCTAGCCGGGCTCAACGACCTGACCTTGATGCAGCGTCTGCGCCACATGACCCAGGCGCTGCATGCCACCCTTCCTGCGGATTATCGCCAGGCGCTCGAGGTTCTTCGTGCGCTCGCACTGCGTATCGAACCGGGATTCTCCACGCTGGTCCTTCCCGATTACGTTGGCCAATACGGTCTGGACGATTTCGATGTATCGATGGACGCGCTCAAGACTTTCACGGCCCTCGGCTCATCGGAGTTCGCGGTGCGCGAATTCTTGCGCAAGGATTCGAAGCGAGCGCTTGCCGTCATGAAAGTCTGGTCACGCGATGACAGCGATGCCGTGCGGCGCCTCGCAAGCGAGGGAAGCCGTCCGCGCTTGCCATGGTCTTTCCGGCTCGACGCAATCCAGGCAGATCCTTCGCTGGCTGCGCCAATTCTGGAAAACCTGCGCTCGGACACGAGCCTCTATGTTCGCAAGTCGGTCGCCAACCATCTGAACGATGTCACCAAATCACATCCTGAGTGGGTGCTGGACCGGCTCGCGACGTGGCCGATCGAGAACGCTCACACGGCGTGGATCGCAAAGCGTGCCCTGCGCTCGCTGATCAAGGCCGGCAATGCTCGCGCATTGGCGGTGATCGGCGCGGGCGGCGTGCCCGATGTCAAGCTCAGCAAGTTCGCCGTGACGCCACGACAGGTTGCATTGGGCGAGCGCGTGACCTTGTCATTCGACCTTGCGTCGAAGTGCCCGGAAAGCCAGCGGCTTGTGATCGACTACAGAATGCACTATGTGAAGAAATCGGGCGTGACGGCCGCGAAAGTATTCAAGCTCAAGGAGTTGACTCTCGAAGGCGGCCAAAAGGTAGTCATAGAACGCACGCAGAACATCCGCGACTTCACCACGCGCGTGCACTACGCCGGCCGGCACGATGTCGAAATCCTGGTGAACGGGGTATGCCTCGCCAAGGGATATTTCGACCTGAGTTGCTAACCTTGACGTATCAGCGGTCACGCGTCGGCAACCGCGACAAGCGCGTCAACGAGCGCGCGTTCCGGTCGTTGCAACGTCTCAAGATCACGAACACAGATCAGGAGTTGACGCGTAGCCCAAGGGTCGGTCAACTCCACCGTGTGCACGCCGGGCGTCCCTCGATACCGCTTCGCAGCCGTCGCCGGCACGATCCCCAGACCGGCCCCCTGCTCGACCATGCTGCAGATGTTTTCGAAGGTCCGCACCCGCGCGCGAAAGTAGAACTGCTGCCCGGCAAACAACGCCTGCTCCCCGAGATACTCCTGCAGCGCACTGCCCGCGCTCAGCCCGATGAAATCTTCCTCAACCACCTCTTTGAGCGCAACCCGTCGACGCCCGCAGAGCGCATGATCCCGCGCAACGATCAGGACCAGCTTGTCGATGGCGAACGGAAACGTCTGCAATGTCCCGTGCTCGACCGCATCGGAAACAATGCCGATCTCTGCAGAACCATTGAGGACCGCCTTGACCGTCTCGGTGCTCTGCCGCTCCTTCAAGTCGATGTGAACATTCGGATGATGCCGAAGAAATCCTGCGAGCGGGCGAGGCAGGAACTCCGTTGCCGCAGCGGTATTCGCCCACACCCGCACCCGCGTTCTACGCGCCTCGGCGTGCTCCCCCAGTTCGCCCCGCATTCGCGCAATCTGGCCGAGTACCAGGCGCGCGTGGTGCGCCAGCGTATCGCCCGCCGGCGTGGATTCGACACCGCGTCGGCCACGCTCCAGCAGCGGGAGACCCAAAGCCTCTTCCATGCCGCGCAAACGCGCGCTAGCGGACGGCAAGGACATATTCGCCTGAGCCGCACCGTGCGTGATGCTGCCGGTTTCGAGGATGAACAGGAAAAGGCGCAGGTCGATCAGGTCGAAGCGCATGGCTGTGGAATTTTTGGTTGATCAGCCTTAGTTATACCCTAAGGCACAGTACACATCATCCGCATTGTGGCCATAGCGAATCTGGGGAAAATGAGGGCAGACAATTTCCCCGGGAAGCATTGATGACCTCATCTGATACCGTGCGCATCGCTGCCATTACGCTGACCTTCCTGATCGCCGGCACCGTAAAAGGCGTCACGGGCATGGGCCTGCCTACCGTGGCCATGGGGGTGCTCGGAGCGCTCATGCTGCCGGCCGAAGCCGCTGCGCTGCTGATCCTGCCGTCATTCGTCACCAACGTCTGGCAGCTTGTTGCAGGTCCACGCCTGGGCGCGCTCGTCAGGCGCTTCTGGCCGATGATGGCGGGCATTGTGATCGGCACCGTGGCGGCAGCTTCGTTCATTGCCGGCAGCGGCGGAGTCTGGGCTGTGACCGGACTAGGCGCTGCGTTGACGCTCTACGCGGTCTCCGGGTTGATGTCGTGGCACTTCGCCGTGCCGCAACGGCATGAGCGGCGCCTGTCCCCTCTGATTGGTGTGGTGACCGGTCTTGTCACGGGAGGAACCGGCGTTTTTGTCGTGCCGGCCGTGCCTTATCTTCAGGCGCTCGACCTGAGAAAAGAAGATCTCGTTCAGGCGCTCGGACTATCATTTACGGTGTCGACCGTGGCATTGGCGATCGGCCTTGCTCGCGCGAGCGCGTTCACAACAGCCGATCTCACCAGCTCGCTGCTCGCTGTCGTTCCTGCCCTGTTCGGCATGTGGATCGGTCAACTCATACGTGGCCATATCAGCCCCACGACCTTCCGCCGATGGTTCTTCATCTGCATGCTGGCGCTCGGTCTTCAACTGCTGTTACGGCATTTGATTTAAGCGTTGGGCCGGAGGCATGCCACCGGCGTCGACTCTTTGGGAGACCTGAAACAATGCTCTCGCCATTTCTCGAAACACTGGGTGCGCTGGCGGTATTGGCCAGCCTTGCAATCAAGCTTCGCGCGTTTCTTGACCGGAACCGATAGCCCCGGCCAATCGTGCTCTACCACGCCAAATCGTGCGATGAATGCAGCGTCGTCTAGCGCGGCTTTGCAAGCCCGCTCAACAATCGCACCAGCGCGTCTGCTTCATGTTCCGTCGTTCGCCACGACGACACG
Source organism: Caballeronia sp. LjRoot29 (assembly GCF_964252755.1). Lineage (NCBI taxonomy): Bacteria > Pseudomonadati > Pseudomonadota > Betaproteobacteria > Burkholderiales > Burkholderiaceae > Caballeronia > Caballeronia sp. LjRoot29. The sequence continues at coordinate 169,292 of NZ_CAXUPU020000003.1, read as the reverse complement.
CTGATCCGGAACGCCGGCCGCCCTTGCCAGACAGTCGCGCCGAACCACGCCTCGCCAGAAGCCTGGACCGCTTCACGGGCAGCGACGGTAAGTTCATCGGTCTGCGCGCGAACCAGGATCTGGTTCAGCGTGACGCGGTTCAGGATCTCGAATCCCTCCCGCTCCAGTCCGTCTGCAATGCGACGCGCCAGTACGCAAAACTGGTCGACCATCGACGCCACGCCTTCACGTCCCAACGACCGCAACGCTGCCCAGACCGGTATGCCGCGAGCCTGTCGCGAGAACTCCAGCGTCAGGTTTTTCTGGGCGTCTCTTGCGCCGCTCAAATACACCGCATCGCTGTTCATTGCAGCGGCGAGCGCCTCGCTATCGCGGCAGATGGCCATCGCGCAGTCATAGGGCGTGTTCAGCGTTTTATGAGCGTCGGTGGTCCAGCTATCGGCCGCTTCTATTCCTTTCGTGAGTCCCACATGCGAAGACGCGCGCGCCCACATGCCGAACGCCGCATCCACATGAACCCATGCGCCCGCGGCTTTGGCCTTCGGGATGAGCACGTCGAAGGGATCGAACTCTCCTGTGTTGACCTCGCCCGCCTGCAAACACAGGATGGTCATGTCATCGAGCGCAGGCAGGCAGTCCGGGTCCACTTGACCATGGTCGTTGACCGGTGCGAACAGTATCTTGTTCATGCCGAAACCAAGCAACCGAAGCGCCTTTTTCACGGTGATATGCACAAGCTCGGACACCACGACCTTGACCTCGGGCGCGCCCATCAATCCGTCGTTGTCGAAGTCCCAGCCCTTGCGTGCGAGCAACGAGCGACGCGCGGCGGCAAGGCTGCTTATCGTGCAAGCCGTCGCACTGGTTCCAAACCCCACGGCACTTTCGCGAGGCAGGTCCAGCACGTCGAGCACCCAGCCGGCAGCGACCCGTTCGAGCGTGGCCGCAACCGGCGAATTGTCGAATGACGATGCGCACTGGTCCCATGCAAGCATCAGCCGTTCTGCAGCGGCAGCAGCGGGCAGAGACGCGCCTATCACGAAGCCAAAGTAACTAGGCCCGTTCGACGCAACCGTGCCGGGCGAGCCGATATCGTCCAGCATGCGCAGCACGTCTTCCGGCGCATACCCGTGTGCCGGCAGCGGCTCCTTGAATGTGGCGAGTGCTTGCAGCGCGGCTTGATCCGGGAACACGCGGCGTGCAGGAATGGATTCGGTGTAGCGACGGGCGCGGTCATCGGCTTCAGTCAGCAGGGTGAGTTCGTTCATGGATTTTTCATCGAAGTAATAAGGGATGCGAAGGGGTGCACCCTTGTGGCCCAAGATGTATTGCGATGTCGACTGCCAGAATACCAGTGCACGAAGGCTTCTGCTGGCATCGGGCAAGCGGACTCCCGTACGCGCCGCAGGTTAGACGAAATATTGGGTTGGCGTCACGCCGAAGGTCCGGCGAAACATCGCGATGAACGCGCTGACGTTTTCGTAGCCAAGGTCGAGCGCAATGGTCGTGACGGCCACGCCCGATGCAAGCATCTCCAACGCCCGCATCAAACGTGCGCGCTGACGCCATTCCGAAAAGCTGAACCCGGTCTCATCGATAAACCGCCGGGTCAAGGTTCGCGTCGCCACGCCGCCCCAGGCGGCCCACTCCTCCAGCCGGCGGTTATCGGCGAGATCGTCTGCCAGCGCGCGAGCGATCCGGAGCACGCGCGCATCGCGTGGCATGGGCAAGCCAAAGGCTTCACGCGGCGACGAGCGAATTTCATCGAGGATGACACCGGCCACGCGCATTTGCGCCGCGTCCAGCGTGGCGTCCTGCCAGGTTGCCGCGCGGCTAACGGCCTCGCGTAACAGGCCGGATGTGCGGATCGTGCAGGGCTCGATCGGGAGATCTATACAGGCGTTCTCGCTGACGTACACGCTCCATCCTGAGAACGCGCCATGTGAACGAACCGAATGCGGCAGGTTGGGCGGAAGCCAGACCGCGTGGATCGCAGGCACGACCCATTGGCTGTCATCGGTTCCAACCGACAGCAACCCGCGAACCGCACCGAAGATCTGACCACGGGCGTGGCGATGAGATCCGGTGACGCGCGCAGCATCGCCGGACAGCTCGACGGCCAAGAGCACCGGGCCGTCGGCTAATTCAGTTTTTACAGGATCAAGAAGCGGAGCGGACATGACCGGGAAACCCTCTGGAACGGCTCTTATACCGCAACGCCCGGTCTCCGCACAATACGTCGTGTACTTCTCCTTTCTACTACCTCTGCCAGGGAGCGCCCAGCGCCGACGCCACCTTCCCATACTGCTGCGACGCTTTTCGCACGATGGCGATATCGATCTCCCCGTCGTCGGCCAGTGCTTTCAGCGCTGCAATCACAATGGACGCGCGATCCACCTCGAAGAACTCGCGCAGCGCCTGACGCGTGTCGCTGCGACCGAAGCCGTCGGTGCCGAGCGTCACGTAGCGACGCGGCACGTAAGCGCGGATCAGTTCGGGCACGGCGCGAACATAGTCCGTTGCCGCGATCACCGGGCCGCGCGATGCAGACAACATGGTGCTCACATACGGCGCCGGAGCCGTCTCGCCGAGACGCGCAAGCCGTTCAGACGCCATGCCTTCGCGCTGCAATTCGGTGAAGCTCGTCACGCTCCATACCGATGCCTCAATGCCCCAATCGTCGCGCAACATTTTCTGCGCCGCGATGACCTCGACGAGTATCGCGCCGGCGCCGAGCAACTGCACCTGCGCCGTCGCGTCCGGTGCCGTCGCGAGCGGATACATGCCTTTGAGGATGCCCTCGCGCAGGGTCTCGAGGTCGCCGCCGGGCACCGATGGCTGCGCGTAATTCTCGTTCATCACCGTGACGTAATAGAACACGTCGCGTTGGCGCTCGACCATCTCGCGCATGCCTTCGTCGACGATAGCCGCGAGCTCATAAGCAAACGCGGGATCGTAGGCGCGGCAGTTCGGTATCGTCGATGCCACCAGGTGGCTGCTGCCATCCTGATGCTGCAGCCCTTCGCCGCCAAGCGTGGTCTTGCCCGCAGTCGCACCGATCAGGAACCCGCGTGCGCGCTGGTCCGCCGCGGCCCAGATGATGTCGCCAATGCGCTGAAAACCGAACATCGAGTAATAGATGTAGAACGGCAGCATGGGCAGATCGTGCACGCTGTACGACGTCGCGGCGGCGATCCATGACGACATTGCGCCGGCTTCGGAAATGCCCTCTTCGAGAATTTGTCCTTTGGTATCCTCACGGTAATACAGCATGGAGCCAAGATCCTCCGGCTCGTACAACTGCCCGAGCGGCGAATAGATGCCGACCTGCCGGAACATGTTCGCCATGCCGAACGTACGCGCTTCATCGGCAACCACGGGCACCACGCGGGACCCAAGCGTTGCGTCCTTCATCAGCGTACCGAACATGCGCACGATCGCCATGGTGGTCGACATTTCCTTGCCTGCCGCGTCGATGGCGAACTGGCCCCAGGTTGTCATCGGCGGGACGATCAGCCCCTTCGACGCTACTCTCCGCCTTCTGGGCAGATAGCCTCCAAGACCTGCGCGTCGTGCGTGCAGGTACTGCATCTCCGGACTGTCTTCCGCAGGTTTGTAGAACTTGACCGCTTCGACATCGGCGTCCGACAGCGGCAGGCGAAAACGATCGCGGAACGCCTTCAGGTCATCGAAGCCAAGCTTCTTTTGCTGGTGCGTCGTCATCCTGCCCTGACCCGATGTACCCATGCCGAAGCCTTTCATCGTCTTGGCAAGGATCACGGTTGGCTGGCCTCGATGACCCAGCGCCTTCGCGTAAGCCGCGTGCAGTTTGCGCACATCGTGGCCGCCACGGCGCAAGCCGTCGATATCTTCATCGCTCAGATGCGAAGCCAACGCGGCAAGCTCCGGATTCTGGCCGAAGAAGCGCTCGCGGTTATAACCGCCATCGTTGGCCGAGAAGGTCTGGAACTGGCCATCGACCGTATGTGCGAATGCACGCAGCAACGCGTTCGTCTGATCGCGTGCGAAGAGTGCGTCCCAGTCGGAACCCCACAGGACCTTGATCACGTTCCAGCCCGCGCCAATGAACTGCGCTTCAAGCTCGTCGATAATGCGGCCGTTGCTGCGTACCGGACCATCGAGCCGCTGCAGATTGCAGTTGATGACGAACACCAGGTTGTCGAGTTGTTCGCGCGCAGCGAGGGATAACGCGCCAATCGATTCCGGCTCGTCCATCTCGCCATCGCCAAAGAAGCCCCACACCTTGCGGTCCTGCGTCTTCGCAAGGCCGCGGTTTTGCAGGTAACGCATGAAGCGCGCTTGATAGATCGAGTTGATCGGACCGATGCCCATCGAGCCCGTGGGGAACTGCCAGAAGTCCGGCATGAGCCACGGATGCGGATACGAACACAGTCCGGGTCCTGCTATCTCCTGCCGGTAATGCTCCAGATGTTCTTCGCTAAGAAAGCCTTCGAGGTACGCGCGGGCATACACACCCGGCGATGAATGCGGCTGGAAATAGACAAGATCGCCACCCGTGCCCACGCCCGCATCCGGTGCAGCCGCGCGGAAGAAATGATTGAAGCCCACTTCGAAGAGATCGGCCGCCGAGGCATAACTCGCTATGTGACCGCCAAGCTCGCCGTAAGCCTTGTTGGCGCGCACGACCATCGCGAGCGCATTCCAGCGCAACGCGGCGGCGAGCCTTTCCTCGATCTCCAGGTTGCCCGGATAACGCGGCTGCTCTGCAACAGGAATGGTGTTGATATAGGGCGTGACACGCGCTCTCGACGACTCGATACCCAACGACAGCGCATGCTCGGCGAGGCGGTCATAAAGATATTGCGCGCGATCCCGGCCAACGTGTTCGGTGACTGCATCCAGCGCCTCCAGCCATTCAGCGGTCTCCTCGGGGTCGGTGTCTTCGCGGCCTCGGGATATCGACAGAATCTGTTCGCTTCCGCTGGATAAATCAGTCATGGCACGGCTCCGCATTGAATGGGGGGATAGCGTTGGCATTCAATACAGCTTAACTATTACGCCGCAGAATGTGCCTCTGATTTGCTTTTAATCAGGCTCAGGGATAGTGTATTTATTCCGCGTATGCCCATTTCCCCAGAATATTCGAGCTATGACCACATCGCCTAAACGGCTGGACCGCATTGACATCGGCATCCTGAACCAGTTGCAGCAGAATGCGCGCATCACCAATTCGGAACTGGCGCGGGCAGTGAACCTGTCGCAGACGCCGTGTTTCAACCGGGTTCGCGCGCTCGAAAAGCTGGGGCTTTTTAAACAACAGGTCACGTTGCTGAATCCGGAACCGCTGGGGCTTCGGATCAACGTGTTCATTCAGGTGAGCCTGACGAAACAGGATGAAGACGCGCTGCGGCGTTTTGAAGAAGCGATCGGCGAGCGGCCTGAGGTCATGGAGTGTTACTTGATGACGGGCGACGCGGATTACCTGCTGCGCGTGATGATGCCGGATATCCAGGCACTGCAGCGGTTCATCATTGAACGGCTCACGAAGATACCGGGCATTTCGAACATCCGTTCAAGCTTCGCGCTCAAGCAGGTACGCTATAAGACGGCGCTGCCGCTGCCGCTGTCGGGGTTGACGTTGCATGAACCTGACGAGAATGCCGACGCGGAGTGGAGTTAGCTTCTAATAGTCTGTGGGTTTGGCGTGGAAAGCGTATCGAATGGCATTGACGCCGCAGCGCGTCCGGTTGCCGCTCTCTAAAGTCGGAGGGTCAACCACACCAAGGAGTACATGATGCGCGCTGCAGATATTCTTCCCGATCACCTCAACGAAGCCACGCTAAACGGCATCACCGTCCGCAAAGGCACCGTTGGTGCATTCCTCGCCAATGCGCGAGTCTGGATCGATCCTTTAACGACGGCGAATGAGCGTGCAGCAGCGGAGAACGATATTGTCGGTGCCGTCCCCGCATTGCGCGCGCTTGGCGTGTTCGATGTGCTGGAGATTCGTGACGCCGGTTTACGGGCGCTGGTTGACTCGCACTAACGCGTAGCTACCTAAAACCGCGATGTGCCCGCAAGTACATCGCGTTCATCTTCACACTCATTTAATACAATAATAATTCAATTAACTTTCATTTTCTTTAATTCACCCACTTAACCGAAAGCTACCCGATTGATCCGTTGCGCGAAAAGCATCAAACCGCACCGGGGTTAATACCAATTTGGCGGATCGTTGCGAGCATTGAATTAAACAGCGGCGTACACTCCAACCTGCCGACACCAGCCGAGCGCCTTATTCAGCGCGGCGCAGAGAAGGTCTCGGTCACGTCGTCATGGTTGATCAATTACGCGAAATGGGGAGATTACGGTAATGAGCTGGACGCGAGAACAAAGAAACGTGACGATTGCGGCCTATTTAGGCTGGACGCTCGATGCCTTCGATTTCTTTCTAATGGTTTTCATATTGAAAGATATCGCCACTGAATTCAATACGAAGATTCCGGCGGTCGCTTTAGGTATTACGCTGACACTCGCGATGCGGCCTATTGGAGCGCTGATCTTCGGCCGTCTCGCCGATAAATACGGCCGGCGTCCAACGTTAATGGTCAATATCGCCATCTATTCGCTGCTGGAATTGCTGTCGGGTTTCTCGCCGAATCTCTTTACGTTGCTCGTGCTGCGCTCGCTGTTCGGTATTGCAATGGGCGGCGAATGGGGCGTGGGCTCTGCCCTCACCATGGAGACCGTGCCGACCAAAGCGCGCGGCTTCGTCTCGGGCCTTTTGCAAGCGGGTTATCCGAGCGGCTATTTGCTGGCGTCTATTGTGTTCGGCCTCGCGTATCAATACGTCGGCTGGCGCGGTATGTTCTTCATTGGCGTGGCGCCCGCATTACTGGTTTTATATGTGCGCGCACACGTGCCTGAATCGCCGGCATGGAAGGCCATGGAGAAAAAACCACGGCCCGGTTTGCTGAAGACGCTCAAGCAGAACTGGAAGTTGTCCGTCTATGCGATTGTCCTGATGACCGCGTTTAACTTCTTCTCGCATGGCACCCAGGATCTTTATCCGACCTTCCTGCGCGAACAACATCACTTCGATCCGCACACGGTTGCGCTCATCACGATCGTCCTGAATATCGGGGCAATCTGCGGCGGGCTGTTCTTCGGGTCGATGTCGGAGAAAATCGGGCGCCGCTGGGCAATCTTTATTGCCGCGTTGATCGCGCTGCCGGTATTGCCGCTGTGGGCGTTCTCGAGTGGCCCGGTAGCCCTGGCCGCCGGAGCGTTCCTGATGCAGATCTCGGTTCAAGGGGCCTGGGGCGTGATCCCGGTTCACCTGAATGAGATTTCGCCCGACGAAATTCGCGCCACGTTTCCCGGCCTTATTTATCAGTTGGGGAATCTGCTGGCTTCGGTCAATGCCACCATGCAAGCGTCTATCGCCATCAAGAATGGCAATAACTATGGACTTGCCATGGCGCTGGTCGGCGGCACGGTTGCCGTGGTGATCGCGGGGCTTATTTTCTTTAGCCGAGAACGGCGAGGTATCGATATGACCGAATCCGCCAAGCAGGTCGCGGCGACCAGTACGGTCTAAGTATTTTTTATCCGATGGAGACGCGCTCGCGTCTCCATTTTTCCACTCGATTCAACTCTGTTTGCTCCCTCCCCGCGCACGATCGTTCTCTTTCTAGAGAGCACGCTCCATGAAATGGCTTGTGGATACGCCCAAAGCTTTTTATCTTGATTAGAACGCCCGTTTTAATTAAAGGCTTTACTCGACCATTCCCAGAATGTGGACCGCCGCCGCGGTCCCGGAGACGCTAGTGCCAACCCGTTCCACGCTCGCCGCATCTAGTCGCCCATCGAGTCGTCCAACATCACGCACGGCCGGCGATACGAAAACCCGCTTGCTCGACGCCGCCGAATCGCTGTTCATCGACGCCGGTTACGAAGGCATGTCGATGCGGCTCATCACCGCTCGCGCCGACGCCAACCTCGCCGCCGTGAACTATCACTTCGGCGGCAAGGACGCACTGATCCACGCGATGCTCACGCGCCGGCTCGATGGTCTTAACCAGAATCGCCTGGCCCTGCTCGAACGCTTCCAGTCGTCATTGGGTTCGCAACTCACTTGCGAGCACATCCTTGGCGCACTGTTTATCCCGGCGCTGCAGCAATCGCGCTGCGTCGAGAAAAGCGGCCCTGCTTTGCTGCGCCTGCTCGGCCGCGCTTACACCGATCCGTCGCCGTTCATCCGCAACTTCCTGCGTGGCATTTATGCGGATGTCGCCGAGCGCTTCTTCGATGCGTTTCAAACGGTCCTGCCTCATTTGCCTCGCGAAGAACTTGGATGGCGGCTGCACTTTTGCATCGGCTCGCTTAGCGGCATTCTGGCCGGCGCCGATACGAGCAGCCTTATCGCCGATTTCACGCAGGGCCAGCGTCTGGAGGACTCGCAATTAATCGCCCGTCTCGCGCTCGTCATGGTGGCCGCGCTCAAAGCGCCCTTGTCTGCGCCAAACGGTGTGTGCCCGTTCGCTTCCATGTTCTTCGAGCGCGAACCGGCATCGGATGGCGCGTTGTCTGCGAGCTCTGTGAACGCAAATTCGTTCGCGCTGGATACCGCGTCGCAACATGCCACTGCCTGAATCAAAAACGATGAGGACGCGCGCGTCGGGAATGTAATGTGCTGAACAATAAGCTGCCGATGCACACCGCCTCCATCCCGTTCCAGCGCACACTATCGAACAACAACAGGAGAGGTCGTCATGACAGCCAGCTTCGTGGTCGCACTGTTTATCGTGAGCGGTGCTCTGCTGTATATGCAAGCGCCCGCCGCCGCGTGGCTCGCGTGGACAGTGATCTGGGTGGCTATCGGCTGGTTCGCGGGCGTGACTGGAGCGGTCGTCACCGCGCTCCTTGCGATCGTCTTTGTGCTGCCCGCACTCGTGCTTGCCATCAAGCCGCTGCGCCGTGCACTACTAACTAAATCCATCTTCGATCTGTTCCGCAAGATCCTGCCGGAGATGTCGCCAACCGAACGCGATGCAATTGAAGCCGGCACGGTCTGGTGGGACGCATCGCTGTTCTCAGGACGCCCCGAATGGGACACGCTGCTCGCCCTCGGCGCACCGGTACTCACGGCTGAAGAGCGCGCGTTCATCGATACGGAATGCACGCAACTCTGCGATCTCGCGAACGACTGGGAAACGACGGCGGTCTGGCAAGACCTGTCACCGCAAACGTGGCAGTTCATCAAGTCGAAAGGCTTCCTCGGCATGATCATTCCGAAGCAGTACGGCGGCAAGCAATTCTCGGCCTACGCGCATTCGCAGGTCATCATGAAACTCGCCACGCGCTGCTCTGCGGCAGCGGTTTCGGTGATGGTGCCCAACTCGCTCGGCCCCGCCGAATTGCTGATGCACTACGGGACTGACGCGCAGAAGAATTACTATCTGCCGCGTCTCGCTCGCGGCGATGAAATCCCCTGCTTCGCGCTGACCAGCCCCTACGCGGGCTCGGACGCGGCGGCGATCCCCGATGTAGGTATCGTCTGCAAGGGCTTGCACGACGGCCGCGAAACGCTCGGCTTTCGCGTGACATGGGAGAAGCGCTACATCACGCTTGGGCCGATCGCCACCGTGCTCGGCCTCGCGTTTCGCGCGCTCGATCCCGATCATTTGCTTGGCGCCAGCGACGAAGCCGGCATCACGTGCGCGCTCATCCCGACGAATCACCCGGGCGTGAATATCGGCCGCCGTCACTGGCCCCTGAACGCGGTGTTCCAGAACGGACCGAACTGGGGCAACGACGTCTTCATCCCGCTCGACTGGGTGATCGGCGGGCGCGAGCAGGTTGGCAACGGCTGGCGCATGCTGATGGAATGTCTCGCAGCAGGACGCGCCATTTCATTGCCCTCATCGAACGTCGGAATGGCGAAGCTGGCCGTGCGCGGCACCGGTGCGTACTCAGCCGTGCGGCGTCAGTTTCGTACCGCCATCGGCAAGTTTGAAGGCATACAGGAAGCGCTCGGGCGCATGGGCGGCAACCTGTATGTGATGGACGCGGCACGTCGCTTGTCGGCACAAGGCGTTGATCTTGGCGAGAAACCGTCGGTGATTTCGGCGATCGCGAAATATCACATCACCGAACGCGCGCGCAAAGTGATCAACGACGGCATGGACGTGGTCGCGGGCAAAGGCATCTGCATGGGGCCATCGAATTTCCTTGCGCGCGCTTACCAGCAAGTGCCTATTTCAATCACGGTGGAAGGCGCAAACATCCTCACGCGCTGCCTCATCATCTTTGGTCAAGGCGCGATCCGCTGTCATCCGTACGTGCTCAAAGAGATGACCGCTACGCGCAATGCCGATCGCGCCCAGGGCCTGCGTGATTTTGACAACGCCTTCTTCAGTCACGCGAACTTCACGGCATCGAATGCGGTGCGCAGCTTCGTGTTCGCGCTGGGCGGCAGCGCGCTGATCCCCAAGCCCCCCCGGGCCGACGCGCGTCTTGTGCCTTACTATCGCGCGGCCACTCGACTCGCCACGGCATTCGCGCTGCTCGCGGATGTCTCGATGTTTGTCCTCGGCGGCGAACTGAAGCGGCGCGAACGCCTGTCGGCAAGACTCGGCGATATCCTCTCGCAGCTCTATCTGATCTCGGCCACGCTGAAGCGCTTCGAAGACGACGGCCGTCCTGAAGCCGATCTTCCGCTCGTGCGCTGGGGTGTTGAAGACGCGCTGCATCAGGCGCAAACAGCTTTCGAAGGCGTGCTCGTGAACTATCCGAAGCCGTTAGCAGCAGGCTTCGTGCGCGTGCTCGCGTTTCCTTTCGGCATGCCGCATCGCGTGCCGGGGGATCGGTTGGGAACGGCTATCGCCGAGTTGATGACCACGCCCAGTGACGCCCGCGAACGTTTGATTGCGGACTCGTACGCGCCGCCCGTGCATATCGATCCGCTTGGTTACGGCGAGCTGATGTTCGCGCTGAGTCCGCGTTATGCCGAGATCGAGCACAAGCTGCGCGATGCGGTCAAAGCAAAGAAAATCCCGCCGATGCCGCAAAACCTGCCCGATCTCGATGCGTGGGCCGCGACCTGCGAAATGCAGGGTTTGATCGATGCAAGCGAACGTCAGGTACTCTCCGAGTACGCGCGTTACGGCGTGGAAGTCGTCAAGGTCGACGACTTCGGCGCGGATTTCGGTATGCTCGATGCATTGAAGAAACGCCAGGAAGCACTGGCCAAAGAGCCTGAAGAAATCCACGCTTGAGTTTGTTATAAGCTCATTCAGGCCCTACTCCCAGGCAAACGCTAAACCGTTTTTCAGGCAGGCATGAAAGATCGTTATCTCGACTTCGTCAATTCCCCTTTCGGCGCGAGCGTTGCGCGTTCTATCGGCTTGCCTCAGCCCGAAGTTCTGCGGCGGCATGCACAAGGCCGCGCGGAATTCGACGGTATAGCAGCGATAGGCGCCGGCCCCTCGCCCACGCTGTTCGAGCCGTTGATCACGCTGCTGACTGCTCTCGGCATGACGAGCGTCGCCCACGAAAGTGCGCTTGGCTGGTTGCCCGTTGCGGCAAAACATGGCGCCATGAGCGGACGTTTCGAACCGCGCTCGGCCGGCGCGCCGCCGAACGACCGCGTGCAGGCATTGATCTTCGACGCCACGGGTATCACCGACAGCACCCAACTGCATGCGCTTTACGGCTTCTTCCACGATGCAATCCGGTCGGTGGCGAAGAGCGGCCGTATCGTTGTACTGGGACTGCCACCGCGATCCAGCGCGTCGCCGCGTGCGTGGACCGCGCAACGTGCGCTCGAAGGCATGACACGTTCGCTCGGCAAGGAAGCGCGTGGCGGCATCTCGTCGAATCTGCTTCAGGTGGAACCGGGCGCCGATATTGAAGGGGCATTACGTTTTCTGCTCTCGCCGCGCTCGGCGTATGTATCGGGGCAAGTCGTGCATATCGATACCACGCCTGCTACGCCGCCCGCCGACTGGAACCAGCCGCTTGCGGGGAAACGTGCGCTTGTCACCGGCGCGGCACGCGGGATCGGCGCAGCGATTGCACAGGTGCTGGCCGATCGCGGCGCGCACGTGATCGGGCTCGATGTCCCGCAGGCGCAAGACGCGCTGGACCAGACCATGCTCGCGCTGGAGGATGGGTGGCCGTCGAAAGGGGCGCACACGGCGCTCGTCGTGGATATCGCGGCACCCGAGGCGCCCGCGACCATTGCGGCCGCGCTGCTGGCCATGGGCGGTATCGATATCGTCGTACACAACGCCGGCATCACGCGCGACAAGACTATCGCGAAGATGACGGAAGCCGCGTGGGACAGCGTGATCGATGTGAACCTCTCCGCGCAGGAACGCATAGACGACCTGCTGCTCGATCGGAACGTGCTGCACGCAGGCGGCCGGATCATCGGGGTATCGTCGATTAGCGGCATTGCCGGCAATCTCGGTCAGACGAATTACGCGACCTCGAAGGCCGGCGTGATCGGACGCGTGCAAAGCATGGCGGAGCCGCTGCGCGCGCGGGGCATCACGATCAACGCGGTGGCGCCGGGGTTTATCGAAACGCAGATGACCGCCCGGATTCCACTGGGCCTTCGCGAAGCCGGACGACGCATGAATTCAATGAGCCAGGGCGGCCAGCCCGTGGATGTGGCAGAGACCATCGCGTGGCTCGCCAGTCCCGCGTCCGCAGGCATCACCGGCAACGTGGTGCGCGTGTGCGGACAAAGCCTGATCGGAGCATGACCATGGGCATACCGCCTCTGTCTAACTCGCCGTCAGGTTCATCCTCAAACTCGGCACGCATGCGCACGGTGATCCTTGGCGCCCTGCCGCCACCCGCGAAACTTTATGGCCGTGCGTTGCAGGGCATTTTTAAACGGCCCGAAGCGGTCGATCAACTACCGCTGCTGCGCCTCGTTCGTCCAAACGTGGCACTCGATCCCGAACAGATCGGCCGCTATGCACGCGTATGCGGTTTTATCCCCGAGCAAGGCGTGCCTGTCACCTTCCCTCACGTGATGGCGTTCCCGCTGCACCTGATGCTGCTCACCGATCCCGCGTTTCCATGGCCAGCGATGGGTCTCGTGCATGTGTCAAACAGCGTACGCTTGCGGCGCACGCTGCACTCGGGACAGGCGTTGCGCATTGAAGTGGAAAGCGGTGAACTGGTGGCGCACGACAAGGGCCAGGCGTTCACGCTGCACACGCGAATTTATCGTGGAGGTGAGGCGGTCTGGGATGCGGACAGCGTATATCTGAAGCGCGGCGTTACGGGTCACCATCACGCTTCCATTCCTCAAACCGACACCACCACGCCGCCTTTGCTGATCCGTGAAGCGCGTTGGCAGCTTCCCGCGCAACTGGGCCGCGATTATGCAAAAGCGTCCGGCGACTTCAACCCGATTCATCTGCACGCCCTTTCGGCGAAAGCGTTCGGCTTCCGACGCGCCATTGCGCATGGCATGTGGACACTCGGGCGCACGCTGGCGGCGTTGCAACCGTCAAAGCAACTCGATGCCGCGAATGTGCAGGCCGACTTCAAGTCACCCATCTTCCTGCCGGCTGAAACCACGTTATGGACAGCAGCTTTGTCCGCGACAGCGCGCGACTTTGAAGTACGAGATCTGGCGGGTGAGCGCTTGCATCTGCGCGGCCGCTTCGAGTGGGAACTGCCATGATTGCGGCCCGTGTTTTATACATTATCATACGGTGTTCTAAACAATTTACGCTGACCGAACCCGAGCCTGAAGCGCCCATCGTATCCCTCGACGAGACCTCATCATGACTGTGAGCGCCCTTCCCGCCGCGCGTCGCGTAGCCATTCTCGGCAGCAACCGGATTCCGTTCGCCCGCTCCAATACGGCGTATTCGACGGCATCGAATCAGGACATGCTGACGTTCGCGCTGCAAGGGGTGATCGACCGATACGACCTGCACGGCCTGCGTCTCGGCGAAGTTGCGGCGGGTGCGGTGATCAAGCATTCACGTGACTTCAATCTCACGCGCGAGGCCGTGCTGTCCACCACGCTCGCCCGGGAAACGCCCGCTTACGACGTCAGTCAGGCATGCGGAACGGGCCTTGAAACCGCGATCCTGGTCGCGAACAAGATCGCGCTCGGCCAGATCGATGTGGGCATTGCAAGCGGCGTGGATACCACCTCGGACGCGCCCATTGGCGTGAACGAACGGATGCGCAAGATCCTGCTCGAAGCGAACCGCGGCAAGTCCGCGGCGCAGCGCATGAGCGCGCTGGCGAAGCTGCGGCCCGGCATGTTGCTCAAGCCCATGCTGCCGCGTAACAGCGAACCTCGCACCGGCCTTTCGATGGGTGAACATTGCGAACTGATGGCCAAGCGCTGGAAGATATCGCGCGAGTCGCAGGACGAGCTTGCACTCGATAGTCATCGAAAGCTGGCGGCTGCGTACGAGCGCGGTTTTTTCAACGACCTGATGACGCCGTACAAGGGTCTTTCACGCGATAACATCCTGCGGCTGGATCTCACGCTCGAGCGGCTCGCCGCGCTGAAGCCCGTCTTCGACCGCGACGCAGGTACGCTGACGGCCGGCAATTCCACGCCGCTCACCGATGGCGCATCGGCGGTGTTACTGGCATCGGAAGAATGGGCGGCCGCGCGCAACTTGCCCGTGCTCGCTTATCTCACGCTCTCAGCAACCGCGGCCGTCGATTTCTTCGACAAGAAAGAAGGCCTCCTGATGGCGCCAGCGTACGCGGTCCCGCGATTGCTCCAACGAGCGGGACTGGCGCTGCGAGACTTTGACTTCTACGAGATCCATGAAGCATTCGCGGCGCAAGTGTTGTGCACGCTCGCGGCTTGGGAAGATGAGGAATACTGCCGCACGCAACTCGGCCTGGACGGCCCGTTCGGCTCGATCGAGCGCAGCCGCATGAATATCAACGGAGGATCGCTGGCAACGGGGCATCCGTTTGCGGCGACCGGCGGACGGATCGTCGGGACGCTTGCGAAGATGCTGGCGATGCCGGCGCAAACGCCCGGCGACACGCAAACGCGCCGAGGTCTCATCTCGATCTGTGCAGCGGGTGGTCAGGGCGTTGTTGCCATTCTGGAGCGATGACGCAGGTGGCTAAACGAAGATAAACCCCGATAAAACAAACCGCACTGGAATTTAAGCTCTCCGTGATCGTTCTAACCTTCTGACGTTCTAACAAACGGAAATTTGTTCGCCGTGAACTGCGCGACGAATACGCAGCCCAAGCAACATAAACGGTCACGGAGAACTTCATGCATCGAGCACGAGCGCGTCGACAAAATAGCAAGCTGATCCGCGCACGCGCATGGGTCCCGGGTCTGCTGACCGCCCTCGCCCTGTCGGCCGTGACCATGAGCATGAGCATGCCCGCGAACGCACAACTGGCAGCCAGCACGGCCACGGCCGCGCTGCCAACGTCCGCTGCCACCTCCGCAGCCGGTACGGCGCTCTCCGCCAATGCAGCGAGCACACCGCCGAAGACGCCCGCGGCGCAGGTCGGCAAACTCCCGCTCGACGGCCAGGTCCGCTGGCTGACTCACGCCGCGCGCAGCGGCATGCTCGCCAACATGAGCGACACGGCGC
Source organism: Caballeronia sp. LjRoot29 (assembly GCF_964252755.1). Classification (NCBI taxonomy): domain Bacteria; kingdom Pseudomonadati; phylum Pseudomonadota; class Betaproteobacteria; order Burkholderiales; family Burkholderiaceae; genus Caballeronia; species Caballeronia sp. LjRoot29. The sequence continues at coordinate 153,687 of NZ_CAXUPU020000003.1, read as the reverse complement.
TGGTTTCGCTATTCAAATCGCTGGATCCGCTTACCGTGCCGCGTTATCTGAAGAATGGCCCGAACGGTTATCCGTCGTATGAGTTCACCATGTTGCGGCGTGAACGCATCCACGGCATGTGGCCGAGTCAGGACGACCACATGCTCGTGCGCGTGACACGTGACCCGCTGCGGGTCTACGCAAAATGGCTGCCCGATGGCGGGCACGCGGGCCAGGAGATCCTCTACGACGAAACCGCGCGTCCCAATGAAATGTACGGCCATCTGGGCGGCCTGCTCAAGGTGATTGCGATCTGGACGTCAGTCGACGGCTCGCTCGCGCGCTCGCAATCGCGGCATTCCGTCCGCGATCTTGGGACCGAATACATCACGCAACAATTCCTGGCCGAGGGCGAGAAATTCGCCGACGCCGGGGTTACGCGCGCCAACAACATTGAAGTGAAAACGATTGATGGCGCCCGCGTGGTCGCGTTCACTTACGAAACTCCTTCAGGACAGCCCAACTTCTATGCAAAGAAGGAGATCCTCGGACTGGACCTGAGGCGGCCCTATTTCCGGACAGCTGAATCCTTCGATAACGACGGCAAGATTTTCGAAAGCATCGTGTTCCAGAACATCGCGCCGAAGACATTCGACGATGCCGCGTTCAACCCCAAGAACCCCGCTTACAATTTTTAACCTCTTCGGTCACAATTTTTCGTCTCGTCAATCGTCCTCATAGCAGACGCACGCGTGGCATTTGGCCTGTTTTAAGTTTCGCCTAAGAGTTGATCGATACCCTTGCCCAACTTTATCGAAACTTCACGCGCTGCTGTAGGGTGCAATCGACGCGCTGCACGACACAAAGACAAAGCATTAACGAAAGGAGTTCGTCATGAACCTCCGCGACGCATCGGCTCCGGTACGGGCCATCAAACGATTACTCAGCCACCACGAAATCGCCACACTGCTGTTGCTGCTGCACGCACCGATCGACGTGATGGCCGCGCCCCCCGACGTTGCTTCGCTGAGCGAATACGGCTACGTGGAAATGGTGTCGCCTACGCCGGGCGAGTCCAAGTTCCGCCTGACCGATGACGGCAATGCAGTGCTGCGCGGGCTCGGCATCAGGTAACTCCGCTTTTGCTCACGCTTTAACCCGGCACCGCGATCTCTGGAATAATCGGTTAGTGACGCTCTCACTCAATCGAAAGGAGATGTGCAATGCCCGCTTCAATTTCTGCTTCGCTGCCTGGTCCCCGGCCCAGACTCGCACGCGTTCTGCTGACCAACGACGATGGTATCGACGCACCCGGCCTAGCCGTGCTCGAAGCGGTGGCCGCTGAAATCGCGGACGAAGTGTGGGTCGTCGCCCCCGAGCACGATCAAAGCGGCACGTCACATTCCATCAGCCTCCATTCGCCGTTGCGCGTGAGCGAGCATGGCAAGCGCCGCTTCGGCGTGCTCGGAACTCCGGGTGATTGCGTAGTCATGGCCGTGCGCCACCTGATGCAAGACGCGCCACCCACGCTGGTGCTGTCGGGCATCAACCGCGGCGGCAACCTGGGCGTGGAGACCATATTCTCCGGCACGGTCGGCGCGGCCATGACGGCCTTGCTGCTCGGCTTGCCATCCATTGCATTGAGCCAGACCTTCAGCGACCGCGACAACGTGCGCTGGGATACGGCGCGCGAACTCGCGCCCGGTGTGATCTGCTCACTGGTCGACTTCGACTACGATGCGCCCACCTGCTTCAACGTGAATTTCCCCGATATTGACGCCGCGTTGGCCGGCCCGCTCACCGCGACTCGCCAGGGCGTGGGACTGGTCGAAGGTATCGAGGTACTGCCGCAAACTGATCCGCGTGGCTTGCAATATCACTGGCTGCGTTTTCAGCGCAGTGCGCGTGAGAATTCGGCCGACAGCGAGACGACCGTGGTCGGATCAGGACGCGTGTCGGTGACGCCATTGCAATTCGAACGCACCGACGAACGCACGTTCGCCGCATTGACGAAAGCACTGGCGTAGAAGTTGAGCGCGGCGAGAGCGTTATTCTCGCCGCCATTGCGAGTTCCTAACTCACCACACGCGTTTCAGGCTCTTCATCGAAGATCTGGAATTTGCGCATTTTTTCCCACAGCACCTCGCGGCTGATGCCCAGGTGACTCGCCGTATCCTGGCGCCTCCAGCCATTCGCATCGAGCGCGGCCAGCACGCGGTTGCGTTCGTTCATGTCCCACTTGCTGCGGTCGACCATCACTTCAGCGCTCAGCTCCGGCGGAACCGGCTGGGCAGTGCGGGCAAGCGCGAGGAGGCGCTGCAGCCGCGCGGTGTCCCAAGATCCCACTTGCCGCACGGTCACGCCTATGCGCTCCGCCAGGTTGCGTAGTTCGCGCACGTTGCCGGGGAAATAACTATCGGCGACAGCATCGGCCAGCCAGTACGGCAACTCGGGCAAGCTAGCGAGTTTTTCCTGGCCCACCACCTGCGCGATGAACGACTTGAACAACGCAATCTTGTCGACTGCCCCGCGTTCTTCCAGCGACGGAATCTTCAACTCGATCACCGCCAGCCGGTAGTAAAGATCCGCACGAAACTCACCTTCCTTTACCCGTTGCGGCAGGCTCTTGTTCGTCGCGGCAACTAGCCGGAAAAGTAAACGCGCCGCAAAAACCGCCGGCCGTTACCGTCGATGTCCAGCCTCAGACCCCGCACGTCCAGGAATTGCTTGCACGTCATCTGACGCCACAGAAGATCGAAGTGGAAGGCGTAAAAGCCATTCCCTTCGATGAAGTCGCGCAACGCTTCACCCCTCTCGTGGGCAAGGACGTCACCATCGGCGAATTGATGGAGACGGCAAACGGCGTGACCGCGCTCTACAAGGAACGGGGCTACGCGCTCTCCTTTGCTTTCGTGCCCGCGCAGACCTTCGAAAACGGCGTCGTACGCATCACCGTGGTGGAGGGTTACGTCGCCGATATCAAGATCAAGGGCGATCCCGGCACCGCTGAGAAACGCATTCGCGCGATTGCTGACCGGATTCGCGCCGACCGGCCGCTGCGGCAAGAAACCTTCGAACGCTACGTCAATGTGCTGGGACTCACGCCCGGCGTGAAGATCGCGGCGACCGTCGCGCCACCGCAGACCACCGACGGTGCGACCACACTCGATCTCGATGTCGAGCGCAAGCCGTTCAATATCGCGACCGGCATAGACATGAATCATCCCGGCGTGCAGGGCATTGTCACCGCGACGGAAAACGGCCTGCTCGGCCAGGGCGAGACGCTAGGTGTCTCCGCGCTATTGCCCAAGGGCCGCAACGATCAAACCTATTTCGATGTCAACGGCTCGCTGCCAATAGGCACCGATGGTTTCACCGTCAAGGCAGATGCTTCGCATTACTACGGACATCCTGTCGATAACCCCGGCCTGCCCTCTTACGTCGAGCGCACGGTCGTCAATGACAAAGCCGGTTTGTCCGCGTCGTATCCGTTCGTGTTGAGCAACACGCGCAGCCTGATCGGCACGGTGGGCGCATACGCTTCGCACGATGAGGACCGCTACAAGAACACCATCACGGGCGCACAACTTGGGCAGCGCTCGCAAGTGCGTGTGACGACGTTGCAACTCGACTACACCGGCGTGGATACGGGAACTGTCCGGCGTGCGAGCCTGAACGTGGCGAAAGCGTTCGACGTACTTGGCGCATCGAAGTCGGCGGACACGAATATCCCGGGCGTTATTACGGCCAACCCCGCATCGCTCACATTCGTGCGAACGGGTGCGACCGTTTCGCAGACCAATGAATGGCCGTTCAAGATCGGCACTTCGATTGCAGCAACCGGGCAATACAGCGCGAGCTCCTTGCCGACATCGGAACAGATTGCGTTTGGCGGCCAACGCTTCGCGCTGGGTTATCAGCCGGGAGAAGTATCGGGCGATTCGGGCTGGGCCGCGTCGGCGGAAATCAACCGGCCGTTTGCGATCGGACTGGCGTTCCTGAAGACCTTCACGCCCTATCCGTCGATACCGCCCACACGTATCTTCACACCGCCGGCGCAAAACCGAGCCGCCTTGCATCAGTTGGCATAGGCTTCCGGATCTCCGATGCCAAGTACTACAGCCTGGATTTATCGCTGGCGAAACCCGTTGGCGATGCACCGGTGGAAGGGAACGGCTCGCGCAGCCCGCGCGTCAACGCGACCTTCTCCTACCAATTCGATTGAATGTGACAGGCTCCGGCGAGCAACCTGCCCGACTAGAGGGTTTGTACAAAACGCTCCCCATGCTTTGTCGTATTCTGTCCGGCACGCGGCACCCGCGATAGCCGGCCACAGCCGGCAATAATGACGACATGGTCAGAGAATCAAGAGACGTTTTACCTCAAGGAGGAAGCATGACGGGATTTACCCAACGCGCGCATCGGCATGTGGGACGCATCCTGCTTGCCGGTGCACTACTCGCCTCAGGCGCAGCCAGCGTGGCGCAGGCGGCATCGCCCGCGGGACTCTGGCAAACCATCGACGACAAGACCGGTCAGCCCAAGGCGCTTGTGCAAATCGTCCAGGACGGCGACGGCACGCTCACCGGCAAGATCCTCACCGGCCTTGGCAGCAACGACGACCCGACTCGCCGATGCACCGCCTGCACCGATTCACGCAAGGACCAGTTGATGAAAGGCATGACCATCATCGACGGCATGAAACCCGATGGCGATACGTGGGACGGCGGCCAGATTCTCGACCCCGAGAACGGCAAGCTGTATAAATGCAAGATGCACCTGGATGACGGCGGACAGAAACTCGTGGTGCGCGGATATATTGGCGTGTCGCTGCTCGGACGTTCGCAAACCTGGGTTCGGCAGCAGTAGACAGTAGGAACGCTGCGTCTGACCGTGTAACGCATAAAAAAACCGGCTGAAGACGTTAAGTCTCCAGCCGGTTTTTTTATTCACTGGTGAGCGTCAAGCCGCGTGGCGCACACCGGCCCGGGGATATTCAACCGGTTCCGAATTAAGCGGGCCGAGCGGCATGAGCATTGGCCTTGCGTCGGCATGCATCTCGCCATCCGCTGCAATCGCATGGCCGCCCAACCCCTCGGGCAACTCCGTTGGCACTCGCATGCGCGACGTCATCAACGAATACAACCCTTCACTCGCGACGCCAAACAGCTGCTGCATCACCCGCCCGAGCACACCGGAGTCGTGCCATGCCTTGAAGCGCCGGTGACACGTCTGATACGACGGATATTTGCGCGGTAACGTTGACCATGAAGCGCCGCTATACATCACCCAGAGCACGCCGTTGAGCACTGCTCGCGTATTGGCGAGCGGGCGCCCGCGCAACTCGGAACGGGGCCGCAACTCTGGCAACAAAGGCGCGACCATTTGCCATTCTTCGTCGGACATATCGCGGTAAGGCTTCATGGTTCTCTCCAATCACAAGTTAGTGATTAGAAGATACCGATCTGTCCGGAACCCCGGAATAAGACATGTCCGAATCTTGAAATACACTCCAAAGCCTTACGGCAGTAAGCTCACGTCGAAATTATGAGTCTCGCATTGTCAATTCGGCCGTTCGGCCAACGCTGCGTCAAGTCAACGATGTATCCACCAGCCGGCGCTCCGACTCCAGATATTCCTTGGACTGCATCTCGGTGATGCGCGACACCGTGCGGGCAAACTCATTGGCCATCGGACCTTCCACGTAGAGTTCTTCCGCCGGCACCGCCGCCGACATCAACAGCTTCACCTTGTGGTCATAGAACACGTCGATCAGCCACGTAAACCGCCGCGCCTCCGACGCATTGCGCGGCGACATCTTCGGTACCTCGGAGAGAATCACCGCGTGGAAGCGGCTCGCCAGTTCGAGGTAATCGTTCTGTGAACGCGGACCGCCGCAGAGCGTCGCGAAGTCGAACCAGACCACGCCATCGGCTTTGCGCAGCGCCTTCAATTCACGCTTCTCGATGCGCAGGATCGGGCTTTCGTCCGGCACGGCGGCCAGCTTCGCGAAGTCGGCACGCAGCGCTTTGTCGGCGGCCGCGCCCAGCGGCGTGTGATACGCCGTCACTTGCGACAAAGTACGCTTACGATAATCCGTGCCGGCATCGACGTTGATCACGTCCAGCTTCGACTTGATCAGCTCAATGGCGGGCAGCAACCGGTCGCGATGCAAGCCATCCGGGTAAAGCAAGTCCGGGTCATAGTTGGACGTCATCACGAACTGCACGCCGGCGCCAAACAAGCGGTCGAGCAGCCGATAAAGAATCATGGCGTCGGCAATATCCGAGATGTGGAACTCGTCGAAACAGATCAACCGATAACGCTTCGCCACGCGTCGCGCGAGTTCATCGAGCGGATCGGACGTGCCCTTCAACTCTTCCAGCTCACGATGCACCTCACGCATGAACTCGTGGAAATGCAGGCGCGTCTTGCGCTGAACCGGCACGACCGCGAAGAAGCTGTCCATCAGGAAGCTCTTGCCGCGCCCCACGCCGCCCCACATGTAGACGCCACGCGGCAAATCCGGGTGCGAAATCAGTTTCTTGAACGCGTTCGAGCGGCGCGCTTTGTACGCGACCCACTCGTCGTAGCAGCGTTGCAAACGTTCGACCGCGGCCAGTTGCGCTGCGTCCGACTGATAACCCCGCGTCTGCAGTTCGTTTTCGTAGTATTCGCTAACGTTCATGATGCGGTTCATGGTGCGAGGTTTTTCAAGGCAAAGAAGCTAAGAAAGCTGAGGGCCGTGGATAAAACAAAGGCGAGCGGGAAAACTCCCGCCCGCCTTCGTCCTGCTGCTCAAACGATGCTGCAATTACATATTGAGCGCGCGTTTGTCGACGGCGAGCGCTGCTTCGCGCATCACTTCCGACAACGACGGATGCGGATGGCAGATCCGGCCGATATCTTCCGATGCCGCCTTGAACTCCATCGCCACAACCGCTTCAGCGATCAGGTCCGACGCATTCGCCGCGATGATGTGGCAACCGAGCAGTTCGTCGGTCTTCGCATCGGCGATCATCTTGACGAACCCGTCCGCCTTGCCGATACCCAGCGCGCGGCCGTTCGCCATCATCGGGAACTGGCCGGTCTTGATCTCGCGGCCTTCAGCCTTGAGCTGCTGTTCCGTCTTGCCGACCCACGCAATTTCCGGTTCGGTGTAGATCACCCACGGAATGCAGTTGTAATCGATATGCGGCTTCTGACCGTCGATGATCTCAGCCACCAGCACGCCTTCGTCTTCCGCCTTGTGCGCGAGCATCGGGCCACGCACCACGTCGCCGATCGCGTACACGTTCGGAACGGTGGTCGCGCAATGGTCATTCACAGGAACAAAACCGCGTTCGTCCGTCTTCAGGCCGATGGCGTCAAGACCGAGATCGTCCGTGTTCGGCACGCGGCCGATCGACACGATCAAACGGTCGGCATCGAGCGTCTGCGCGTTGCCGTCCTTGTCCGTGTACGCCACCGAAACGCTTGAATCCGTCGTCTTCACTTCGCCGATTTTCACGCCGAGATGAATGTCCAGGCCTTGCTTCTTGAATTGCTTCGCAGCTTCTTTCGCGAGCGAGTCGTCGCATGCGCCGAGGAACGCGGGCAGCGCTTCGAGCACCGTCACGTCCGCGCCCAAACGACGCCACACCGAGCCCAGTTCCAGCCCGATCACGCCGGCGCCAATCACGGCGAGCTTCTTCGGCACGGCATCGAACGACAGCGCGCCTTCGTTGTCCGCGACAATCTTGTTGTCGACCGGAATGCCCGGCAGATGACGCGCCTTCGATCCCGTCGCGATGATCACGTTCTTCGCCGTCACGGTTTCGGTTTCCGCTTCGCCGCTCACTTCGATCTGCACGCCGGCGTCCGTCTTGCCCGTGAACTTGCCATGACCCTTCAGCCACGTGATCTTGTTCTTGCGGAACAGGAACTCGATGCCCTTCGTCATCTTCTCGACAATGCCTTCCTTGCGGGCAAGCATCTTCGTGAGATCGAGCTTAACGTCGCCCACGTTGATACCGTGATCGCCGAGGTGATGCAAAACGTTTTCAAATTCTTCCGACGATGCCAGCAACGCCTTCGACGGAATGCAGCCCACGTTGAGACACGTGCCGCCAAGCTTCAGGTTGCCTGTCGGGTTCTTCCAGCCTTCAATACACGCAACCGACTTGCCGAGCTGCGCTGCACGAATCGCCGCGATGTAACCACCAGGGCCTGCACCAATCACGACGACATCAAATTCTTTGGACATGACTATCCTTCTCTTGTTGGATACACGACGCGCCGGGCCTACCGAACGCGCCATGAGTCCCAAATAAGGTTTTACTGCCAGATTTAAAGGGCCAACAACGGCTTAGATGTCCAGCAACAAGCGAGACGGATCTTCCAGCGCATCCTTCATCGCGACCAGCGACAACACCGCTTCGCGGCCGTCGATGATCCGATGGTCGTAAGACAGCGCCAGGTAGTTCATCGGACGAATCACGATCTGGCCGTTCTCGACCACCGCGCGTTCCTTCGTTGCGTGCACGCCCAGAATGGCCGACTGCGGCGGATTGATAATCGGCGTGGACAACATGGAACCGAACACACCGCCGTTCGAGATCGAGAACGTACCGCCCGTCATTTCTTCGATAGACAGCTTGCCGTCGCGTGCCTTCACGCCGTATTCAGCAATCTTCTTTTCGATGTCAGCCAGGCTCAATTGATCCGCATTGCGAACGATCGGCACTACGAGACCACGCGGCGAGCCGACAGCGATACCGATATCGAAGTAACCGTGATAAACGATGTCGTTTCCGTCGATCGACGCGTTGACCAGCGGGTACTTCTTCAGCGCGTGGACAGCGGCCTTCACGAAGAACGACATGAAGCCGAGCTTCACGCCATGTTCCTTCTCGAACTTGTCCTTGTACTTGTTGCGCAGGTCCATCACCGGCGCCATGTTCACTTCATTGAACGTGGTCAGGATGGCGTTGGTCTGCTGCGATTCGAGCAGACGCTCGGCGATACGTGCGCGCAGACGCGACATCGGCACGCGTTGTTCCGGACGGTCCTTCAGCCATTGATCAGCGCCCGGCGCCTTCACGTCCGGCAGGGACGGCTTGGCGGCCTTGGCAGGAGCGGCGGGCTTTGCAGCAGGCGCGGAGACCGCAGCGGAAACAGCCGGCGCGCCTTGCGTGGCGGCCAGTGCATCGCCCTTCGTGATACGGCCATCGCGGCCCGAACCGGAAACCTGATCGCTCGAGACGTTCTTCTCTGCCAGGATCTTCGCAGCCGATGGCGAAGCCGAGGTGTTCGAAGCCGAAGCGCTCGCCGTTGCCGGTGCAGCTTCCTGTTGCGGTTGGGCGGCCGGTGCCGGCTGCACTTCGGCAGCGCCTGCGGCGGCGGCAACGGGCGCTGCGCCCGCTTTCGCATCCGTATCGATCGTCGCGATCAATTCTTCTGCCGTCACTATGTCACCGTCATGCTTGATCACTTGCCCCAGCACACCTGCAGCCGGTGCCGGCACTTCCAGCACGACTTTATCTGTTTCAACTTCGACGAGAATTTCGTCGATGGCAACAGCTTCGCCAGGCTTTTTCTTCCACGTCAGCAAAGTGCCTTCGGATACGGACTCAGAGAGCTGGGGAACCTTGACTTCTACGATAGACATTATGTTTTTTCCTGAATGTATCTGGGTACAACGTCAATTCCTGGAGAGTTCGACGCCGTCAATTTCTGGATGACCAGAGCGTGTCAATGCAGCGCGTCTAACCAATCAATGGCGAGCGCTGCTTGTGCATTCCACGTTCAAAATCGAAACTTGAATCACAGGACAGCGCGCGAAAAACCGGGGCGCCGCCAACAGCGGCGCTCCCCGGTCACAGCCGTTACTTCGAGATCGTCTGTGCGCCCTTCAACCGGCCAAACGCGCCTTCGATCAGCGCCTTCAGCTGCTCGTAGTGTTTCGCGTAATAGCCGACTGCCGGGGATGCCGATGCCGGACGGCCGCTGTACGCCAGCTTCTGTCCTTCACGCATGCCTTCACGCAGATGATGCTCGACGTAGAACCAGGCGCCCTGGTTCTGCGGCTCGTCCTGTGCCCAGACCACTTCGTTCGCGTTTTCGTATTTCTTGATTTCCGCGTCGAACTGCTTGTGGGCAAACGGATACAACTGCTCGATACGGATGATCGCGACGTCGTTCGCCTTCGCTTCGCGACGATGCGCCACGAGGTCGTAATACACGCGACCCGAACACACGATCACGCGCTTGACCTTCTTCGGCTCGATCGTGCCGTCCACTTCGCCGATGATCGGCTGGAACGAGCCCTTCGCCAGTTCCGACAGATCCGACACCGCTTCCTTGTGACGCAGCAGCGACTTCGGCGTGGCGACGATCAGCGGCTTCCTGAACAAGCGGATCATCTGACGGCGCAACAGATGGAAAATCTGCGCCGGCGTGGTCGGCTGGACCACTTGCATGTTGTGGTCCGCGCAAAGCTGCAGGAATCGTTCGATACGCGCCGACGAGTGCTCCGGACCTTGACCTTCATAACCGTGCGGCAGCAGCATGGTGAGACCCGAAACACGGCCCCACTTCACTTCGCCCGACGAGATGAACTGGTCGATCACGACTTGCGCGCCGTTCACGAAGTCGCCGAATTGCGCTTCCCACGCGACCAGCGTGTTCGGTTCCGCGGTCGAATAACCGTACTCGAAACCGAGCACCGCTTCTTCCGACAACACCGAGTCGATCACGGTGAACTTCGCCTGACCTTCAGCAATGTTCTGCAGCGGAATGTACGTGCCGTCGTTCCAGCGCTCGCGGTTCTGATCGTGCAGCACAGCGTGACGGTGCGTGAACGTGCCACGGCCCGAATCCTGGCCCGTGAGACGCACGGCATAACCCGATGCCACCAGCGACGCGTAAGCCAGATGCTCGCCCATGCCCCAGTCGAGCTTTGCTTCGCCACGGCCCATCGCGCGACGATCGTTGATCACGCGCTCGACCAGCGGATGCACCTTGAAGTTATCGGGAACCGTGGTGATGCGGTCCGCGAGACGCTTCAGTTCAGCCAACGGAACGGCTGTATCAGCGGCGTCGGTCCACTTGCGGTTCAGGAACGGAACCCAGTCCACCGCGTACTTGCTCTTGTAGTTCGAGAGCACCGGATCGACCGTGTGATGACCATCGTCCATTGCCTGGCGATACGCCTTCACGTAACCATCTGCGTCTTCCGCCGTGATCACGCCTTGCTGCACGAGCTTTTCAGCGTACAGCGCGCGCGTACCCGGATGCTTCGCAATCGTCTTGTACATCAACGGCTGCGTGACCGCCGGCGTGTCCTGCTCGTTGTGACCCAACTTGCGGAAACAGATGATGTCGACAACCACGTCCTTGTGGAACTGCATGCGAAAATCGATAGCCAGCTGCGTGCACAGCACGACCGCTTCCGGATCGTCGCCGTTCACGTGCAGCACCGGCGCTTCGATCATCTTCGCCACGTCCGAGCAATACAGCGTCGAACGCGCATCGCGCGGGTCGGACGTCGTAAAGCCGATCTGGTTATTAATGACGATATGCAGCGTGCCGTGCGTGCCGTAACCGCGCGTTTGCGCGAGGTTCAGCGTTTCCATCACCACGCCCTGACCGGCAAACGCCGCGTCGCCGTGGATCTGGACCGGCAGCACTTGCAGGCCGTCGATGTCGCCGCGGCGATCCATCCGTGCCTTGGCCGATCCTTCGACCACCGGGTTCACGATTTCAAGGTGCGACGGGTTGAACGCGAGCGACAGGTGGACCGGGCCGCCGTCGGTTGAAACGTCCGACGAGAAACCCTTGTGATACTTCACGTCACCGGCCGGCAGGTCATCGACGTGTTTGCCTTCGAATTCGGCGAAGAGATCAGCCGGCATCTTGCCCAGCGTGTTCACCAGGACGTTCAAACGCCCGCGGTGAGCCATGCCGATGATGATTTCCTGCACGCCCGCAGCGCCGGCGTGACGCACGACTTCGTCCATCGACGCGATGAAACTCTCGCCGCCTTCCAGCGAAAAGCGCTTCTGGCCGACGTACTTCGTGTGCAGGAAACGCTCAAGCCCTTCGGACGCCGTCAGGCGCTGAAGAATGTGCTTTTTCTTGTCGGGGGAGAAATTCGGGGTGGAGCGGATCGATTCGAGCTTTTCTTTCCACCAGCGCTTCTGTTCCGGATCGCTGATGTACATGAACTCGGCGCCGATCGTGCCGCAGTACGTGTCACGCAATGCCTTCACGATCTCACGCAGCGATGCCTGCTCGAAACCGAAATACAGGTTCTGCGCATGGAACATCTGATCCATGTCGGCTTCGGTGAAGTCGTAGAACGCGGGTTCAAGCTCAGGAATGGCCGGGCGCTCACGGCGCTTCAGCGGATCGAGGTTGGCCCATTGGGAGCCGAGGAAACGGTAAGCGCCAATCAGCGACTGGACGTAGACCTGCTTGCGCGCGGTCGCCAGATCACCACTACTTTCGCGCGGCACGAAGCCGTTCGATTTCGCGCGTTGCGCGAACGATTCGACGATCGGGCCGTGGGCCACGTCGTTGTGATTCGTCCCATCCGATGCAGGCACGTTCTGCAAAGCATCGAAATAGGTACGCCAGGTCTCGGGCACTGACGCGGGATTATCGAGATATGCCTCGTACTGTTCTTCAACATACGGGGCATTACCGCCGAACAAATAGGAGTTCAGCTGGGAATTCTTCATCATTTTTACGCTCACCTTTCTTCGAGTTTCTCGAGAAATAGCGGGTTACTCAACCTTCCGCAACACGGCCTGACCGTTTAGCGGATTGCGCGAATCAAGTCTGCTTGGAAGGACCTAAAACTGGCAATACTTTCTCTAGCATAGCACAGATCAATACGTCGACGCGCCGATAGCCGCACCCCGAATGCTTATCCAGCGGGCTTTCGGGGACCTTTCGCGAATAAGGGACACATGAAAAAGGACGTGCTCAGGACTCGCCGAGGCAATAAAAAAGCCGCCCGAAGGCGGCTTTTCCCAACACGCGGCTTCGCGTGATTAGTCCACTGCGCCCTTACGGCTGGCGCTACGACGCTCGTGTTCCTTCAAGTAACGCTTGCGCAGACGGATGGACAGCGGCGTCACTTCGACCAGCTCGTCGTCATCGATAAACTCAACGGCGTATTCCAGCGACATCTGGATCGGCGGCACGAGACGCACCGCTTCGTCCGTTCCCGACGAACGCACGTTGGTCAACTGCTTGCCCTTGATCGGATTCACGACCAGGTCGTTGTCACGGCTGTGAATGCCGATGATCATGCCTTCGTACAATGCGTCGCCCGGCGACACGAACATGCGGCCGCGATCCTGCAGCTTCCACAATGCGTACGCGACTGCGGCGCCGTCGTCCTGCGAAATCAGCACGCCGTTACGACGCTCACCCACACCGCCTTCCTTCACCGGCTGATACGAATCAAACGTGTGGCTCATCAGGCCCGTGCCGCGCGTGAGCGTCAGGAATTCCGACTGGAAGCCGATCAGGCCACGCGCCGAAATACGATACTCAAGACGCGTACGGCCACGGCCATCCGACGCCATGTCGAGCATTTCGCCCTTGCGGCGACCCAGCTCTTCCATCACGCCGCCTTGGTTTGCATCTTCCATGTCGACGGTCAGGTTTTCGTACGGCTCGTGCTTCACGCCGTCGACTTCGGTCATCACCACGCGCGGACGCGATACTGCGAGTTCGTAACCTTCACGACGCATGTTTTCCACAAGAATGGTCAGGTGCAACTCACCACGGCCCATCACTTCGAACGTGGTTTCGTCACCGGTTTCATTCACGCGCAACGCTACGTTGTGGTTCAGTTCCTTGAACAGGCGGTCACGGATCTGACGGCTCGTCACGAACTTGCCTTCACGGCCAGCCAGCGGCGACGAGTTCACCAGGAAGTTCATGGTCAGCGTGGGTTCGTCCACGGTGATCATGGGCAATGCTTCCGGGGTGTCGATGGCGCAAATGGTCACGCCAATGCCAATTTCCTCGATACCGTTGATCAGCACGATGTCGCCGGCTTCGGCTTCTTCGACCTGCACGCGCTCCAGGCCCTTGAACGACAGGACCTGATTGATCTTGCGGTTCAGGATCGCGCCGTCAGGACCCGTACGCACGGCGACAGCCATGCCCGGCTTGATACGGCCACGCGTGATCCGGCCAATGCCGATACGGCCAACGTACGACGAAAAGTCGAGCGACGTGATCTGAAGCTGCAGCGGCGCTTCCGGATCAGCCGGGCGAACCGGAACGTGTTCCAGCACGGCGTCGAACAGCGGACGCATGTCGCCTTCGCGCACGTCCGGGTTCAGGCCGGCATAACCGTTCAGGCCCGATGCATAGACGATCGGGAAATCGAGTTGTTCTTCGGTAGCACCCAGCTTGTCGAACAGGTCGAACGTCTGGTTGATCACCCAGTCGATCCGCGCGCCCGGCCGGTCGACCTTGTTGATCACCACGATCGGCTTGAGTCCCAGCGCCAGCGCCTTCTTCGTCACGAAGCGCGTTTGCGGCATGGGGCCTTCAACGGCGTCCACCAGCAGCAGCACGGAGTCGACCATGGACAGTACACGCTCCACCTCGCCGCCAAAGTCGGCGTGTCCCGGGGTGTCGACAATGTTGATATGCGTGCCTTCATACTCGACCGCGCAGTTTTTCGACAGGATCGTGATGCCACGTTCCTTTTCGATGTCGTTCGAGTCCATCACGCGCTCGACCACTTGCTGGTTCTCTCGGAACGTGGCCGTCTGGCGGAGCAATTGGTCGACGAGCGTAGTCTTGCCGTGGTCGACGTGGGCGATGATGGCGATATTGCGGAGGGCGCGAGTCATAGGAGGCTGAGGAGCTTGTACATACAGTTGAGCGCCGTGGGTGGGTGCAAGCAGCAGGCCATGGAATCAACTCAGAAAGAAATCTCCACGCCCCCCGCACTCGGCGCGATGGGAACCCGAGAGTGTAACACGCCGGCGTGTCCTCTTCCGCCCCATCGTGCAATAGGACATAACCCGGAAGCGTTTTCCTATTTCAAGACAGCCGAAAACCGGCGTCAACACCTGCCGTCACCCCTCAGCGGGCCTTGAGCAGATCTCAAAATAACAACACCTCGTGACAGAACTCACTAATTAAGAGAATTCTTAACGCGAAGGTCGAAGTCCTTGCCGTGTCAACTATGTGATTCTATAATCTTGCATAGTCAATTATTGCAAGCGCACGAGAATCCATGAGCGACACCCCCGAGCCGATTCCCGAAATCGCGGCCTACGAACTCAGCGAAAGCGTGGGTTACCTGCTGAGCCGGGTCCGCTCGACCTTGTGGAACAGCGTCACCCAGCTCACGATGGCCGATCTCGGCATCACGAGCACGCAGGCCAGCATCATGTTCATGCTGGCGAGCGGCAGGAGCCTTGCCGCTGCGGATCTCGCCCGCGAATATGGCATCGACGCCAGCGCCGTGACCCGCCTGATCGACCGTCTGGAAAAGCGCGGACTCATTACACGCTTGCGCAGCGAGGAAGACCGGCGGGTCGTCCGGCTGGCGTTGACCGAGGAAGGCCGCGCCCTTGCTGGACAGATTCCGGCCATCTTTACCGGGGTGCTCGACAGGCTGTTAAGCGGATTTACGCCAGAGGAAGTAGGCTTCCTGAAAAGCATGCTCCGTCGAATCCTGCTGAATTCGGGCGACCCCGCCGCTATTGCGTTGCTCGGCCTGCAGGATAAATCCGCACCCAAACCCTCCTATTGATGACACGTCGCGCGCCGCTTGATGGTGCCCGCGCAATGACCGCACTTTCCCGTCGCGCGACCGGTATCGTAATAAAAATGAAAGAAATTAGTTGCAGCGTCCATCTTTACCCTCCCTATCAAAGAGCCGAGCGATGAAACTCTTTTATTCGTCCGCGTCCGCGCCTGTCGCTGCGCGCAGCGCCCTGGCTGCCGCCGTGGCGGCGTTCGCGCTGGCAGGTTGCGCGAATTACGCCGGCATCAAAAGCGACAAGCAAATCGCCCAGCCGCAAAGCGACGCGCTGCAAGCCGCGCAAAGCCTGCCGTCGCAAGGCGGCCAGTGGCCGTCACTCGACTGGGCCAAGCAGTTCGGCGATCCGCAATTGACGCAATTGATCGATGAAGCGCTGGCCGGCAGCCCGTCGATTGCGCAGGCGCAGGCGCGCATCGCGAAGGCGTCGTCCTATATCGAGTCGTCGCGCTCCGCGCTTTATCCGAAGGTGAACGGCTCGTATTCGTGGACACGCGAACTCTATTCCGCCAACGCGCTGTACCCGCCTCCGTACGGTGGGTCCTGGTATAGCGAAAACAACGCGCTCGTGAGCGCGTCGTGGGACCTCGATCTGTGGGGCAAGAATCGCGCACGGCTGGATCAGGCGGTCTCGCAGCAGAAGGCCACCGAGGCCGACATGCAGCAGGCCCGCGTCACGCTGGCAGCGTCCGTTGCGCAGACCTATAACCAGCTCGCGTTGCTCTACGCTTTGCGCGACGTGGCTCAACGGGAGATCGCGAACAGGACGGATATCGGGCGCATCACGAACGGCCGGGTGCTGGCGGGCCTGGACACGAACGTGGAAAGCCGTACCGCCGAAGGCAATATTGCGACGAGCCAGACCAACCTGTCCGAACTCGACGGCCAGATCACGACTACGCGTTATCAGCTGGGCGCGTTGCTCGGCCAGGGTCCGGATCGTGGCTTGAAGATCACTACGCCGGTACTGAATACGAAGGTCGAGGTCACGCTGCCGGACAACGTGCCGGCCGATCTGATTTCGCGCCGTCCGGATATTGTCGCGGCCCGCTGGCAAGTGGAAGCGGCGACATCGGACATCAAGGAAGCGAAGGCCGAGTTTTTCCCTGACATCAATTTGTCGGCGGCAGCAGGCTTCGATGCGTTCGGGTGGGGCCGTTTCCTCAACTTCACCAGCCGCCAGTTCCAGGCAGGACCCGCCATCCATTTGCCGATCTTCGATGCCGGCGCATTGCGCTCGCAGTTGAAGGGCCGGTACGCGGATTTTGACCTGGACGTAGCCAACTACAACCAGGCCCTGATCAACGCGCTCAGCGAAGTTGCCACGCAGATCTCGTCGATCCGTTCGGTCGATCAGCAGACCAGCGACGCAGTGCGCGCACTCGATGCCTCGACGCATGCGTACCAGCTCGCTGTGATTCGCTACAAAGCGGGTTTATCGCAGCAACTGCAAGTGCTCACCGCCGATCAGAACCGGCTGGCGAACGAGCAGACCGTGACGAATCTGCGCATGAAGCGCCGCGACCTGCAAGTGGGCCTCATCAAGGCGCTGGGCGGCGGATTCGACGCCGCGGATACGAACCTGGCCATCGACGGGCAAGTGTCGAAGAGCGCACCGTCGCAGACCGCGTCGACTGCGCCCCAGACAGCCAACTGAATCTGAATCGACTAGCAGCAACCCAAGACAGAGAATACGGAGCCATTCATGAGCGACCCTCAACAAAACGCCGCAGCCGCGCCGGCGCCCAAGACCAACAACACCAAGCGCCGGGTGCTGATGAGCCTGATCGTACTGGTCGTGATCATCGCGGCGATTGCTTACGGGCTGTACTACTTCCTGATCGCGCGTTTCCACGAAAGCACGGATGACGCTTACGTGAACGGCAATATCGTGCAGATCACGCCGCAAGTAGTTGGCACAGTGATTTCGGTGAACGCCGACGACACGCAAACCGTGAAGATGGGCGACCCGCTCGTCGTACTCGATCCCGCCGACTCCAAGGTCGCGCTCGATCAAGCCGAAGCGAATCTCGCGCAGACGGTACGCCAGGTGCGCACGCTGTTCGTCAACGACAACCAGTACGCGGCGCAAGTCGCGCTGCGTCAGTCGGATCTCTCGCGTGCACAGGACGACTTGCGCCGCCGCATGACGATTGCGCAGACGGGCGCGGTCTCGGGCGAAGAAATCTCGCACGCCAAGGACGCGGTCCGTGGTGCGCAAGCATCGCTTAACGCCGCGCAGCAGGAATTGCAGTCGAACCGTTCGTTGACGTCGAACACGACCATCGCCAGCCATCCGAACGTGCTCGCCGCTGCCGCGAAGGTCCGCGATTCGTACATCAACTTTGCCCGCAACACCATGCCGGCGCCGGTGACGGGTTATGTCGCGAAACGTTCGGTGCAGGTTGGCCAGCGCGTTTCGCCGGGTAATCCGCTGATGGCAATCGTGCCGCTGAACGGCGTATGGGTCGATGCCAACTTCAAGGAAGTGCAGCTCACGCATATGCGCATTGGCCAGCCGGTTGAACTCACCGCCGACGTGTACGGCTCGAGCGTTGTGTTCCACGGCAAGGTGATCGGCTTCTCGGCGGGCACCGGCTCGGCGTTCTCGCTGCTGCCGGCGCAAAACGCCACCGGTAACTGGATCAAGGTGGTGCAGCGTCTGCCGGTGCGCATCGGGCTCGACCCGCAGGAACTTGAGAAGCATCCGCTGCGCATCGGTTTGTCGATGAACGTGGACGTGACGATCAAGGACGAGAACGGCGGCCAGCTCGGCGCGGCGCCCAACACGGTGTATCAGACGGACGTGTTCGCCAAGTACGGCGATCAGGCCGACGCCGAGATCGCCCGGATTATCGAAGCGAATGAAGGCGCGTCGGGTCCGGGTACGGGCGGTTCGCAGAAAACGTCGAAGGAAAATGTTCAGCCGGCGACCAAGCAAGACCTCGCCAAGCTGATGTAAGCGCTCGCACACGTTTTCCGGAATCGTTATATGTCTCAACCCAACGCCGTTCATCCGCCGCTAGAGGGCGCGAAACTCGTGATCGGTACGATCGCGGTCTCGCTCGCGGTGTTCATGAACGTGCTCGATACGTCGATTGCCAACGTGTCCATTCCGTCGATCTCCGGTGACCTCGGGGTATCGTCGGATCAGGGCACGTGGGTGATCACGTCGTTCGCCGTCGCCAATGCAATCTCGGTGCCGCTGACCGGCTGGCTCACGCAGCGCTTCGGGCAGGTGCGCCTGTTCATGACGTCGATCGTGCTGTTCGTGCTCGCTTCATGGCTGTGCGGACTGGCGCCTACGCTGCCCTTCCTGCTCGCCGCGCGCGTGTTGCAAGGCGCGGTCGCCGGCCCGATGATCCCGCTTTCGCAAACCTTGCTGCTTGCAAGTTATCCAAGAGCGAAAGCGCCCATGGCGCTCTCCATGTGGTCGATGACCACGCTGATCGCGCCGGTCGCCGGGCCAATCCTCGGCGGCTGGATCTCGGACAACATTTCCTGGCCGTGGATCTTCTACGTCAACATTCCGGTGGGATTCGTCGCGGCCATTGCGACGTTCATGATCTTCCGCGACCGGGATTCGGTGATCCGCAAGGCGCCTATCGATACCGTGGGTCTCGGTCTGCTTGTTCTATGGGTCGGCTCACTGCAGATCATGCTCGATAAGGGCAAGGATCTCGACTGGTTCAACTCGACCACCATCGTGGTGTTGACGCTGATTGCCGTGATCGCGCTGGCATTCTTCATCGTGTGGGAGCTGACGGCGGAGCATCCGGTCGTCGATTTGTCACTCTTCAAGCTGCGCAATTTCACGGGCGGGACGATCGCGCTCGCGGTCGGCTACGGACTCTATTTCGGCAACCTGGTGCTGCTGCCGCTGTGGTTGCAGACCGATATTGGCTACACGGCGACCAACGCAGGTCTCGTCCTGGCGCCAGTCGGACTGTTCGCAGTCTTGCTCTCACCGGTGGTCGGCAAGTTCCTGCCGCGCATCGATCCGCGCAAGATCGCGACCGTCGCGTTTCTCATCTTCGCGCTCGTGTTCTGGATGCGCTCACGCTATACCACGGGCGTGGACACCTTCTCGCTGATGATGCCTACCGTGATCCAGGGGATCGCCATGGCTGGGTTTTTCATCCCGCTCGTGTCCATCACGCTGTCGGGGTTGCCGGGAAACCGGATTCCAGCGGCATCGGGATTGTCGAACTTCGTGCGGATCATGTGCGGCGGCATTGGCACATCGATTTTTTCAACAGCCTGGGATCATCGATCCAATGTCCATCACGCGCAACTCATGGAGCAGGCTAACGCGTATAACCCGACCTTCAATGCATCCATGCAGCAGTTCGGTGCGGCGGGCTTCAGCCAGTCGCAGGGGTATGGGCTCTTCAATAGCATGGCCACGCAGCAAGCTGCGCAGTTGGGCGTGAACGATTTGTTCTATATATCGGCGGGGATTTTCGTCGCGCTGATCGCGTTGATCTGGATCACGAAACCGGAGAGATCGGGCGGCGGGGATTCAGCGGCCGCAGCTTCGGCGGCGCATTGAAGCTCGGTTGATGTCAGTTGATCTGCAATAAAAAAACGCCACGAAATTTCGTGGCGTTTTTTGTTCCTTGGCCGCTCTTCAAGCCGCCGATACCACCAGCCGCTCCGGCGCCAACACACCCTCGCCCGCTCGCGCGACACCGAGCAAACGCTGGTCATCGAGCGCATAGACGCGCACACGGTCGGCCTCAGCCGGCGCATCCGCTATATCCGATAACTTCAGCCGCTGCCCTTGCGCGAATCGACGCGTGGCATCGGCGTCGAGATGAACTGCCGGGAACGTCGACAACAACGCATCCACCGGCTGCAGCCAGCTATCGCGCTCGGCAGGCGCAGCGTCTTCAAGCGTGTCGAGCGTGATTGCATGTTCGAGCGTCAACACGCCTACGCCCGTGCGACGTAGCGCAACCAGATGCGCGCCACATCCCAGCTTTTCACCGATATCTTCAGCAAGCGTCCGCACATAAGTGCCCTTGCTGCATGTCACGCGAAACGTCACATCCGGCAACGCGCATGCAATCAGATCAAGCGCGTGAATGGTCACGTTGCGCGCTTCGCGCTCAACCGTCTGACCGGCACGCGCGTATTCGTACAACGGCTTGCCATCGCGCTTGAGTGCGGAATACATCGGCGGAATCTGCGCGATATCGCCGCGAAAATGACCCATCGCGTCCTGGATCGCGGCTTCGTCACAGGTCACATCACGCGTTTGCAAAGCTTCGCCTTCTGCATCACCGGTCGTCGTGCGCACGCCGAGACGCATGGTTGCTTCGTACGTTTTATCGGCCTCGAGCAAATCCTGCGAAAACTTGGTCGCTTCGCCGAAACACAGCGGCAGCAGACCCGTCGCAAGCGGATCGAGCGTGCCGGTATGCCCAGCCTTCTTCGCGAGATAGATTTTCTTGGCGCGAATCAGCGCGTCGTTACTCGACAGTCCGAGCGGCTTGTCGAGCAGCAACACGCCATCCAGTAAACGACGCGGAATCTTCGGGCGGGTAGAACCGTTCATCGATCAGGCGCCCTTCTCGTCGTCTGTTTTGTTTTCTTCTTCGCCGTTTTGCTCAGGCGCTTCGTCGTCCAACGCACGCGTGGAATTCGCCTCATCGATCAGCTTCGACATTTCCACCGCCCGCACCACGGTCTGGTCGTAATGGAAATGCAGCGTTGGCACCGTATGAATATGCAGACGCTTGAACAACAGATTATGCAAATGCCCGGCTGCG
This sequence comes from Caballeronia sp. LjRoot29, assembly GCF_964252755.1. NCBI lineage: Bacteria > Pseudomonadati > Pseudomonadota > Betaproteobacteria > Burkholderiales > Burkholderiaceae > Caballeronia > Caballeronia sp. LjRoot29. Next base: position 132,150 of record NZ_CAXUPU020000003.1, on the reverse strand, counting down.
TGATTCAACCCGGCTTCCGTTTCCTTCGGATCGCCGGTCAGCGTCGTGAAGTACACCTTCGCGTGGGCGTAATCGGGCGTCAGTTCGACGCTCTGAAACGTCACCATGCCAATGCGCGGATCTTTGACATCGCGCACCAGTTCGGAGAGATCGCGCTGGATCTGATCCGCAATCTGCACATTGCGGTTGGGTGAAGTACGTTTCTTGGCCATGATGTTTCCGTAAATTGGTATGCGCCGGACTCGTGTGGGCGCTCAAGGGCGCTCGCCCAGGAAAATGCCCATGCAAATAAAAAGGGCGGAGCGGGCGTGAAGCCCCCTCCGCCCTCGAGTCCAGCGGTGAATCTTTTATAGCGTACGCGCGACTTCCGTCACTTCGAAGATCTCGAACTGGTCACCTTCGACCATGTCGTTGTAGTTCTTCAGCGAAATACCGCACTCGAAGCCCTGACGCACTTCCTTCGCGTCGTCCTTGAAGCGCTTGAGCGAGTCGATCTCGCCCGTGTGAACCACCACGTTGTTGCGCAACACGCGAACCATGGAGCTCCGCTTGACGACGCCGTCGGTAACCATACAACCCGCGATCGCGCCGATCTTCGGTACACGAATGATTTGCCGAACTTCCATCATACCGGTGACCACTTCGCGCTTCTCCGGCGCCAACATGCCCGACATGGCCGCCTTCACTTCATCCACAGCGTCATAGATGATGTTGTAGTAGCGAATGTCGATACCGTTCGACTCCGCCACCTTGCGCGCCTGAGCGTCGGCCCGCGTGTTGAAGCCGATGATGACCGCCTTCGATGCCGTTGCCAGGTTGACGTCCGACTCGCTGATCGCGCCGACCGCGCTGTGCACGATCTGCACGCGCACTTCGTTGGTCGACAGCTTGATAAGCGACTGCACCAGCGCTTCTTGCGAACCTTGCACGTCGGCCTTGACGATCAACGGCAGATTCTGCACGTTGCCTTCCGTCATGGACTCGAGCATGTTTTCGAGCTTCGCTGCCTGCTGCTTTGCCAGCTTGACGTCGCGGAACTTGCCTTGACGGAACAGGGCGATTTCACGCGCCTTGCGTTCGTCCGGCAGGACCATGACTTCTTCACCAGCGCCCGGCACTTCCGACAAACCTTGAATCTCGACCGGAATCGACGGACCCGCCGACTTGATCGGCTTGCCGGTTTCGTCGAGCATGGCCCGAACACGACCAAAAGCCGAACCCGCCAGCACGATGTCACCGCGATTCAATGTACCCGACGTCACCAGGATGGTCGCAACCGGACCCTTACCCTTGTCGAGCTTCGCTTCGATCACGAGACCCTTCGCAGGTGCATCGACCGGCGCCTTCAGTTCCATGACTTCGGCTTGCAGCAACAGGTTTTCCAGCAAGCTTTCGATACCAGCACCGGTTTTCGCCGACACTTCGATGAACGGCGAATCACCACCGTACTCTTCCGGCACCACGCCTTCTGCAACCAGTTCCTGCTTCACGCGCTCAGGCGCCGCACCCGGCTTGTCGATCTTGTTGATCGCCACGACGATAGGCACGCCACCCGCCTTCGCGTGAGCGATGGCTTCCTTCGTTTGCGGCATCACGCCGTCATCCGCTGCGACCACCAGAATCACGATGTCCGTTGCCTTTGCACCGCGAGCACGCATGGCCGTGAAGGCCTCGTGACCCGGCGTGTCCAGGAACGTAATCACGCCGCGAGGCGTTTCCACGTGGTATGCACCAATGTGCTGCGTAATCCCGCCCGCTTCACCCGACGCAACTTTCGCGCGGCGAATGTAATCGAGCAGCGAGGTCTTGCCGTGGTCGACGTGACCCATGACCGTGACAACCGGCGGACGCGGCAGGCGTTCGCCCACTTCTTCCTGCGTTTCGCCTTCGGACAGCAACGCTTCCGGATCGTCCAGCTTGGCCGCAACCGCGCTGTGACCCAGTTCTTCGACGACGATCATCGCCGTTTCCTGGTCCAGCACCTGGTTGATCGTGACCATCTGGCCCAGCTTCATCATCACCTTGATGACTTCCGAAGCCTTCACCGACATCTTGTGCGCCAGATCCGCCACCGACACCGTTTCCGGCACATGCACTTCCCGCACCACTGGTTCTGTCGGTGCCTGGAAGTTCGTCTGATCCTGATGCTTGCCGCGACCCTTCGGGCCGCCGCGCCAGCCGCGATCTACACCGCCGCTGGTGTCGCCACGCGTCTTGATACCGCGACGCTTGGCTGCATCGTCCTGCCAGCTGCTCTTGCCGCCGGCCTTCTTCTTGTCCGGTCCCAGCGACGGCGTGGTAGCCGCCGGTGCACCTGCAGCCGGCTTTTTAGCCACTGCCGGACGGGCAGGCGCCGAACCTTCCGGACGTGCCGGCTTGTGCAGCGTACCCTTGGCTTCCGCGGCCTTCGCGCCTTCCGCTGCTTTGGCGGCGACAACCGCTGCGGCAGCAGCAGCCACGGCAGCAGGCGACGGCTCAGGCGGTTTCGCCTGTTGAGCCTTACGCGGCGTGTTCATCATTTCGCGGATAGCACGCGCTTCGGCTTCAGCCGCTGCACGGCGTTTCGCGATCTGGTCGTGCTCGGCACGCGCCTTTTCGGTCGCGGCGCGCGCGGCGTCTTCCGCCTTCTTCGCAGCTTCGCGTTGAGCGGCACGTTCGGCAGCGGCCTTCTCGTCGACTTGCGGCACGACAACTTCAACCTTTACCGGTTCGTCAGCGACCTGTTCCGTCTTTGACTCCGTGCGGGATTCCTTACGCGCTGTAGAAGCAGCACGCGAGATTTCCGCGGCTTCCGCCTGAGCGGCAGCGCGCTTCGCCTCTTCTTCCTCGGCACGGCGACGCTCGGCTTCAGCAGCCGCTTCACGCTCGACCCGCTCAGCTTCTTCGCGCTCGAAGCGTTCCTGGCGTTCCTTCAACTCCAGCGCTTCTTTCTCGAGCAATTCGGCAGCATGACGCGCCTCTTCGTCGCGACGCTGCAATTCGGCTTCGTCGACTTCATCTTCTTCGACGTGGTTCGCACCTTCAACGACCTGTTCAACACCGCTCTGATCGCGCTGAACAAACACGCGCTTCTTGCGGACCTCGACCTGAATGGTGCGAGCTTTACCCGTAGAGTCGGACTGTTTGATTTCCGACGTATGCCGGCGGGTCAAAGTGATCTTGCGTTTGTCGGCATCGGCGGAACCGTGCGACTTGCGCAAGTGTTCGAGCAGGCGCGACTTGTCCGTCTCGGACAAATCGTCGTCTTCGCTCGCTTTCGTGACGCCAGCCGCCTGCAACTGCTCGAGCAGGACGCCCGCAGGCATTTTGAGTTCCGCGGCAAATTGGGCTACGTTGTTACTCGCCATTCATTCCTCTTGATGCAAGGACAAATTCCCTGCTGTTTGATCGGGGTCATGCGGCCTAACGGCCGCGATATGTCAGTGCGCCATGGTCATTTCTCACTGGAACCAGTGTTCACGTGCTTTCATGATCAACGCCTTAGCGGCATCCTCTTCAATACTGGTCATCTCGACCAGTTCATCCACAGCCAGCTCGGCGAGTTCGTCGCGCGTCCGGATCTGGTGTTCTTCGAGCTTCGCGTACAACTCATCCGTCATACCTTCGAGGCTCTTCAGGTCGAGCGCAACACCTTCGACCTTCTCTTCATTCGCGATCGCCAGCGTCAGAAGCGCGTCACGGGAGCGGTTACGCAACTCGTGAACAGTGTCTTCGTCGAAGGCTTCAATTTCGAGCATTTCGTTGAGCGGCACATACGCGATCTCTTCGAGGCTGGTAAAGCCTTCGTCGATGAGAATGTCGGCCACTTCTTCATCAACGTCGAGTCGCGCCATGAACAGGCTGCGTAGCGTGCCACGCTCTTCGTTTTGCTTCAGCGCGGACTCGTCCGGCGTCATGATGTTGATTTGCCAGCCGGTCAATTCGCTGGCAAGACGCACGTTCTGGCCGCTGCGGCCAATAGCAACCGCGAGTTCGTTCTCGTCAACGACGACGTCCATGGAGTGTTTTTCTTCATCCACGACGATCGACTGTACGGCAGCCGGCGCGAGCGCGCCGATCACGAACTGTGCGGGGTCCTCTGACCATAGCACGATGTCGACGTTCTCGCCACCGAGCTCATTTCGCACCGCCTGGACCCGCGAACCGCGAATTCCGACGCAGGTGCCAATTGGGTCGATGCGTTTGTCGTAAGCAATCACCCCGATTTTCGCACGCACGCCAGGATCACGCGCGGCCGCCTTGATTTCGAGCAGACCCTGCTCGATTTCCGGCACTTCCATTTCAAACAGCTTCATCAGGAACTCGGGTGCCGTGCGCGAGAGTTCGATCTGTGGACCACGTGCCGTGCGGTCAACCTTCGCGATATAAGCGCGAACCCGGTCGCCGACTCGCAGGTTTTCCTTCGGAATCAACTGGTCGCGGCGCAACAGCGCCTCCACACGGCCCGATTCGACGATGAAATTGCCCTTGTCCAGACGCTTGACCGCGCCGGTCATGATCTTTTCGCCGCGTTCCAGGAAGTCGTTCAGGATCTGCTCGCGCTCAGCGTCGCGAACCTTCTGAAGAATCACCTGCTTCGCAGCTTGCGCGCCGATCCGGCCGAACTCGATGGACGGAATGGGTTGCTCGATGTACTCATCGATTTGCGCGTCAGGCTTCTCTTCCTTCGCTTCGAACAGCAGGATTTCCTGGTCGGGTTCCTGCAGGCCGGCTTCGTCCGGCACCACTTTCCAGCGACGGAAGGTTTCGTGCTCGCCGCTTTCACGGTCGATTGCCACGCGGATATCCACGTCTTCCTCGAACAGCTTCTTCGTTGCCGAAGCAAGCGCTGCTTCGAGCGCTGCGTACACCACGTCCTTGTTGACGTTTTTCTCGCGCGCCAGCGCATCCGCCAGCATCAAAACTTCGCGACTCATTGTTTGCGGCTCCTAAAGTCAACTTTGGGGACGAGACGTGCTTTATCGAGGTCTGCGAGCGTGAAATCGAGCATCGCAGCGCCGCCGTCCTTCCCTTCGAATTCCAAACCAATCGACTCGCCTTCCGGGGCATGCAGGATGCCACGGTACGACTTGCGCCCGTCCAGCGGCTTCTTTAATGTGATAGTGACTTCGCTGCCTGCGAAGCGTTCGAAATCCGCCAATTTCTTGAGCGGACGGTCGAGACCCGGCGACCCGACTTCGAGCCGTGAGTAATCGATATTCTCCACTTCGAACAGATACTGAAGCTGACGTGTGACTTTCTCACAGTCTTCAATCGCGATGCCGGTGGGCTGGTCGATGGAGATACGCAGCAAACCGCCCCCCGCGCGCTCGATATCGACAAGTTCGTAGCCCAGGCCCGAGACCGTGGTTTCGATGATTTCCGTCAGTTGCACAGTGAAAGACTCCAAGATGTTCGCGCGCTCCACGCCGAACACCTGCGGACCGCGCCTTGAGCTGGCGCACTTTCGTTGCCCCAAGATGCTGAACCGAACGGCCAAAAAAAAATGGGCGCAACGCCCATCCTTCTGTACCGAGATCACATCCGGGCGGCGAAACAAACACCATGCCCAGCGACTTCGTGATTTTAGCCATTTTTCGGGATAAACGCAACCAATGCGCCCTGTATATAGCCATTTGACGGCCATTTACAAGGCAAATCGAAGGCACTCATCACGCTTTTACCGGACTTTCTCCGGGGCTAAAGTCATCGTGCTGAATTTAAGGGACGTCTCAGGCGGGCAATTTGGTCGCCCGCCTTTCGGCCCTAGTCACATGCCGTGCCACGCAAACCTGCGAGTTGGCGCGACGTTTGACTCTTAGCGACCGCGCGTCCGGTTGCGCGGTGCCGGGCGAGCACCGCCGCGGCCTGCGCCGCCCGCGTTACCGCCGTTACCTTGCGGCCCGGCGCCGGCCGGACCCTGACCTTGGCGGCCGCCTTGGCCCGGGCGCTTGCCGCCGCCATTTGCCGAGCGTCCACCTGCGCCGTTGCCACTACCCATCGCGGGTGAACCCGGCGGACGACTGCCGCGCGGGCCACCGGCGGAACCGCCTGGACGCGGCATCGCGCGATTGCCATTCGCTTCGCCGCCGCCTGCACGATTGCCGTTTGCTTCCCGGCCGCCGTTGCTGCCGCGCGCGCCATAGCCACCGCCGCTGCCGCCGTTGCCTGCATAACCGCCACTGGAACCGCCACCGAACCCGCCCGGTGCGCCGCGCCTTCCGCCTGGACCGCCAGGGCCGCCGCGTGTAGGCGTCGTCTGGGCGAATCGGCCGTGCGAACTGAGCACCGGCTCACGCGTGATGATGCCCATCGACGTTTGCAGCGGATCGGGCTGGATACGCGGTGCAGCGCTGCGCGCGCCCCGCTCTTCCGCCGGCGCCTTGAGTCCGACCGATGCGAGGAGACCACGCACTTCGTTGTCTTCAAGTTCTTCCCAACGACCGCGCTTGAGGCCCTTGGGCAAAGCGATCGGGCCGTGCCGGGTACGAATCAGCCGGCTTACCATCAGGCCGGCGGCTTCGAACATGCGGCGCACTTCGCGGTTGCGGCCTTCAGCAAGCGCCACGTGGTACCAATGATTCGTGCCTTCGCCGCCGCCATCGCGGATACGAAGGAAGTTCGCCGGGCCATCTTCCAACTCCACGCCGTGCAGGAGTTTCTGACGCATGCCTTCCGACAACTCGCCCACCACCCGCACCGCGTATTCACGCTCGACGCTGTAACGCGGGTGCATGAATCGGTTAGCCAGGTCGCCAGACGTAGTCAGCAGCAGCAAACCTTCAGTGTTGAAGTCGAGCCGCCCGACCGCAAGCCATTTGGCTGTTTTCATCGGCGGGAGATTGTCGAAGACCGAAGGACGGCCTTCCGGATCGGCGTGGCTGACAATCTCGCCAGTCGGTTTGTGATACAGCAGGATGCGCGGCGGTTTGCTAGCGAGCTTCCGCTTGACCGGCTTGCCGTTGATGCGAACCTGGTCGGTCGGCATGATGCGCTGGCCGATATGCGCCGGCTCACCATTCACTGACACCCGCCCGGCTACGATCAGCTCTTCCATGTCGCGGCGCGAGCCCATGCCTGCTTCGGCGAGCACTTTGTGCAGCTTCGGCGTGTCGTCGTCCGCTTCGAGTACGCGTTTTTGCGGGGCGGGCCGGCCACGGCGCAACATCGGAGCGCGCAGGTCGCCCGAGGTGTTGTCGGCATCGAAGGCCGGCGATGTCACATACGCGAAAACATCGTCTTCGCTACCAGTTGCGGCTGCCGACACTGCCGGTGCTGCCGCGTCATCGCGGCGACCGCGTTTTTGACCTTGTCCGGGTTGAGCCGATTGAGCCTGCCGCGGCGGGCGACGGCCACCTTCACGCGGCGGCTGGCCTTCGCGAGCGCCTTCAGCCGAAGCTTCGCGCCCTTCACGCGGAACGCGGGGCTTGCTACCTGACCCGGTGCGTGCGCCGTCCGCGCTACCTGCGCCGTTGCGCGGTCCACGCGAGCCTGCGTCCTTGCGCGGCATGCGCACCTGCGCCGCGACCACGCCATCCGGAGGTGTCTCAGCGATTACGCCAGCCGGCGCCGGTAACAGCGTACCGTCGGCACCCTTGTTCTTCGCGACGGCGCGACGGCGGGCAATCAGGCTGCGAGGCCCGCGCCGCAATCCGCGACGCGGTCGTTCTTCGCCGTCAGCGGGTTCGTCGTTGCGTGTGCGTTCGCTTGCATCGGCCTGGCCATGTGCTTCATCGGCACGAACGGGGCGCTCGGATTCGGGCGAATCGCTGTCGTGGGAATGTGTCAAAACAACCTCAATTGTGTCGGGTCGCGCGCCTGTCGCAGGCGCGTCAAAAAATCCGGCCGATGGTGATTAGCAGCCGAATGAAGGTTCGGGCAAACAGGCCTCAGGCGCGGCGCGCAGTCTGGTCGTCCGGTGCGTTGAATTCGTCGGTTTCGTTTGCTTCGTCCGGCGCATTCGATGCGTCGAATAGCTTCGATGCATCCGGTGTATCCGCGTTGTCAGCGCCATCGGATTCATCTGCGGCGTGCGGTAATGCGTGTCGCGCAGCGTCGCTTGTCAATGCGCCGGCATCCGGCGCCGCCTCGCGACGGTTGACCGCGTCGCCGGGCGTTGTTTTTACTGAGTCCTGCCCGATATCCGTCGCCGCTTCGCGCGGTTCCGAACCGGTCAGGGGCACCGCTTGCTGCGGTTTGAATTGCACCGGGGCGTTCGTTCGCGCATCGGCGTTCTCCTCGTTCTCAGGCTCGTCAGCGCGGGCATGTGAAGGCAAAAACGGTTCGCCTGCAACGTGGACTGCTTCAGCCGCCGCGGGTTCCTGCGGATGTGACAACTGGGGCGCTTCATTCGTGTTCGTGTTCGGTGTATCCGGTGTATCTGCTTCGGCAGCATCGACAACCACTCCATGCTCGCCATTCGGCTCGCTGCCAGCGATAGCCGGCGCGGTTGCGGTCACGTCAGCGTCAGACAAAAGCGCGGATAATGGCGGTTCTTCCGCGTTCGATGTGTCCGGCAATAAAACAGGTCCGCCCTTCGATTCCAGCCCTTGCACCAGCGCAGCGCCGATGGCGGCAGCGTCGTCGCCGGGGAAATCGATCGCATGTTGCGCGAGCAGCGACGCTTCCAATTGCGCCGACGGGTTGTCGAGTGCGGGCAGCTCGTCCAGCGCGCTCAAGCCCAGGTCATCCAGGAACTGCTTGGTGGTGGCGTAGAGCGCCGGCCGGCCCGGCACGTCGCGATGACCGATCACCTCGATCCAGCCGCGGTCTTCCAGTTGCTTTACCACCTGCGTGTTCACCGTGACACCGCGAATTTCTTCGATGTCACCGCGCGTTACAGGTTGCCGGTAACCAATGATCGCGAGCGTTTCAAGTACGGCTCGCGAATATTTGGGCGGCTTTTCCGGGTGTAGCCGATCGAGATAGGCCCGCATTGCAGGTTTGCTCTGAAACCGCCATCCGGACGCCAGCGCCACAAGTTCCACGCCGCGTCCTGACCAATCCTGCTTCAGGGCGTCGAGCAAGGTGCGAACTGTGTCTGCCGATATATCGTCGGCGAAAAGCTTGCGCAACTCGGCGAGTTTCAGCGGCTCCTGCGCGCAGATCAAGGCAGTCTCGAGGACGATCTTCGCCTCTTGGGTATTCATGCAGCTAGATAGGACCCTGTATGGTCTATGAACCGGTCAAGTCAGGCCGAATCGAATGACGCCGACTACTCGAACCATTCGCTACGTTCAGACTGGAAAACCGTGGACGAGGATACTGACGACGCGCTCGCCCGATTTCTGATCGGTCATATTGATTGGGAGCACGCACCGGGGGGAGGCAAAACACGGGATCAGATCCTGATCGCCGAGCTTTTCCCAGCCGGACGAAGTAGCGCTTTCCAAGGCGGAAGCACGTGACTGGACGCATATTACGCAAAAACAAACGATGCGTAAAGGTGAAACATAAGGTCGCCGCCAGACTCACGTCTGGCGGCCTTCTGGAGCCGAAACCCTGGCTTCCTGTCCCTGTTTATTCGCCCATTGCGCCGCGCCGCGTGCAACTCCGTACCGGTTTGGCCGCCAGCTTGGTCATTTACCCGGCCAGGTTTGCCTCCGGGTTTGCCTCCATGAACGCTCGCAGACGTGTGACCCCGGCGTCCAGGCGAGCGGTATCGCACGCGTAGCACCAGCGCGCAAACCCCTCTCCTTCAGGACCGAACGCACTTCCGGGAGCGAGTCCGAGCGCGCTTTCGCGCACGAGCGCCTTGCACAACTCGAGACTGCGGTCAGCACCCGGCAGTTTGAAGAACAAGTACATGGAACCGGCTGGCGCCCGTACGTCGATACCCGGAATCCGCTGCAGTGCCGTCACGAGGTAATCGCGGCTAGCCCGAAGGTCGGCGACCAATGCTTGCGTAAATTGCTCGCCCTCCTTCACTGCGGTAATCCCGGCCATCTGGACGAACGACGGTGCGCAAGACGTGTTGTACTCAACCAGCTTGCCGAGATCCTCCATCAGGCGCTCAGGCGCCACGATCCAGCCGAGCCGCCAGCCCGTCATCAGCCACGCTTTGGAAAACGAATTCACCGCTATCACTCGTTCGTCGCGAGTCGCCAGATCAAGGAACGAAGGCGCGACCGTGGCGTCATCGCCGTAATAGAGGCGCTCGTAGACTTCGTCTGCAATCAGCCAGATGCCGAGTTGCCGGCATCGATCAAGCACGGCCTGCTGCTGCTCGCGTGTCATGACCCAACCGGTAGGATTGTTCGGCGAGTTGATCATCAACATGCGCGTGCCGGGTGTCAGAGCGGCCAGCAGTTTGTCGAGATCGAGCGTCCAGCCGTTCGAGCCATAGGTCAACGCGACCGTTTCCACGGTAGCACCAAGAATTTTGGGGATTTCGACCAGATTCGGCCACAGCGGCGTGACCGCGACCACGCGGTCACCTGCGCCCGCGACCAGTTGCGTTGCCAGCATCAGTGCATTGACCCCGGCGCTCGTCACCGCAATTTCAGCAGGCCGGGTGGCGCCATGCAGCTTGCCGACATAGTCAGCAAGCGCCTCGCGCAGCGGCGCGATGCCCAGGTTATGCGTATAGAACGTTGCACCATCGGCGAGCGCGCGGCTGGCGGCGTCGCGGATGAACTGCGGCGTGACCTGATCTGACTCGCCAAACCAGAAAGGCAATACATCCGGGACACCGAAACCTGCATTGGCGACCTCTCGGATCTGCGACGGGCGCAGCGCGCGGACGGCGTCACGGGCATTCGGCGCACGTTCGCCTTCTGCCTGTGCGCTTGCTGCTGCGCTGGTGGGTGCATTAGTCAGTACACCAAGTTCCGAGATAACCGCGCCTTCTGACTCGCTCATTGCCGCCTCCGCCGATGGAAAGCGAAAGTCTAACGCGACGCCTTCCGAAAAGCGCTGTACGGCGCTCGCGTTAGCCATCAGGCCAGTTCTGGCGCGCTGGGTGGCGGGTCGATAGAGCAAAAGCCGAGGAAATCCCGCGACAACGGCCCGCACATTTAGCCCTCAACGCGATCAAGCAATCGGCTAAGCCAGTTCTTCCACACGTTTTGGCAATCCGGCGACCAGCCCCCACACCGACTCGGCGGCAGGCGACAACGAACGGTCACGCCGTCGCACCAGTTCGACAGTTCGCTCGACGCGCGGCACCAGCGGCAATGCGACCAGCGACGAATTCGCCGGCAATGGGAGCGCCAGCCAAGGCAGCACGCTAATGCCCACGCCCGCCTCCACCAGTCCGAACACCGTAGCGGAATGACCTAGTTCCTGCACCACGTCGGCGATAACGTGATGTTCACGGAGCACGGCATCGATAATCGGACGGCTTCCGGAGGCGTGATCCAGCATGACCAGGCGTTCGCCGGACAATGCGGCCCACGGCACTTCCCGCACCGCCGCCAGAGCATGGTCTCTTCGCACAACCGCACAAAACGAATCGGTCATCACAACTTCCCCATACAGGTCGTCATTGGCATACGGACCGATCGCCACACCAAAATCGACTTCGCCAGACTTGACCTTGCGAATGACGTCGCTCTGGAGGTCATCGCGCAAACCCAGCGAAATCAGCGGAAATTCACGAACACAAGACGAGATGACGAGCGGCATGAGACGGCAGGCCACCGTCGGACTGGCCGCGACAATGACCCGTCCACGCCGTTGCTGGCCGAGATCGCGAATCTCGCGAAGCGCTTCATCGAGATCGGACAACAGCCGTGACACGCTGCCCACGAGATTCGCGCCGACATCGGTGAGTTGCACTTCGCGCGTGGTCCGATCGACCAGTTTCAGGCCGATTTCACCCTCGAGCTCACGCACGCAACGGCTCACCGCCGACTGCGTCAGGCCGATTTCATCGCCGGCCCGGCTGAAGCTTTGCAGCTTGGCGACTTCGATAAACACGCGCAGCTGTCGCAACGTCACATTGAGCGCCCGGCTCATACGATTTCCTCATCAATCCACTGCATAAATGCAGATTGTATATCGCCACGCTTAAGAAAACGGTTTCATCGAGCGGCACGCTGCGGTGCAGCAAAAATGCATTCGCGCACGCAGGATGGGCTTATTGCACTTGATTGGTGATTGTCCCGATTTCATTAACTGCACTTATAGCGTCTCATACGGGCCATGCTGGCATCGCGCCAGCCTACTGCCGCGAGGCTTTCCGACCGATCGATACACACATGGCACGGTTCTCGCATTTACTTGTGCAGAGGTCGGCGCCATTGCAGTTCTAAACGCAAATCGTCCGTCGCAATGCTTGCTCCGACCTTACCTGGGTTCGATCTTCGAATTCCGACCAGAGTGCGCGGCGCGGGGCAGCGCACCGGGGTTAGCTTCGCTGAGGTGAAACATGATGTTCGACGATCTAAGAGATAACGAGTGGGCGCTGGTTGAGGCCTTGTTTTGCGCAGAACCGGCACGCAGCGAACGACGCGGTCGTCCGCGTGTGGAAGCACGCGCTGTCGTCAATGCCGTCCTGTGGGTCCTGTCCACGGGCGAAGGCTGGTCGAAGTTGCCGGGCCGCTATCCGTCGCCGCCGACTTGCCGTCGACGGTTCGACGAATGGCAAGCTGACGGTACGCTTGCCGAGATCGTGAAACGGCTGGGCAACAACGGTCGCGAGGTGTCGTTGCGGGGCCGGATCGGTTCCACCGCTGCGAAGCCGCCTGCACCGCCGAGCCGCGATCGCCTGCGTGGCGCATTCTGGACGAATCCGGAATCGTGGCGCGCGCCGGTCAAGATGGCCTGACAGCCTGGAACAACGCGGTAACCGGCACGTTCTTCGGGCTATATCGATGATCGCTGCACGACCGCGTGTACCGCTAACGTTACGCGAAGCACCCGCGAGCAGGTTTCCTGCGTTTTATCCCGGTTCCACCCGATGTAACTCCTCGGGTGATGAATCGACGGTCTGCACTCGCAGGCCATTCTACTCAGCCAAAAAGTTGCCGGCAGGCGCTCGCTTTTCGTTCATCGAAAGGGAGCGCATGGCGTGCATGGCCTCCACGCACAGTGACGTCGCGCTCCACGGGAGCGTTTGAACGTGCGTCCTCCGACGGCTTGTCGCAGCCAATCAGGGCCGCGGGGAAACAACTCTTTACCAATATTTACAGCATCCTTTCGCATGCTGGCTTAGCTTAGGAAGCTAGCTAGCGAGCCAATATCGGTTCGAAGGGGAGTTTCGATCATGAAACCAATGTCACTGCTCGTGTGCGGCATTGTGCTTTCATCACTGAGTACGGGGCTGACAGTGCACGCGGAGTCGTCCGCGGGCAACTTCGCGCTGCGCCCGAATACACAAGCGAGCTTGCAGGACTGGAGGAAGGAACAGGTGCGTGGTGCGGAGTTGACCGAATCCGCGCCGCGTGGGGACTTGCGAGGCGATATCGCGAGTAATGCGCGCGCACGTCCCGAGCCGGATCGCGGAGGCCGCTCGCATAAGCATTGAGGAGACTGCGCATTGAGGAAACCGCGTAAGTTCAAGCGCGGTGAGTCATAAGGCGAGCAAGATCATAAGTCGAGCAAGACCGCCGGAATGGCGCGGTTTCAAACCCTATTTGTGTCGATCGCGGTTCTTCCGGGAACCCTTCTTCATCGCGCCAGTCGGACGTTATGCCATGAGCACAGCGTGGCAGAAGTAGATCCGGTAAGCCCGTATCCTCGTGATACGGGCTTTTTTTGTCGGCGGTTGACCGATGTCGTGAGTCGGCCGCTTTCACAGATTACCCATTCGGCGCAGAAATGGCGCTATTGCAGCCGCAACCGTTTGCCCGGCGTAAAACCACTAGATCGGCGCTGAAACGCTAAACCCTTTACTGCGAAAGTTGGAAGGGCTTCAAGCGCGCGCTTCGGCCAACGGTTCCTGAAGGACGGCCGGAGAATACGCTGCATTGCGATGCAGATCCCAGTCCATCGAACGCTCGTCACGGGCGAGACGGGAGAACTCCAGTTTGCCCCGCTCGGTCACTACCGCAATGTCCACGGGAGCGTGAAACCCGGGAGCGGGCGCTACGGTGCGCTGCCGGACCAGTTCCAGCAGGCCCAGGTCGCGTAGATGGCTGAAAACGTTTGGGCGCCTTGCCCACGGAACTTGACGATACTGAGCTCGCCGGAGCGCTTCAAGTACGGCTTCGTTTGAATACGTGGTCATCTCGTTATATCTTCCAGTGCAGCCGTGACGACGCCACATGGCAGTAACTGACTGCCAGCGGCACCGACTAAACGCGGCACGCCCCGAAACCAGTCAAGACGCCAACTTCGCGGCCCCTGACCGGAACTCGCAGCCGCCGCTTGCGCTAGGTGCTGCTTATTTCTGCTTACCGCTGCTTATAATTTCGAGCGCCCGTTAAACGCGCACTACACAACGCGTTCCGCAGTTCCGGCGATGCATTCCTATGAATGCGATGACCACGATGCGGATTATCTCGAAAACCTATACGTTACCTCAAACCAAATTGGTTCTTATAACTTTATTGCTGCTTTTCTTTGCACTGTTCGCAGTTTGGCGACAACACCGGCGTGCAGTCGCGCTTGTTTGCATCGTGCTGTTCTGGGTGCTGGGCGCAGGTTGGCTTTCCGCACCCCTGCTTCACCTTGCACAGCGCGGGTTTGAGGAGAAATCGACGCCACAGCAGGTGCATTTCGCATCGCGAACGACTTTTATCCTGCTGGGCGGCGGCACGCGTTATGACATCGACAACCACCTGATTCCAAAACGCGATCCGTTCACACGTATTGTTGTCACAGCAGAGCTGTATCGCGATTGCCGTCGAGCGGGCGGTGCTTGCAGGGTGATCGTAAGTGGCGGCAACCCGCAGCATCACGAACAAGCTGAAGCCGACAACTATGGACCCTTCCTGCTGGCTCGCGGCGTAAGCGCCAGCGACCTCGTGCTCGAAAACGAAAGCCTCAATACGTACCAGAATGCGCGCAACGTTGCGAGCATCGTGCAGCCGGAACGCGATGAAACCCTGGTGCTGATTACGTCCGCTTATCACATGCGCCGGTCATTGCTCGCCTTCAATGCCTTTGGCCTCGACACGCAAGTTTTCGTCAGCAATGTGCGGCAATCCACGCCGACCTTCTTTCCGCGCTTACGCGGTTTCGTCGATGCGGAAACTGCCCTGCATGAACTGATTGGCATCGCACGCTTTCGTGTGTACCGACGCATGGGGCTATATTGAATCGCATCGTGATTGCGAGCCGCTGGAATTGCGAGGCATGTGTCAACACTGTTACTCATCTCGAAATTCAGTACTAGAAACCAATGCGCTTCGCCGGTATTATCGCCGGCTCAGTCAATCGACTGGCCGGGCTGATGCTCTGTTAGAGTCAAACCGCAGGGTCATTGCTTAAATGTGACGGCACTGTAACTACATGTAACGATTCGCGAGCAGGATCGGTATTTGCTTCGCAGCGTGTAATGTCTCGCTAATCGGGACAGGCCAACCCGGGTTCAACGATTCTATGGAGGTAACAATGAAGAAAATGTCCCTGGCAGTCTTGTTTTCCCTGAGCGCAATGACCGGTGCAGCATTCGCACAGTCCGATCAAGGCGTCACGATGAGTACGGATCCGGCCAAAATCTCGGATATCGAACAGCGCGCGCAGGACCTGCAATCGCGCCAATCGGCTGTGCCGAGCGACATGCCAATGCACAAGGGCTCCACGCATCACAAGAAGGGCATGAAGCATTCGAAAGGCATGGCCGAATAAGCGATAAGGTTTAACCGTCGCAACGGCCCGCAAACGTTAGCGGTTGGCGAACCCGTTCGCCAACCATTCAACGAACCGCTCGCCCCAAAAAGCCGGATATGACGCACAAGGCGTTGTATCCGGCTTTTGTACGTTTGCGACGACTTCAGGAAACCTTCAGGAATCGATGCGTTCACCGGCGCGGCGTATGCTACATTCCGCGTCGATAAAATTGAATCGCACTCGTGTGCGGAGGATCGTATGAGCAACATCCAGCTGGATATCGAATGGACCGAAGCAGCATCACGCAAGATTGAAAAGCTGATGCCGCGCAACGCAAAGGACAAGGACGCGTATCTCGCGCTGCCGCCCGTGGAATGCCTGCCTATGGAAGGCGATGTGCTGTTCCTCGGCCCGGACGGCAAACAACAGCCGTTTATCGTAGCCGAGCGTCAGTATCATCATGACGGCGACGCCGACTGGACCATCATCCTGATCCTCGACGTACCGCACGAGACTCACTAAGTGCTGATGCGGTTTGGATGATCGGGCAGTCAGAAATGGCTACGCGGACGCAGTGACTTTTGCGCGGCCTGTTTAAGCGCTCAGAGCTTTGCCACTACGTTGATTTCGCCGTGTTCAATCAGGTCCGGCAGCGTTTTGCCGAGCGCCTGAATGTGCGGTGTTTGATTGTGCTCAGCCAGCGCCGCCTCGCTCTGCCAGCGCTCGTAGAATACGAATCGGCGTGGCTCCTTGATGTCACGATGCAGGTCATACTGCAGCGCTCCGGGTTCTTTGCGCGTAGGCGCCACGATGCCCTGCAGGACCTCCCTCAGCTTGTCTTCGTTACCCGGTTTGGCGACGAACGTTGCGACCACGGCGATTTCTGTCATGACTTGACTCCAGATTAAAAGGATCAAGCATAACGTCGACACTGCACGCTCGCTGAAACGACTTTTGAAACGACAAGAAAAAAGCCCGCGTCCCTTTTGGGGAGCGCGGGCAAAAGCCGTCGCCCTACGAGGATAGGCGACGGGGCCATCGAGATCCGCTTGGCCAGCGGATCGCAATTCGTGAAAGAAAATTGGGTGACGTATGGTTGCGTGAAGCAGGAGGCAGCTTCGTCCAGGCGCCACGCAGATTACATGCCACACATACAATGTAATCCCTATGCAGTTGATTCCTATAAGCTTTCCCGCACATAAAAAACCAAAAACAGCGCCTGATGCAAACACGTCACTACCGGCTGTCACGTGACAGCGCCATCATGAAGGTCCGCCTACTTCCCTCTGATGTCTGTCGCCCGAAGCGTAACGCAGCGGTCGCATTCACTCGCGCGCGTTACCGCGCATTCGAATGCAAAAGGCATCTTCGAAACCCTCAACTAAACTCAGAGGTATAAAAAAACCCGCCTGAACTTCAGGCGGGTTAGTCGCGAACTTGGTCATTCCGCTCAGTCTTTCGGTGACATTCCGCTTACTGCCCACTGATTACGCTTATTGATTCAATTTGCTAAATCAGCCACGTGAACCACGTTTGCAGAAGGTCACTGCAGTTTGCCTCAACGCAATTGGTCGTCGAGCAAGCCCATGATCTGACGTGCTTGCGGCGAGGAATCGACGTCACCCTTGCTGTCGATGATCGACACACGCGTCTGCGTCTCTGTCAGCGCCCGCACGTTGATCTCGTAGTTCTTGGGTAGCTTCTCTTTCTTACCGTGGAACACCTGGCTCCAGAAGCCCTGCTCCGCCGACGTCAAGTCCTTCGGGTCGACATACCGGACGAAATAAATACCACGGCCACGATCCCGGTCATCGACAGTGAAGTTCGTCCGGTCGAGCGCCAGACCGACGCGCAGCCATGCGCGATCGTAGGGTTCCGGCAAGTTGAGCTCAACCGAATTTGCTTCAGGCACCACGTCTTCCTTGATCGGCGTCTGTGCTGAGAGAGCGACGTTCTGTGCCGCTCTCTGCGCTGACGTGGTGGCCGTGGGTGAGTTCCCTGCCGCGGCCGCTGCCATGGCAGCGTCGGTGGCACCGGTCTGACCGCTAGCCTGGCGCGCGTCGGCCAGTGCGAGGTTCGCCATCAAGCGCTTCAGGTATTCACCTTCCAGGGCGGGGTCGTTCGGCTTGGCCTGCCACTGGCTTTGATCGTTGTTGGTTCCCGTCAGCGCTTCACGCATGCCCTTCTGGCTGATGAACACGTACGTGCCGCCGTTCGGTGCGGCCTCAAGGCGAGTGCGGTACTTGTTGCGTTCGGCTGCAACGTACGAGTTGCCCGTTGCTATTGTCAGCGTGTTGCGGATCAGCCCGTCTGAGATCGCCGGGTGGGTTTCGTTCCAGTCCGTTTCCATGACGCCCTTGTCGCGCGCGTCCACGACAAGCAGAAAGCCCTGTTCCTGCCAGAAACGGCGAATCTGCGGCCAGACCTGCTCCGGCGCCTTGGTGTCGATAACCAGCCAGCGCTCCGTGCCGTCACGCTGAATATGCATGCCAGAGACGGGCGGGATGACCGTGGGCGCGCTCGGCGCGGCCTTCTGCACCTGCTGGAGGTCCGAAAGCGAAGCCTGCCCGCCTTGAGGCGGTAACGAACGCTGATCCCCCGTTTCGTCGAGCAGATTGGGCGGGACCGCGAGCGATGCCTGTTTTGCGCGGCCATCGCTCTTGTAATTGATTGCATCGGGAGACGACGTACCGCATCCGGCAACAAGGCCTCCCACCATCAAGAGGGCCGCGACCTTCAAAGCCGGCTTGTTCACACGAAAATCTGTCATGTTTGGGAAATCCTTCCGCTACGCCACGGCGTTTTCCGTGGATCAACCAAGCATTTTACCGGTCCCGCGCGTCGCCGTGCAAAAACAGTGCCCCCGACGTCGTAATACCTGGACGACGTGGCCCGGGGAACGTCTCCCTTGCATGAATTCCAAGCAGGGAAATTTGCGCTGGTATTGCACGTCTGGATAGACGAATCAAGCCACGCTTGCAGACTTGCCTGCATCCATTTCCCCCTCGCTTTCCGGCTTCATTTTCTCGCCCGCCAAAACCCACTTTTCATCTCATAAATCGCAGCAACGATGACCGCGAAGACAATTTATGACATTTACTCTTGCTTTGTCCTAGTCTATTTTTAGCAACCAACACATTGTTTAATAAGCACTTTTAACTAATTTTCGAGGCGCTTTTAAAGCGTCCTACAAGATAATTCCTATCTCGATTTTTTAAAGCATATCTATCCTAAAATTAATTCTCGATAACAAGAACGGCCACGAGAACGGAGTAACACCATGCCTCACTTCAAGTCCCTCGCCCCTCTTCGGGCAACCGCTGCCGCACTGGTGATCGCGGCAAGCGGATCGGCGCATGCACAACTTGGTAGCACCGTCGCGATCGCGGCATCGGGTACAGCAAGTTCGTCCAACGCAGCGGATGGCACTGCCCAGGTATTGCATCAGGCCGAGAACAGCGCGGCGCGCTGGCAGGAATCGACCGACGCCAATCAGATTCGCGTGCGCCAGTACGTATCTTCCTCGGGCCAGGTCTATGCCGTCAGTTGGGACGGCCCGGCCATGCCCGATGTCGCAGTGCTGCTCAGCAACTGGTTCGATCGGTATAGGCAAGAAGCAAGCGCTGCGTTACCGAACGCAAGTGGGCTGCACTCATCGCGGGTAAGCAGCAGCGATCTCATGGTGGAAACGGCAGTGCGCCTGCGCGATTTCAGCGGACGTGCGTGGCTTCCCAGCGCGTTGCCGGCCGGCGTCACGGCAGCAGACATTGAATAGGGGAATCATACGAAACCTGACTTGCGTACTTATCACGGCGATTGTTGCCGCTAGCGTCACGATAGCCGGCTGCGGCGGCGGCGGCAGTGGCGGTAATGGTTCAACCGGCGCCGCAGCACCCGCGGCAAGTTCCCCGGCGGCCGCAAGCGCTCCGCTCGCGTCTAGCGGCGCTTCCGCTGCCAGCGCCCCTGTTGTCGCAGCTCCATCCGAACCTATCGCGCCAGCCAACACGGTGACTCAATCGACCACACCGAACGTGCAGCCCATTACCGTCGCGCAAATCGCGACCGGTACGCGCAACATGCTGCAAACCAGCGTGACGATCTGCGTTCCGGGAACAAGCACGTGCCAGACGATCGACAATATTCAGGTGGACACGGGATCGCAAGGATTCCGCATTCTTGCTTCCGCGCTCTTGCCATCTTTGGCGCTACCCTCCGTGACGACCAGCACGGGTGCAACGGCGGCAAGCTGCACCGTATTCGGATCGGGCTACACATGGGGCTCGGTCCGCACTGCCGACGTGCATCTGGCCGGTGAGGTAGCAGCGGCGACATCGATCCAGGTCATTGCGGACCCGGTTGTTCCGGCTGTGCCCACGGACTGCGGTAACTCGGGCCTGCCGATGCTGACCGCTACCGCTCTGCGCAGCAACGGTATTCTCGGCGTAGGCCCGTTCAGCGCCGACTGCGGCGGCGGCTGCGCCACGACCGCGCTGCCACGCTGGTACTACAGCTGCTCATCGAGCACGCGCGTGGCAACTGCGCTACCGGTTGCACAGCAGGTGACCAATCCGATCAGCCGATTCGCCACCGACAACAATGGTATTGTCATCGACCTTCCCGCCGTCGCCGCTACCGGAGCAGCGAGCGTTACCAGCACCATGACGTTCGGAATCGGCTCACAGTCGAACAATCTGCTTGGCAGCGCTCAGGTCCTCCCGAGTAACTCGACGACAGGGTTTGTTTCGACAGCATTTCAAGGACAAACCTACAGCAGGAGCTTCATCGACAGCGGCTCGAACGGCTTGTTCTTCGCACTGAGTACCGCGCCAACATGCGGCTTCTGGTTCTGTCCAACCGCCGTGCAAAGTCTGGCTGCAACCGTTGCCGGCATCAATGGCGCGACAAGCAACGTAACGTTCACCATAGGAAACGCGACGTCGCTATTCGCAAGCGGCAACAACGCGCTCGGCAATCTGGCGGGACCAGCAAGCAACTATTTCGACTGGGGTCTGCCCTTCTTCTTCGGGAGACGGATCTTTACGGCTATCGAAGCGAGTGTGACACCCGCGGGCAATGGTCCTTACTATGCGTTCTAGGCCCTAAGCAATGTGCCGCGACGGCTCCTGATCAGCGAGCTGCCGCGGCAAACGTTGAAGGCTTCGTCACGATTCGCGCGTGCTCGAACTCTCCCGGTTCCGGGTGCTCGCGAACATGCATGTGCTGTGTTACCCGCAACAGCGCCGCTTGCCTGTCCTGTAAAGCACGACCATGTTCTCCAACGAACGATACGAAGCCAACCGTATCGGAGATACACATGGTCTTGACTGGATCAGCTTGGATTCACGCCCCCTGATCTTCCTTGTGTAAAAAGCGCAACTCGACACGCCGATCGTTTGCTAGACAAGTCACCAGCGCACGTCGGTCTCGCATCCGGCAATCCGTTCCCGGCGATGCCCGGCCATAACCTCGTGCCTGCACGGTAGTCGCCACGCCACCTGATATCAGATAACGCTGGACAGTCTCGGCACGCTGATGCGAAAGCCGCCGGTTGTATGCCTCACTGCCCACACGGTCAGTGAAACCCGACACGGTAATCGACGACACAGCAGTGTCGCCCTTCACGTCCTCGATCAAGCTATCGAGCTTCTCTCGGCCTTCCGATGTGATCGATTCGACGCTGCTACCGTTGAACGCGAACAACGCGTCGACAGACAACGTCACAAGCTTGGGCAATGGGACCGTCGATCTCGACGCCTCCGGTGGAATCACGCAGCTTTCAAGGCTCTGCTGTGCTTCACCGAGTGCTGACTCGACCATATCGACCTTGGTTCTTGCCGTGCCGAACTGACGGGTCCACGCGTCATGGCCCGCATGCATCAACTTGACTTCGGCACATGCTGTCTGCTTTTGTGCCTGCGGACAATTAACAAACCGCGGATCAGCAATGATCGCCTGCAAGCTTGTCATCAGGTCCGGACGCAGCACTGCGACCGTGCGCAACGGCGGATTATCGGGCAACAACTGCTGCGTGCCTTCAAGTCCAGCCGTCAGATGCGCAGCTTCACCAATCGACTCTTCCACAAAGCCCCAACGATCTCTCGCATCGATCTCGCTTTTTGCCACATCGATCCAGCATTGATCTTTGTAGCCAAAATAGTTGTCCTTGCGTTGATCCAGCTGGTCCAGTCGTGCTTGCAGTAGGTCCAGCACCTCTTGAGGTTTATCGATTCGCCCATAGACGCTGCCCCAAGGCTACACGGCCGCACCCGCTTGCGTGCTTTGCTGGGTGCCGAACCCCGTTTGCAGAACGGTAGAGTCCTGGATGCCCAGACTGTCACGCAGTTCCGTGTTGGCGCAACCCGCCAGCGTATAAACGCAGGCGGCGGCGAGGATAATGTTTTTCATGGTTCGACCCGGTGACATCCGGGGCATCAAGCTCCGTGGACTGGCTGTGCGTACCGCCCGTGACGGCGGCAAAGTTCAATTCGCTACGCGGGTCAACTGCCGAACACGTAACCCACGCCCGCACGCACGATGGTGCTGTTGCCACCCGACGACGACACTCCGCCATTGAAATTGATATTGCCCTTGTCATTCCAGCGCGAAACACCAATGCCCATCGCCGCCTGCCCGCGATAAGCTGCGACGCCTGCATTTAACGTCGTTCGCCCCGGCAGGTACGGCGTCACGACGTTGAGCGCCGACGCAGACGCAATCCCCTTGCGCGTGTTGCGATCAAGGTCGCGAATTTGTTGGTCGGTATTGTTGAAGCGCTGATCGGTATAGCTATTGGCCTGACTGAGAGTAGAACTGGCCGACTGGTTCAATTGGCTGAGGTTGACAGCGTCCGTTGCCAACGTACCGGCCGCGACATTCGTAATCTGCCGTTCGTTGCCCACCGCTCCCACCGATACCGACGACGCACGATCCGCCAGCGAGCCCGCCCCCAGCGCCACCGAATTGGCCGCGCTGGCTGTCGCGTTCGCCCCCATTGCGACGGCATGAGTGCCGCTCGCAGTGGCCGCTTCGGTTGATGTACCTCCGGCAGCGCTGTAAAGCGCGCTGCTCGATGTCACGAAGTTGCTGACATGAGTGACGATATCGTTCAACTGAGCCAGGTTCACGGCGTCGGTAGCGAGCGTCCCTGCCGCCACGTTATGGATTGTGGTGCCGCCTGCAATGCCCTGTCCGAGCGTGACATTGCTGAAATCCGTCGCGCCGCTTGCGTTCTTGTCATAGGAGAGTGCGGTGACTGCCTTGCCAGTCTGGTCGACCAGACCTGCGCTCTTCAGCTGCCCGACGTTGACCGCGTCGGTGTCGGCCGTGCCCGCCTGCACATTGGTAATCTGCCGCTCGTTGCCCGATGCGCCCACCGACACGCTGTTTACGCGATCCGCCACCGAGTTCGCGCCGATGGCAACCGTGTTACCGGCAACGGCTTGTGCGTTACCCCCGATCGCAGTGGCGTTGAGGCCGCTTGCGGTTGCTGCGGCAAGCGTTGTGTTCGATACAAAATATTTGAGCGCGGCGCCATTCTGAAGACCGTCGACAAGTTGCGCTGTCTGGAACCACTGGTCGCCGTTGATTGCGTCCGTACTGCCTGCTTTTACGGCGCCAGCCGCCACGTTGTGCAATGCGACGGGCGACACAGCGTCCGAACCACCTAGCGTCACGCTGCTTCGATTAATCGCGCCATCCGCGTTAGTGTCATAGGTGATGGCCGAAAGCGTATTGCCCTTCGAATTGATCAACCCGGCGTCCTTCAGTTGAGCGACATTCACCGCGTCCTGATCCGCCACGCCCGCCTTCAGGTTCGAGAGGACAGTGCCGCCGGTTCCACCCAGCACGACATTCGATTTGGTGTCGCTCGTGTACGCAAGTTTCAACGGTTCCGCTCGAGTCAGCGTGGCGAGCGAGGTAGCTACGTCTTGAACGTTTGTATTGGTCGCGTTCAGTTGGGCACCGTTGACCGCGTCGCTGCTCTGCGTGCTCAACGCGCCCGCCTTGAGGTTCGTGATCGTCACGGCAGGCGCGGCTGCCTGCCCCGGCGTTCCCGGCAATGCTCCGCGCAGCGTAATCACATTTTTATCGACACCGTCATAGGCCACAAAGGCGTTGGTCATTGTGCCCAGTGCGTTCGTGGTCGCACCAAGCGCCTTTAGTTGACTCACGTTGACCGCGTCCGTTGCACTCACCCCAGGCGCCACGTGCGCGATTCGCCGCTCCGACCCAACGTTACCCACGGATACCACGTTGGCTAACGAACCATCGCTGTTCGCGCCGAGCACGACGCTGTTATTTCCGCTTGCCGTTACATTGCTGCCAAGAACGAACGAATCTGCGCCAAAAGCCTTGTTACCGTTTCCCACTACGTAGGTTCCCGCTCCGCCCACGAAGTTGTCCTTGCCGATTCCTCCCGCGCCCGCGGAATAAACCTGCGTGGCCGAGCCAATTGCAAGTGAATCCGTGGCATCCGTGCTAACACTTGTGCGCCAGCCCATGGCAAGTCCATGGTCGGAAGATGCACTTGTGCGAACGCCGAGTGCAGTTGATTCATTACCTGTTGATGACACCCCGACTCCAACCGCCGCCGAGCCCGCAGTCGCGCTCACGTAAGAGCCCACCGCAACAGAATAATCCCCGGCCGCGTGAGCGTTCACGCCCATTGCGACCGCATTCGTGCCGACCGCGGTGGTAGGAGTCGAGCCGTCGATTGTCCCGGACACGATCAACTGATCCGGTGTAAGGCCGGACCCGTATAACGGGACCGCCGCAAGCCGGCCTGCACCTTCACTGCCCGACTCGGAGGCGCGTGGGGCAACAGCGCTCAATGCCTCGCTTACTTGCGATGAATAGACTCGCGCGCGTTCGTTCGAAACCTTCGCCAGGTTATCGACAAGCACAGCCCTCGATACTTGCGGCATCAACATCAAGGAAACGGGGGCAAGCGCCAGGAATACCACGGTGCCCATTCTCGTTCGCCAGTTGGAGCAAGCGATCTTCGAAACACCGGATAAGCTAGCCACACACAAGTCGACCGACACTTCATTTTGTTTCTTCACTACCACGCGCTGCGTCTTGTTCATTTTTTTTGCTCACTCAGGTCTTAGACACGCGGACGCGCCCTCGGAATCATTGGCATCGGGTCCCGGATAGTCGATCGATCGGGACCAGCGACTTTGAGCGTGCGCAGGAATGCACACAGCCATCGAATTGCTTCGGTAGCCAGCAGACGGTCATCAGTGCGGTTCCTGTCAGGCGGAAAGCCGCTAGCACGCTCGTGTGCCACTGTGACAGGTCAAGATAAATTTCCCCTATCAGTAAACTCTTAAAACGATGGGAGATAGGCCATTCGATAGGGGTTTCGAGCCTTCAGTGTGCGGTATTTGTGCTTATTTTGATGTGGTGGTCAAGATGAGATATCCAGGATCGACCTCTCGCACGTATCCTGAATACGTTAAATTGCTAGGTGAAGTGCGTGAGCGGGCGTCAACCCCGCTACCCCAAATGCAAAGACGGCGGCGTGGTTCACCACGCCGCCGTCCTGATCAAACAACACCCAACCATCGTCTTATGAACCGTCACACATTGAGCATGGCGCTCAGCGAGCCCATGCTTGTCTCCGCCTTGCTCCTGAATTTCGTTTGTCCGTCGGGACGATCGCTACGCCGCGCGATCGTCCTCGTCAAAGATTTTTTGTGCCAGATGAAACGCCGAATTCGCTGCCGGAACACCGCAATAAATCGCTGTCTGCAGCAGCACCTCTTTGATCTCGTCGCGTGTGACGCCGTTGTTTTTTGCCGCCCGCAAATGCAGCGCGAGTTCTTCGCTGCGGTTGAGCGCGACCATCATCGAAATGGTCAAGAGGCTGCGGGTATGGCGCGGCAAACCGGGACGTGTCCAGATGTCGCCCCATGCGTAGCGCGTAATCAGGTTCTGGAATTCGGTCGTGAGATCCGTGCGGTTCTCGAGCGAGCGCGTGACATGCGCATCGCCAAGCACCTCGCGGCGTACGTTCAATCCCGCTTCGTAACGTTCGTCTTCAGTCATGTCAGGCACCCAGGAACTCAAGCAGCGTTTTCGTGTAAACGTCCGCTTGCTCGATGTTCGACAAGTGCGCGGCATCGAGTTCGACGTAACGTGAGTCTTCGATATATCCGGCCAGTTCGCGCCCTTGCGCAGCGGTCGTGGACTGGTCATGCGTGCCCGAAATAACCAGCACCGGCGCCTTGATGGTCTTCGCTTCTTCGCGTGCATCGGCATCCCGGATCGCTTCGCAATTCGATGCGTAACCTTCGCCGGAGGTGTGACGGAACACATCACGAATGCCCGACATGACAAGCGGCTGCGCGGCCATGAAGCCAGCCGTGAACCAGCGCGACAGAACGGCGTCGGCCAATGCCGGCATGCCACCCTCCTCGCGGGCTTTGGCGGCCCGCGGCGTCCAGATTGCGTCCGAGCCGATCAGCGCCGCCGTATTCGACAAGACCACGCGTTCGAAGCGCTCCGGGTGGCGTGCAGCGAGCGCGATGCCGGTCAGCCCGCCCATCGACAGCCCGCAATAGTGCGCGCGCTTGACACCGAGTGCGTCGAGCAAACCGATCACGTCGCCGACGAGCTGGCTCAGCGTGTACGGCCCCTTGGGCACGTCCGATCGGCCATGACCGCGCGTGTCGTAACGCAACACGCGATATTTCGCCGCGAGCGTTTCGACTTGCGGCGTCCACATCGAGGCATCGGCGCCGAGCGAATTCGACAACACGAGCCAGGGTGCATCGCTGCCGGCGGTGGCATCGATGCGATAAAAAAGTTGAATACCGTTGACGGCGGCAAAAGGCATTACGAAAAACTCCTGGAGGAAGGGACTCGATGCAAACGCAGCGCGGCATCGACAAAAGCGTGCGCCTGGCCCACGTAGTTGGCCGGGTCGAGCAAGGCTTGCAGTTGAACAAGCGAGAGATGTTGCGTGACGCGTGCGTCGTTCGAGAGCACGTCGTAAAGCGTTGCGCCGGTTGCCACGGCTTCTTTCGATGCATGTTCGACGAGCGTGTGCGCGTCGAGCCTGCCAATTCGATCACCGAGCGCGAGCATCACCGCTTCGCCGAGAATCAGTCCGTGCGTCAGATCCAGGTTGGCTGCGAGACGCCCGCAATTTACTTCGATGTTCGAAACAATCGCCGTGATCTGCGCGAGCGCACCGCCCGTCAGGCGGGCAAGATCTGGCAGCGCTTCCCATTCGGCCTGCCAGCCCCCGAGCGCGCGTTCATGTTCCTGGACCATGCCGCTGAACACAGTTGCGACCAGATTCGGCGCGCGCATGGCGGCTGTTAAAACAGCAGCGCAGCCCACGGGGTTGCGCTTATGCGGCATCGTGGATGAACCGCCCTTGCCCGCTGCGGCCGGCTCGGCCAGTTCGCCGACTTCCGTTTGCATCTGCAGCGATATGTCGCGGGCGATTTTTCCGAGCGTCCCGATCAGCATCCCGAAACATGCCGCCGCTTCCGCGATGCGATCCCGCTGGGTATGCCACGGCAGCGCGGGAAGTTGCAAGCCGAGGTCATCGGCAAGCGATTGGGCGACCGGCGGCGCCTTGTCCCTCAGGCTCGCCAACGTGCCCGCCGCACCGCCGAACTGCAACGCCAGCGCCCGCGAACGGCACTGCGCAACACGCTCGCGATGCCGCGTCAACGCGTCGAGCCATTGGGCGAATTTAAGGCCGAGCGTGACCGGCAACGCCTGCTGAAGCCAGGTCCTGCCGATCGCCGGCGTCGTCCGATATGTCTGCGCCTGAAGCGCGAGCGCGTCGCAAGCGTCATGCAAACCCGCTTCCAGCAAATCGAACGTGGCGCGCAGTTGCAAGACAGTACCGGTATCGATAATGTCCTGGCTCGTCGCGCCCCAATGCACGTACTTGGCGGCATCGGCATCTTCAAGCTTGACCGCCGCGGTCAGCAGCTTCACCAGCGGAATGGCGAGATTGCCGCCAGACGCAGCGCCGGCCATCAACGCGTCAGCATCGATCAGATCGGCGTTGCAAGCGGCCACGATCGCCGCCACTGCACTAGAAGGAATCACGCCATGTTCAGCCGATGCCCGCGCAAGCGCCGCCTCCACATCCAGCATCGACTGGACGGTCTGACGCGCGGACCACACGGCGTTCATCTCGCGCGTGCCGCAGATCAGGTCCGTCAGCCGTCCCGACGCCGCAAATGTCG
Source organism: Caballeronia sp. LjRoot29 (assembly GCF_964252755.1). Classification (NCBI taxonomy): domain Bacteria; kingdom Pseudomonadati; phylum Pseudomonadota; class Betaproteobacteria; order Burkholderiales; family Burkholderiaceae; genus Caballeronia; species Caballeronia sp. LjRoot29. The sequence continues at coordinate 104,239 of NZ_CAXUPU020000003.1, read as the reverse complement.
GCTCAGACATCACACACGCTCGATAGCGATCGCAATGCCCTGACCCACGCCAATACACATCGTGCACAGCGCAAAGCGTCCACCGGTCCGATGCAGCTGATACATCGCGGTCGTCACCAGGCGTGCACCGCTCATGCCGAGCGGATGACCAAGCGCGATTGCGCCGCCGTTCGGATTGACGCGTGGATCGTCGTCGGCAATGCCGAGCATGCGCAGTACAGCCAAACCTTGCGATGCAAACGCCTCGTTCAGCTCGATCACATCGAATTGATCGATGGTCATGCCCAGGCGCTTCATCAGCTTCTGCGACGCGGGCGCCGGGCCAATGCCCATCACGCGCGGCGGCACGCCAGCAGTCGCAATGCCCAACACGCGCGCACGCGGCACGAGACCGAAGCGCTTGGCGCTGTCTTCATCGGCGATAAGCAAAGCCGCCGCGCCATCGTTCACGCCCGACGCATTGCCTGCCGTCACCGTGCCATCGGGACGCACGACGCCCTTCAGTCTCGCGAGCGCTTCCATGCTCGTTTCGCGCGGATGTTCGTCCAGCGAGACCAGCACCGGATCGCCCTTTTTCTGCGCGATGGAAACCGGCACGATCTCCTGCGCGAGCGTTCCGTCCTTCTGCGCGCGCGATGCTTTCTGCTGGCTGCGCACAGCAAACGCATCCTGGTCCTCGCGGCTCACCTTGTAGTCGGTCGCGACGTTTTCGGCCGTTTCCGGCATCGAATCCACGCCATACATCTTCTTCATCAGCGGATTGACGAATCGCCAGCCGATGGTGGTGTCGAAGATCTCTGCCTGACGCGAGAACGCCGTGGTCGCCTTGCCCTGCACGAATGGCGCGCGGCTCATGCTTTCCACGCCGCCCGCGATCATCAGCGCCGCTTCGCCCGACTTGATCGCCCGTGCAGCCACGCCGATTGCATCCATGCCCGATCCGCACAAACGGTTGATCGTCGAGCCGGGAATGCCTTCAGGCAAACCGGCCAACAAAGCCGACATGCGCGCGACGTTGCGGTTGTCTTCGCCCGCCTGGTTCGCGCAGCCGAAGATCAGGTCATCGACGGCGTTCCAGTCCACGTCCTTGTTGCGTTCCATCAACGCGCGCAGCGGCACGGCGCCGAGGTCATCGGCACGAACTGAGGACAACGCGCCGCCGTAACGGCCGACCGGTGTGCGAATCGCGTCGCAAATAAAGGCTTCTTTCATGCACTTCTCCTGATTACGCGTCGAGCGTGTTAGCCGCTTCGAGCGGTTCAAACGTCAGCGGCACTTGCGCCAGTTTCTGCAGTTCGTCGAACGACAAGCCTTCGATAATCTCCCGCACCACGAACCCGTTCGGCGTCACGTCGAACACGCCGTGATCCGTGTACACGCGATTCACGCAATTCACGCCTGTCACCGGATACGAACACTCGGGCACCAGCTTGCTTTCGCCTTGCTTCGTGAGCAGTTCCATCATCACGTAGACCTTCTTCGCGCCGATCGCCAGATCCATCGCGCCGCCGACAGCGGGAATGGCATCGGGCGCGCCGGTATGCCAGTTGGCGAGGTCACCCTTCGCGGACACCTGGAACGCGCCGAGCACGCAGATATCGAGGTGGCCGCCGCGCATCATCGCGAACGAATCGGCGTGGTGGAAATACGCGCCGCCGGTGAGCAGCGTCACGTGTTGTTTGCCGGCGTTGATAAGTTCGTCGTCTTCCGTGCCCTTCTGCGGCGCCGGCCCCATGCCGAGCAGACCGTTTTCGCTGTGCAGGAAGATTTCGCGATCCGCCGCGAGATGGTTGGCGACGAGCGTCGGCGCGCCGATACCCAGGTTCACATACGCGCCTTCCTGAATGTCACGGGCGACACGTTTCGCCATTTCGTCACGAGTCAGTTTTTTCATATCGATGTCCTTGCTTGATGCATTCGTTATTGCTGCCGGGCTAAGAGGCTTCCGCTCAAGCAGCTCTTGCTCAAGCCGCTTTATCCGCCGCCAGCGCTGCCGCGTGCACCGCTTGCGGCACCTCGATCACGCGCTGCACGAAGATACCCGGCGTTACGATGTCTTCCGGATCCAGCGCGCCGAGCGGCACGACTTGCGAAACCTGCACGATGGCCGTTTTGGCGGCCATTGCCATGATCGGCCCGAAGTTACGCGCCGTCTTGCGATACACGAGATTGCCCCAGCGGTCGCCCTTGAACGCCTTGATCAGCGCAAAATCGGCGTGCAGCGGCGCTTCAAGCACGTAATGGCGGCCATCGATAAAACGCGTTTCCTTGCCTTCAGCCAGCTTCGTGCCGTAGGCCGTAGGCGTGAAAAATCCGCCGATACCCGCACCCGCCGCGCGAATGCGTTCTGCGAGATTGCCTTGCGGCACGAGTTCAAGTTCGAGTTCGCCCGCGCGATACAAACCGTCGAACACTTGCGAATCGCTCTGGCGCGGGAACGAACAGATGATCTTGCGCACGCGCTTCGCTTTTAACAGCGCCGCGAGGCCGGTCTCGCCATTGCCCGCGTTGTTGTTCACGATAGTCAGTTCGCGCGCGCCCTGCTCGATCAGCGCATCGATGAGTTCTGACGGCATGCCCGCCGTGCCGAATCCACCGATCATCACGGTCGCGCCGTCCTGAACGTCCTTCACCGCTGAACTCAGTGAGTCGAAAATCTTGTTGATCATGCCGTGTCTTCCTTAATCAAAGCGCGCCGGGTGATTTGATTCCGACCGGCATTGCTTGCATTTTTAAGTTCGCTGTGCGAACATGGATTCGTTTAGCGAACAAACGTATGGTATTCCCGCATTCGTTGCGCTGTCAATGAACCTCGGGTTTGTACCGATGCATTGGCAATTTGCCTGATGGACAGGACCAAAAGGACCAGACAGCGATGACCACGTCCCCTGCTGAAGCCGATCTACCTGATCCAGAATCTCCTTCGCGGCCCGGCGATGCTTATGTGCAATCGTTCGCGCGCGGTTTATCGGTGATTCGCTCCTTCGATGCTACGCGCCCGGCGCAGACCTTGTCGGAGGTCGCCGCCGCGTCGGGGCTGACGCGCGCCGGCGCGCGGCGCATTCTGCTGACGCTCCAGGCGCTTGGTTACGTCGACGCCGACGGGCGGTATTTCACGCTGACGGCGAAAATCCTCGACCTGGGTTTTGCCTATCTGACGTCGATGCCGTTCTGGAATCTTGCTGAACCTGTGATGGAAGAGCTGGTGGGCCAGGTGCATGAGAGCTGTTCGGCAGCCGTGTTGAACGGCACCGAGATCGTGTACGTGTTGCGCGTGCCTACGCATAAGATCATCACGATCAACTTGTCTATCGGCAGCCGGTTGCCGGCGTTCTGCACGTCGCTCGGACGCGTGCTGCTCGCCGCGCTCGACGAAGACAAACTCGATGCCGTACTCGATGCTAGTCCGCTGGAAGCCCGCACGCCGCGCACGCTCACCGATAAAACCGCGCTGAAAGCCGCGCTGGCGGTGGTGCGCAAGCAAGGCTGGTCGATCGTCGACCAGGAACTGGAAGAAGGCCTGATTTCGATGTCCGCGCCCATCCGCGACCGGCAGGGACGCGTGATCGCGGCGCTCAACATCAGTGGCAACGCGCAGCGCAAGAACGCGAAGCAGATGGTGAAGGCATTCCTCGATCCACTGCTGGACGCGGCCCAGCGTGTCTCCGAGATGGTCGCGAGACGTGGCTAAGCCCCGGCGGAGGCCGATCAGATCATGCCGATGAAACCCGGTGACCTCGCGCTGCACGAACTCGATCTGAACCTGATCCCGTATCTCGTCGCGATCGAGGAGACACGCAACGTGAGCCGCGCGGCCGAGCGGCTTGGCGTGAGCCAGCCGCGTGTCAGCACGGCGCTTGGCCGCTTGCGCGAGTATTTCAACGATCCGTTGTTCGTCCGGACATCGCGCGGCATGGAACCGACGCCGCGCGCCCTCGCACTGGTGCCCGCGGCACGCGAGGCGCTGAACCGGATCGAACGCGGCTTGCTCGACACGCAGCACTTCGATCCCGCCCTCACCACCGATACCTTCGCCATCGCGCTATCCGATGTCGGCGAAATCGTGTTCTTGCCGCGCCTGTTGCAGACGCTCGCCAGCGTCGCGCCACGGGCAAACCTGCGGTCGGTATCGCTGAAACACGATCAGGTCGAACGCGCTCTGGAAAGCGGTGACATCGATCTGGCCATTGGCTATTTCCCCGATCTCGCCGGCAACAACTTCTTCCAGCAGCGGCTCTTTTCGCATCGCTTCATCTGTCTGATGCGACGCGATCACCCCTATTCGCGCGGCCCGCTGACCCTTGAGCAATATGTTGAATGCGGCCACGCGGTCGTGCGCGCCGAGGGCCGAAGCCAGGAAGTCCTGGAAAATTTCCTGGAGAAGAAACGCATCCGCCGCCGCGCCGTGCTCGAGACGCCGCACTTCATGTCCTTGCCGTTTATTCTGTCGCGCACTGACTTGATCGCCACGGTGCCGCATGCCATCGGCTATGCGTACGCGGCTGAACATGCGGCCATTACGCTGGCCGAACCGCCGCTGCCCTTGCCGAACTTCGATCTGAAGCAGCACTGGCATCGTAAGTTTCACAACGATCCGCGAATCCTGTGGCTACGCGGCGTGGTCGCGTCGCTTTTCAACGATGAACTCGACGAGTGGCCCAAACGCCCCGAACAATCGAAGCGCGAAGATAAACGCCGGTAAACTGAGCACTTTCTTTCCTATCAGGAAAGTGTCATGGACGCTGAGATATGGATGCCGAGTCATGGACGCATTAACTAGTCTGCGAGTGTTCCGCGATGTTGTAGAAGCTGGCAGCTTTGTCAAAGCCGCCGAGCGGCTCGATATCTCCACAGCGATGACCAGCAAGCACGTTGCCAATCTCGAACGGCAACTGGGTGTTCGCCTGCTGAACAGGACCACGCGTCATCTGAGCCTGACGGAAGCTGGCAGTGTTTATTACGAGCAGTGCCGGGAAGCGCTGGATATCCTGCAGGCCGCTGAAGCCGCAGTCGGGTCACAAACCGATCAACCGCGCGGCGTACTCAAGATCACGGCGCCGGGCTGGTTTGCGACCGCGAAGTTCGCCGATATCCTGGTTGCGTATCGGGCCCGTTATCCGGAAGTACTGATCGATCTGCGACTGGAAAACCGCTTCGTCGATCTGGTGGAAGAAGGCTATGACATGGCGTTGCGTGCGACGTCGGAACCGTCGCCTACGATGATCGTGCGACCGCTCTGCAGAGTGCCGTTCGTGCTGGTGGGATCGCCGGATTATCTGAAGCAGCGCGGATATCCGCGGCATCCCAGCGAACTCGGCGAACGCCACGAAATCGTGCTGCCGACTTACACCAGCGTGGAGACGGTTGAGTTTTCCGGACCGGATGGTGTTTTCGCGGTGAAGAACAGCGCCGTGCTCAAGACCAACGACAGTTCCATGATGCTGCAGCTCGTGCGCGCTGGAATTGGACTTGCCTACTTCCCCGAATGGATCGTTGCGCAGGAGTTGGCATCAGGCGCGCTGACGCGTCTTTTCCCCGATTACACGACGTTCGCACCGCGCGTGTACGCCGTCTACACGAGCCGCAAATACATGACGACCAAGGTGCGTACCTTCATCGATTTCATCTCGACAGCACTCGCCGCCGATGATTCCGTCGATGGCTCCATGCCGCGTCCAATAGCCCCGCCGCGCTCGCGGGTATCTTCGCCCGCGCCTGGAAAACTAGGATAAATCGTATTCAAATCACATTACCGCTCGTGTGAAGATCGCGCCGATTCGCTTGTTCGACTCTCCGAAATCGACCACCGATGGCCCTGCTCCTTCCACTAACAAGACTACCAAGCGGCGTGTGATGAATTTCCCCTGGTTTCCGTTGATCCTCAATTTCCTGCTGTTGGGGGCGTTTGTGTTTGTATCCAACACGCTGAACACCGGGCGTCGCGCCCCCGTGTTTAACGGCGCGCTGATTTTCATTGGCTTTTGCTGCCTGGCGATGCTGCTGGATTTCACTCTGACTTTCATTTTTGCTTCAGCCACCACGACCGATCGTGAGCGATATATCGATCTGTCGTCGTTGTCCGCTTGTGGCGAGCGCGCAGTGGCTTACGCCATTCCGTGCGTGGTTGCGGCTGTGATGGCGCTAAGGTTTCGCGCGAGGAACCGGAGTGCGGTCGAGCCATCGGTGACTATTCATACCTCTGATTACACGCAGTCCGAGTTGCGGTATTGAGGTTGCGAACTTCGGCGTGCCGCGCGCTGGCGGAATGAACGTCATTTGCGCGATGTAAGAGTGAAACTGACGGGCTTTTGCTTCGAAGATGCTCTCCAGGTTCTAAAACTTAAGAGTCTCTGATATACTCGTCCTTCTTTCGGGGCGTAGCGCAGCCTGGTAGCGTACCTGCATGGGGTGCAGGGGGTCGCAAGTTCAAATCTTGTCGCCCCGACCAAGACAGCAGTATGAAAACAAGGACTTAGCTCTCACGGGCTAAGTCCTTTTTTCTTTGCTTCATGCATTCGTGCACGCTCCCACTCAGACGGAGTGCGTGCGAACGGTTGAATCGAAGTACGTCGATTCAGCTCACAGACAGGGCGTCGATCCCAGCTCAACTCGCAATCAAAACGTCGACTCGCACATCACGGGAGATCCCGCCCATTGGCGCCACACCGCTGATCAACTCATGCAGAGCGGCTAGCCGCAATTTGTCCTGAACCCGAAGTCCGGGGCGCGCTTGAAGCCCCTCTATATGCGTAGACCAATAGCTGCTTCGAATCAAACGTGGACGTCGAACGAGCTCATTCAGCGTCTTTTCCACCATGTCGATTTCTGCGCTTACCGACTTCATTGAGGTCTCCGGTCTAATAGGTAGCGCTCTGTATGACGACAGGAATCGGAAAAACTTTAGCTCAAGTACGATTTCGGGCGATGGAAACGGTAATAACGGACCTTTTAACCAAGGTTTTTTGCGCGCTCAAAAGGTTAAGGCGAGTCCCAACGACGCGGAACCCTCGTAGCGATAGATCACGTACACTTTTATGGTTCGGGGAGGACGGACCATGGGAAATAGATATGAACGCTTTCGCATGTCGCGGCCGTTTACGTACAGAGGTGTCCAATACCATCCAGGGCTATTGGTGGTTCTTGCCGTGCAATTGCTCTGTCTAAGCGCGTTCGCGTTTTCACCGCATAGTCTCGATCACAACAAGTGGCTGTCCGCGGCAATCGCATTCAGTCTGCTCTTCGGACTGATCCTGTCACTGGGTTTCTTTGGGACGTGGAATCAGTTCAGAGACGATGTCGGTTTTTGGACGTTCCTCAATACGAACCCGGTCGAATCTGCGGTCGCAATTGCCGCGGCGGGCGAGGTAGTTACGATCCTGTTGATACCGCTACGCTAAGAGACTTCACGCAGGTCGACCCGCACACGACCTGCCAAATCGGCCTCTTTTTTACACAGGTATCCGAATCAATCTGCGTGATTTTGCCTCGAGGGCAAAGCAATTACTTACCGTGCGAAGTGACTTCCGATCTGACCCAATGCCAGTATCGCGTCAAACGTTTGCGTATCCACCGCATATGGCTTTAAGCATTCAATGACACCGGCGGCGGGAAAAATAATCATCGTAAAAAGCGAATTTTGTTGCACTGCACGCATCCGATTCTGCCACCGCAGCGTATAGACCGGGGATGACCGCATCGTGACGAAGCGGCATCTATAACCTGTTCAGCCGGGGCGCCGCGGAGACAAAATTACCCGTCTGAACACACTGCATCCAACAACTATAAAAATTAACCAGCCAGGCGCGGATTGTTCTCGCCGCCGCTGCTCTGCTGAAACCGGGGTCACACACATGAGAGCCAGTCAACAAAGCCGGACACGAAATATCAAAGCCACTTTCGACACAAAGACGTGTTCCGTTCACGCAATGATCGTGTCGAGAAGCGCTTCGCATATTGCGAGCACGTTGTCCGAATCACAGCGTAACAACGCACTTGCCGAAGCTATCGCTGAAGTCAGGAAAGACTACGGCGACAAATCTGTCGAAGCGTTTCTGGATGCGTTGAAAGAGTGGTTCAATCAACGCGATTATCGGGTGACCGCCGAACTGACCGGCTACTTTCAAAGACACGGATGCCTGCCGGAAATCGAGCAGTCCGCATCGCCGCGACGCCGGATCGCTCGGGGTACATCGAAGGCGGAAAGCACTCTCTCGGCGCGTGCCGCCTGAATCGCGGCGTTATAAATCAGCGCTCTGAAATCGGGCGTCAAGCGCGCCGCCTATGCCGGGCGCGAAAACGCCCGGTTATCGAATCCGACAACCGGGCGTGTTGCTACATTTAGCGCCTAAAAATGCCTCAAGCCATCAACGCAAAGCGGAATAAGCCGTCGGCGACAGAAAGTGGTTTTCAATCCGCTCGACAATAGGCTGCTTCGCCTCCGTTTCCGCACGCTTCGCGATCCATTCGGCATCGGCCTGGAACGCGTTCCACTTGGTTTCGCGCTCAGCCAGGCTTTCCCATTTCAGCAGATAGGTCAACGCGTGGTTGCTCGGACCGGCCAGCGTGGTCCAAAAGCCGATCGGTTCGATCCCGTATTTCTTGAAGAAGTCGAGCGTAATGTTGGTGAACCGGTCGTTCAACGCGGGCAGACGACCCGGCGCGCAGTGATAAATACGCATTTCAACGATCATTTTTTCCTCATGGACATAAAGTAATGCAGCGATCAAAACCGCTGCGGTTGGAATTCGCCATGAGGGAATCGTACCGCGTTTGGCGCTGCCCGCTCGCGGCCAAGCGATCATCGCCGGCCGCGAGCTAACATCAAGCGCGGATCAAGCTTGTTTGACGGTGACGGAGGCTGTATCGAAATCCTCGGCGTCGACGTCATAACCCGAGGGTTCCCATCGAATTGACAGCAGCGCGGTCAGCCCGGCAAGCGGCGCCACCGCGATGATCCAGAATACCTTCGTGCCAAGTGCCGCCGAAAGGACGGGAAACAGGAACAACGAAACAGTCGAACTCGCGCGCATCAGCGTCTGGTTGAAACCCACGCCCACACCACGCAACGACGTCGGATAACTGAGCGACGCAAACGTCATGCTGTGCGAACCCGGACCAAAGCCCTGCCCCAGCAGGAAAATCGCGAGAAATCCGATTGCCAGCACGACTTGCGCGCCACTCGCGGGACGGCCGACGACCGCCAGTCCGATCAACGCCGTCAATTGGAACGCGTAACCCAGCACGGTCAGCTTCCACGCGCCGACTTTCGGCACCGATCGCACGGCGATCAATCCGCCCACGAACGCAAAACACAGGTTCAACGCGAGCGAGGCGAGGATGGTGGTAAGCATCGACTGCGCGAGAAAGCTGGAAATGATGACCGGAAGTCCAAACGCCACGGCGTTGTACGCAAACGATGAAGCCACCGCGATGACCGTTGCGAGCACCGTGCGTCGCAGATACACGCCGCGCAGCAATGCGCCGTAGTTGCTCCATGCCGCTTTATGCACAGGTTGTCTAACGCTTTGCAGTGCGCCCGAATCGACCTCGACATCAATGCCATACGAGCGTTTCAAAATCTGCGCCGCGCCACGCAAATCGCCCTGGTTCGCCGCCCAGACTGGCGACTCGCTGATATACCGGCTGCGAATCGCGATGATCACAAGCGCCGGCAACGCGCCGAAACCCAGCGTCAGCCGCCACAGCCAGCCCGAATGGCTCGCCGGCAAGACCGCATACAACGCGAGCACGAGCAAATAGGACACACTGATGGCGGCATACCACGTCGGGCACCACATCGCGATGCGCGCCGCCTTGTTGCCGCGTCCGTTCAGCCGCGAAAATTCGGCGAGGAACGCCATCGCGACCGGCAAGTCGATGCCAACGCCCAGTCCCATCACGAATCGCGCCCCGCCGAGTACCCAGGCATTGGGCGCCAGCCCGCACGCGATGGCCGCGACCACGAAGAAGAACATATCGGCCATGAAGACGCGATATCGGCCGATCTTATCGGTCAGATAGCCGCCCAGGAACGCGCCGATGATCGCGCCAAACGTAATAGCTGATGCGACAAAACCGGTCGCCGCCGGCGTCAGCGAAAACTCGCGGGCGATATCCTTCACGCCGAACGCCAGCGCGCCGAGATCGTAGGCGTCGAGGAACACGCCCCCGAGTGCGATGGCGATGACGATGCGCGCGTCGCTGCCGACTGCGGCACCGCGATTGACGAGTTGCGAGACATCGGCCGCGCTGCGAATAACGGGCCGCGCGGTGGCGCCGGCGGACGCGGATACTGCCGCGACGGCGCGCTCGGGCGCAAAGGAAATCGACATGGGAGGTGCAATGACAAAGGCTGCGGAACGCGCGATGCTACCGGCGTACGCCCGTCATCCCAAATTCATTTTTGTTATTTGTCGAATGACGGCGGCGCCGCGGACAGGTTCGACATTCAAATACGCGGCGCCCTGCTAATCATTGAAGCAAACTTCTGACAATTACGTCGGCATTATCTTGGCCATGCCTTCGCGGATCTCATCTTCGGTCAGATCGCGCATATGCGTCGCGAGAGACCAGCGATGGCCGAACGGGTCTTCGATCTGGCCGTAGCGGTCGCCCCAGAACATATCGGTGACGGGCATGGTGGCCTTTGCACCGGCTGCGACGGCTTGCGCAAAAGCGGAATCCACGTCTTTCACATACAAATGCAGCGTGACGGGCGAGCCTTTCAGCGTCAACGGTCCGCTATGGCCGCAATTCGGGAACTCCTCGGCAAGCATGAGCGTCGAGTCGCCAATACCCAGCATGGCGTGCATCACCGATCCATCGGGACCGGGCAATCGCGATTGCTCGACCGCGTTGAATGCTTTTTTATAGAACTCGATGGCGTCGGCCGCGCCCTTGCAAACCAGGTGAGGCGTGATCGTATGCATCCCTTCCGGGATCGGTTTGACAGCTGCATTGGACATTGCTTTGCTCCTGGAGGTAACAGGTTGACCAAATAACTTGAGAGAAAGCGCTGAACACGCGCCCTCTGTCGACACGACGTGCGATCGGCCCGCAAATCGACACGTCGGGCGGACTTTTTTTATGCGCTCGAAGGCGTCGGTTCGACTGTCCATTGTCCTGTAACGACCCGGCTATTTCTTTGACAGCGCACAGCGGAGAGTCCGTTTTAAGACTCGCTTCGATGGCTTATTTGCGCTTGCGCCCGGCTTTTTTGCTATTCGATCTGCTCCCAGCCATTCGCCTTCGACGATGCCAGCACCGCATCCACGATGCGCGCCGAGCGCCAGCCGTCGTCGAATGTCGGCAAACCTTCGCGCGTTTCGCCGCGAATCACCGCGTAAGTGTCCGCCACGAACGCCTCGAAACATTGCGCATAACCTTGCGCGTGGCCGGCCGGCAGCGTCGCCAGGCGACGCTGCTCCGCGCTTCCTCGCGACGGATCTCGCACCAGCAGCCGCGTGGAATCGCGTTCGCCGACCCACAGCCGCTCCGGATCCTCCTGATCGAATACAAGGCTCGCCTTCGCGCCATCGATTTCGAACCACAACCGGTTCTTCCTCCCCGCCGACACCTGGCTGACCGTCAGCGTAGTCAGCACGCCGGTTTTAGTACGCAGCAAGGCGCCAGCGATATCTTCCGTGCCCACCGTTTGCGTCGGACCGCCCTTCCCTGCCGACGTAAACGATTGCACCGAACCAGCGGGCCGCTCAGCGACCGTTGTCTGCAAGCTCGCCACAACTGAATCGAAGCGCTCGCCGCTGATCCATTCCACCAGGTCGCACCAATGCGAGCCGATATCCGCAAATGCCCGCGATGGACCACCCAACGCTGCATCGACGCGCCAGTTGGTATCGTCCACGCCCAGCAGCCAGTCCTGCAGATAACTGCCGTGGATCAGTTGCAGCGCCCCCACGCTGCCGTCCTGCACGAGCGCACGCGCTTCACGGACCATCGGGTGATAGCGATAGACGAACGGAACCGTCGCGACACGACCCGCTTTGCGCGCAGCCAGCGCCAGCGCTTCGGCATCGCTCGCGCGAGTTGCCAGCGGCTTCTCGCAGACGACATGCTTGCCGGCATCGAGCGCGGCCATGGCTTGCGAAAAGTGGCTGGCGTTCGGCGTGCAAACGTGAATAACCGATACAGAAGGGTCCGCAATCGCCTCTTCCACCGACGCATAAGCCCGTTCGATTCCCAAGCGAGCGGCCGCCCGCTCCGCGCGGCTTTTATTCGACGACGCGACTCCGCACACCTTCGCGCCAGCCAGCCGTATCGCTCGCGTGTGAACCTCGCCCATCATGCCAGCGCCGATAATCGCAACCCCCAATGTCTCCGCCATGCTCCACTCCCTCCTCGTTGTCTCGAAACACGATACCCGCTGAGCGTGGAATGGAGCAATCGGGGGATTCGTGTCGTCATGTGTTATGTCCCCGTTTTGCGCTCGTCTGCCCCTGTTTTGCTTGTGTACACTCTTGCTCCGGCGCGTTTTCGACAACGTCGAGACGACCGCGCGACGACTTCCCCACGAGTTTCGGCGCTCACCTATTTTCGCCAGATTCACCCTAAAGTTTTTTTACCCGCTGCCGAAAGCCCTTCTATGGACCACGAAATCAACCAACCAGCCGACTCAAACGATCCCACCTTCCAGAGGGCGCGAGCGTTGAGTCTGAGCGTCGGCGCAATCCGGAAAGCGCAGGGGAAAAAATGCCCCGGCGATTTCCCGGTTGGCACTATTGAATGGCATGCGGTGGTTGAGGAATTTGCGAACGATGTACTGAAAGCGATGCTGTCAGAACCGGATTTGCCGATCCTGGAACTCAAGCGCGACAACGCTCGAAAATAACAGCCTCGGGCGAAGTTTAAAACTCGTAAAACCGCACCCGTTCCCGCTCGAATCAAAAATGAAAAAGGCGTCGCCGATTAAATCAGCGACGCCTTTTTGCTTGAGTTTCTGCTTGATTCTGACGAATCGTCAACCGCCCAGTAAATCGATCACTTGCAGAATCTCCTTACGCAATTGATCGACATCGACCGACACATTTGCTTGAGGAACCGCGCCGCCTTCCTGCGGATCTTCGATATCACCGGCCGAACCGTTCGGGCGACCATGTGAATCGAGACGATTGCGCGCACCGTTGATTGTAAAACCCTGCTCATAAAGCAATTCACGAATGCGGCGGATCAGCAGCACTTCGTGATGCTGATAATAGCGGCGATTGCCCCGGCGCTTGACAGGCCTCAGTTGCGTGAATTCCTGTTCCCAGTAGCGCAGCACATGCGGCTTGACGCCGCACAGCTCGCTCACCTCACCGATGGTGAAGTAGCGCTTGGCTGGAATCGGAGGCAGGACGACTTTTTCCATCGTCAATCAACCAATAGGGTGAATGTCGCGAATGGGGCTAATGTCGCTAATAAGCGGAGAGGCGGCACTTGGCAAATGCCCGTCACTTCAGCGGCCGAAACTGTTTTCAGCACCGGCTTCCACCAGCGCTTTCAACTTCTGACTCGCATGAAACGTGACAACACGACGCGCCGCGATGGGAATCGCTTCCCCCGTTTTTGGATTACGTCCGGGACGTTGCGGTTTGTCGCGTAACTGAAAGTTGCCAAAGCCAGATAGCTTGACACTGTCGCCGCTTTCAAGCGCGTCGCGAATGACCTCGAAAAATGCTTCCACCATATCTTTGGCTTCGCGCTTATTCAACCCGACATGGTCAAATAGCATTTCGGCCAATTCGGCTTTTGTCAGCGTAGGCGTTTCTGCCGTTGCCGCACCGTTCGAAGTGGGAACATCTCGGATCATGGCGCTGCGTTGCGCCGAAAGAAGGGCTTCGAAATCACTCGAGTTCATTTGGTTCATATCGAAAAAATGGCGTAACGATGAAGACGGAGGGGGCCAACTGCAGGCTATCCGCGCAATCGCGCGCCATGTACTCGAGCCAAGCGTTCCACCAATGTTTTGATGGCCGTTTCGACCGTTTCGTCCTGAAGCGTCCCGCCAGTATCTTGCAACGTTACACGGAAGGCAAGGCTTTTCTCATGCGCGTCCAACCCACCGGAAGTGCTTGATTTTGGACGAAATTCGTCGAATAAAGCAACCCTGGTGACATGCTTGCAGGCGGCCTCGGAACGGGCACTTTCCAGCTCGTCGATAAGCGCCTGCACTTCCACTTTCTGGTCCACGACAATCGCAATATCGCGGCGAACCGGCGGGAATTTCGGCACTTCTGACGGAACCGGCAACGCGCGCTGCATCAGCGCTTCAGCGTCGATTTCGAACAAAACCGGCGCGTTCGGTAAATCGTATTTCTGCATCCAGCGCGGGTGCAGATCACCGATCCAGCCCACGGCCCGGCCGTCAATTTCGATTCGCGCGCTACGCCCCGGATGCAACGCCGGATGTTCGGCTTTCACGAAACGCGGGACGACCGGCGCGAACAGCGCTTCCACGTCGCCTTTCACATCGAAGAAATCAACGGTGCGTAACGGTTTCGTTCCCCATTGCTCTTCGAGCGCGGGGCCGTAAGCCAGGCCGCCTATCATCTTCGGCTGGTCAAAACCTTCAATAGCCAGTTCGCCTGCTTTGATCGCCGGATCGTGCAGGAACACACGGCCCGCTTCGAACACGCGAATCCGGTCTGCGCGCCGGTTCAGGTTGTAACGCAGCACGCTGATCAGGCTGCCGAACAACGTGGTGCGCATGACCGAAAGCTGGCTGGCGATGGGATTCAGCAATTTCACAGGATTCGTGTTGCCGGCGAAATCCGCTTCCCACTCGGCATCGACGAAACTGAAGTTCACGGTTTCCGCGTAATCGCGTGCGGCCACGGCGTGGCGCAGCACGTGAATCGAACGCTTCGTTTCGTTGGTCGGACGCATTTCGCTCGTCGCGACCGGCGGCCGCGCCGGGATCTTCTCGAAGCCGTAAATACGCGCAACTTCCTCGATCAGGTCTTCTTCAATCTCGATATCGAACCGATACGGCGGCGGCGTGACAGCAAACGTGTCGCCTTCGCGCGTGAAGGTGAGGCCTAAACGCGTGAAAATCTGCGCGATTTCCTCAGCGCCAATAGCCACGCCGATAATCCGGTTCGCCCGCGACACGCGCATGCTCACCGGTTCGCGCGTGGGCACGTTCAGCGTCTGGTCATCGACGGGACCGGCGTTACCGCCGCAAATATCGAGGATCAACCTGGAAATACGCTCGATATGCTCAACGGTCGTCGAATAATCCACGCCGCGCTCGAAGCGATGCGCCGCATCCGTAGAAAAGTTGTACCTGCGCGCGCGGCCGCGAATGCTGTCCGGCCACCAGAACGCGGCTTCCAGGTAAATGTTGGTCGTCTCGAGCGAGACGGCGGTGCTGTCACCGCCCATGATCCCGGCGAGGCTTTCGACCTGATGGTCATCGGCGATCACGCCGACGGTTTCATCGAGTTCCACGGTGTTGCCGTTCAGCAGCTTGAGCGTCTCGCCCTTCTTTCCCCAGCGCACTTCGATCCCGCCGTGGATCTTGTCGAGATCGAATACGTGCGTCGGGCGGCCGAGTTCAAGCATCACGTAATTCGAGATATCGACGAGCGCAGAGATGCTGCGCTGACCCGAACGTTCGAGACGTTCGACTATCCAGTGCGGCGTTTTCGCGTGCGCGTTCACGCCGCGAATCACGCGGCCTGAAAAGCGTCCGCACAGGTCCGGCGCCAACACTTTGACCGGCAGCACTTCGTTAATGGTGACGTCAACCGGCGGCATCTCGAGCGCATGCAACGGCGCGCCCGTGATCGCAGCGGTTTCCCGCGCGACGCCGAATACCGACAAACAATCGGCCTTGTTCGGCGTGAGCTTGATTTCGAAAACGGTGTCGTCGAGATTGAGCGTCTGGCGAATGTCCTGGCCAATCGGGGTATCGGCGGGAAGGATCAGCAAACCGCTGTGATCTTCCGACAGCTTCAATTCGCGCGCCGAACACAACATGCCCTGACTTTCGACGCCGCGCAGCTTGGACAACTTGATTGCGAACGGTGCACCGCCCGCTTCCGCCGGCGGCAATTCGGCGCCGACCAGCGCGACCGGCACCTTGATGCCCGGCGACACGTTCGGCGCGCCGCACACAATGGTCAGCGTCTCGCCGGTACCGGCGTCGACCTGACACACGTTGAGCTTGTCAGCGTTCGGATGCTTCGCCACTTCCAGCACCTGCCCGACGACGATCTTCGTGGTCGGCGGCGCCACGGGCGCGAGCCCTTCCACCTCGAGACCCGCCATGGTCAGCGCGTGCGAGAGTTCATCGGTCGAGAGCTTCGGATCGACGAAAGTTCTAAGCCAGGATTCCGGGAATTGCATGTGTGTCTAGTTTCGAAATGAGGTTCGACATAAGTCGTGTCTGCGTCCGGACTGTTAAATCTCTATGTCCGGACAACGGCCCGCAGCAAGTTGCATTCAGGCAAATTGCTCGAGGAAACGCAGATCGTTTTCGAAGAACAGGCGCAAGTCCTGCACGCCATAACGCAGCATGGTCAGGCGTTCGAGGCCGCTGCCAAACGCAAAGCCGATATACCGCTCCGGGTCGAGTCCCATGTTGCGGATCACGTTCGGATGAACTTGTCCCGAACCCGAGATTTCGAGCCATTTACCGGCGTTCTTGCCGTGCTCGAACATCATGTCGATTTCAGCGGACGGCTCGGTGAACGGGAAATACGACGGCCGGAAACGCACGAGAATATCGTCGCGCTCAAAGAATTTCTTCAGGAAGTCCGAGTACACGCCTTTCAGGTCGGCAAAGCTGATGTTCTCGTCGATCCACAAACCTTCGACCTGGTTGAACATCGGCGAATGCGTGGCGTCGCTATCCACCCGATACGTCCGGCCCGGCACGATCACCTTGATCGGCGGTTTATTCATGCGCGCGTAGCGCACCTGCATCGGGCTGGTATGCGTGCGCAGCAGCAGTTGCCGGCCATCCGCATCCTTTCCATCGATATAAAACGTGTCCTGCATCGAGCGCGCCGGATGGTTTTCCGGGCTGTTCAATGCAGTGAAGTTGTACCAGTCCGTTTCGATTTCGGGGCCATCGGCCACATCGAAACCAATCGTGCTGAAAATTTGTTCCACGCGTTCCCACGTGCGCATCACCGGATGCAGGCTGCCGGCGCCGAGACCGCGGCCAGGCAACGTGACATCGATCGATTCCGACGCAAGACGCTGATTCAGCAACACGTCCGCCAGCGCCTGACGGCGCGCGTTCAGCGCTGCTTCCACCTGCTGCTTGGTCGCATTGATGCGTGCGCCCTCGGTCTTGCGGGCTTCAGGATCGAGTTTGCCCAAGCCTTTCAGCAGATCCGTGAGCACACCGGACTTACCAAGAAAGCGGGCCTTTTCGTTTTCGAGCGTAGCCGCATCGGCGGCATTTTCGAAGGCATTTCGCGCGTCGGCGACAATCTGGTCCAGATCCATTGATCCCATCATTTCCGCGTCAAAGTTCTTCTGATCGTTTCCGGGCCGATGTTTGCGCAAACGGTGCTTTGTTGCGTTTCAGCCCGGCTTCACCGGCTTCACCAACAAAAACGGGGCTCGACAAGAGCCCCGTTTTCTGTCGCTGCGCTGTCCGGTTAGAGACAGCGCTACGACGAACAATGCAATACCAATCCAGCTAAATAGCTCGATCAGGCTGCAACGGCGGCTTTTACCTGCTTGACGATCGCAGCAAAAGCAGCCTTGTCGAACACAGCCATGTCGGCCAGCACCTTGCGGTCGAGTTCGATCGAAGCCTTCTTCAGGCCGTTGATGAACACGCTGTACGTCATGTCGTGCTGACGCACCGCCGCGTTGATACGCGTGATCCACAATGCACGGAACACACGCTTCTTGTTGCGGCGATCGCGATAGGCATATTGCCCGGCGCGCATGACCGCTTGCTTGGCGATGCGATAGACGTTATTGCGACGGCCGCGGTAACCCTTGGCCAGCTTGATAATCTTCTTGTGACGGGCCCGTGCGGTAACCCCACGTTTGACTCTAGGCATAATGCGCTCCTGTGAGTGTCAGTTAAGGGTTAAGCGAACGGCAACATTGCGCGCACGGAGTTCATATCAGATGCATGAACAGCCGTGGAACCGCGCAAATGGCGTTTGACCTTGGTGGTCTTCTTGGTAAGAATGTGACGCTTGAAGGCTTGACCACGCTTGATGGTACCGCCCGGACGCACCACGAAGCGCTTTGCAGCACTCTTCTTGGTTTTCATCTTCGGCATGAAACTACTCCAGTTTATTAGATGGATATGGGTGTGCGGTCGATCCATTCGATCCTGACCCGCCCTTCGAAACCCACATGCCACTTATGAGCGGCAGACTTTTGACAGCCACCGCTTTTTCATGAGCACCGCCATTATCCGGTGATGCCCTGAAACCTGCTCAAACGATGCCGCGCTGACCTTTGATGCTTTCCGGCCGCGCGATCCATCGCCTAATTCTTCAATTACTTCTTTTTCTTCGGGGCCATGACCATGATCATCTGGCGCCCTTCCATCTTCGGCATTTGCTCGACTTGACCATGCTCTTCGAGGTCGGTCTTCAACCGCTCGAGCACGCGCATGCCGATTTCCTGGTGAGCCATTTCCCGACCGCGAAAACGCAACGTGATTTTCGTCTTGTCGCCATCTTCGAGGAAGCGCGTGAGATTGCGCAATTTCACGTTGTAGTCACCGTCGTCGGTGCCCGGCCGGAACTTGACTTCCTTGACCTGAACGATCTTCTGCTTGAGCTTGGCCTCGTGCTGCTTCTTAGCTTCCGAGTACTTGAACTTACCGTAATCCATCAATCGGCAAACAGGTGGAACGGCCTGCGGCGCGATTTCGACGAGATCCACGTCCTGCTGTTCCGACATGCGGAAAGCATCGGCCAGTTTCACGATTCCGAGTGGCTCGTTGTCCACTCCGACCAAGCGCACTTCCGGTGCAGTAATTTCCCCGTTGATGCGATGTGCAGACTTATCAGTAGCGATGTTACGTTTCCTCTAAAAATCTAAAAAAACTAGCCGCGCTGCGGGTGGGCTTACTTGTACGCCTGCACGTCCTGCTGCAGACGCTCAAGGAATGCATCGACCGGCATCACGCCAGCATCGATACCGCCACGAGCACGCACGGCTACGGTTTGTGCCTCACGCTCCTTGTCCCCGACGACCAGCAAATACGGGACCTTCTGCAGCGTGTGCTCTCGTATTTTATAGCTAATCTTCTCGTTGCGCAAATCGCTCTCTACTCTAAGCCCTTGTTTTTGCAACGATTGGGTCACTTGCAGTGCATATTCCGCCTGACTTTCAGCGATATTCAGCACCACAGCCTGCACCGGCGCGAGCCAGGAAGGCATTGCACCAGCGTAGTGCTCGATCAGAATGCCGAGGAAACGTTCCATGGATCCGACGATTGCACGGTGCAACATCACCGGGCGCTTGCGGCTGTTGTCTTCCGACACGTACTCCGCGCCGAGGCGTTCCGGCAGAACCATGTCGAGCTGCAGCGTTCCGCATTGCCACGATCGGCCGAGCGCGTCCTTGATGTGGTACTCGACCTTCGGACCGTAGAACGCACCCTCGCCCGGCAGTTCTTCCCATGTGAGACCGCACGCCGTCAGCGCTTCGCGCAGGCCCTGTTCGGAGCGATCCCAGGTTTCGTCGGTACCGGCACGCGCGTCGGGACGCAGCGACAGCTTGATGTCGATCTGATCGAAGCCGAAATCCTTGTAGATGCTCATCGCGAGCGTATTGAACGCGATGGACTCCTCGATGAACTGGTCTTCCGTACAGAAAATGTGGGCGTCGTCCTGAACGAAACCACGCACGCGCATCAGGCCATGCAACGCGCCCGACGCTTCATTGCGATGGCACGAGCCGAATTCCGCGTAACGCAGCGGCAGGTCGCGGTATGAACGCAAGCCATGATTGAACACCTGCACGTGGCCAGGACAGTTCATCGGCTTGATGGCGTAATCGCGCTTCTCCGACTCCGTCGTGAACATGTTTTCACGATAGTTCTGCCAGTGGCCCGACGCTTCCCACAACGAGCGGTCCATAATCATCGGCGTCTTGATTTCGAGGTAACCGACTTCGCTCAGGCGACGGCGAATGTATTGCTCGACTTGTTGCCAGATCGCCCAGCCCTTCGGATGCCAGAACACCATGCCCGGCGCTTCTTCCTGCAGATGAAACAGGTCGAGTTGCTTCGCGAGCTTGCGGTGATCGCGCTTCTCGGCTTCCTCGAGCATGTGCAGATACGCTTCCTGGTCTTCCTTCTTCGTCCAGGCCGTGCCGTAAATGCGCTGCAATTGTTCGTTCTTCGAATCGCCGCGCCAGTAGGCGCCCGCGACCTTCATCAGCTTGAAGACCTTCAGCTTGCCCGTGGACGGCACGTGCGGGCCGCGGCAAAGATCGGTGAAACCGCCGTGTGAGTACAGCTTGATGTCGTCGGTGGACGGGATCGATTCAATGATCTCCGCCTTGTACTTCTCGCCAATGCTCTTGAAGTAGTCGACCGCTTCGCCACGCGTGACCACGCGGCGCGACACCGGCTCGTCCTTCTTCGCGATTTCGGCCATGCGCTTTTCGATCTTCTCGAGATCTTCCGGCGTGAAGGGACGGCTGTACGCGAAGTCGTAGTAGAAGCCGTTCTCGATCACCGGGCCAATGGTCACTTGCGCGTCCGGATACAGATCCTTGACGGCGTAAGCCAGCAAATGCGCCGTGGAGTGGCGAATGATGTCGAGACCGTCAGCGTCTTTTTCCGTGACGATAGCGAGCGACGCGTCGTGATCGATCAGCGTGGATGTATCGACGAGCTCGCCGTCGAGCTTGCCGCCCAGCGCAGCCTTCGCGAGTCCCGCGCCAATCGACGCGGCGACTTCCGCAACCGTCACAGGGTGGTCGTACTGTCGAACCGACCCGTCAGGCAAACGTATCGAAACCATTTCGTTCTCCAAGACGCCGGCGGCCGGCGCCCAAGTTCATTCAACAATGCCTTGCAAACGCCAGGTCAATCGCGCGAAGGCAAAAAAAATGCGGCCCCACATTTTGAGGGGCCGCATTCACTTTTCCTACAACTGCAAAGGCGAAAGTGGTCCTCGACTAGCGTCGCTCCGAAGTTGTTTCGGTCAACGTTCGCGGTGCCATCTTGTTCATTTGCCTTTCGCGCCAAGACGCTTGCTGCAGTTCTGAAAATCCAGCGTGAACCGGATTTTCACTTTCGTTGGTAGGCTCGATTGGACTCGAACCAACGACCCCCACCATGTCA
Organism: Caballeronia sp. LjRoot29; assembly: GCF_964252755.1. NCBI lineage: Bacteria > Pseudomonadati > Pseudomonadota > Betaproteobacteria > Burkholderiales > Burkholderiaceae > Caballeronia > Caballeronia sp. LjRoot29. Next base: position 82,956 of record NZ_CAXUPU020000003.1, on the reverse strand, counting down.
AGGTGGTGCTCTAACCAGCTGAGCTACGAGCCTGAAGAAGCGAAATTATATGGAGCGTTTTGAATCTTGGCAAGTGCTTTCCTGCGATGACACTGCAGATATTCGTCGATACGTTTAAGAAGCATCAACAATGCGCTTCAAATTCAACGCGTTATGGGCGTATCAAGCGTGTGCGGCAGCAAGTGTTTTCCTCGCGAGCCCGCAACTCAGGCCCGTCGCGACGCGCTCACCACACCCTGTACTTCACTCAGCAACGAGCACGCGCGCTGAATTTGCGCGGCGCTCGACACCTCTACCGTAAATTGCATGTACGCCACGTTGCGCCGGCTTTGCGTCTTCACGCCGGTCACGTTCATCTTCTCGCGTGCGAAGACTTCCGAAATATCGCGCAGCAGGCCTTGCCGGTCGTTCGATTCCACGGCGAGATCGACCGGATATACCGACGATCCGCGCCCGTTCATTACGTCGGCCGACCACGCTGTTTCAAGCACGCGCTCAGGCGAACGCTCGGCCATGCGCTGGAATGTCGGGCAGTCACTGCGATGGATCGACATGCCCTTGCCGCGCGTGACGAAGCCCGCGATGCGATCCGGCGGAGCCGGACGGCAACACCTTGCCAGTTGTGTCAACAACGCGTCTACGCCGACGACCAGCACGCCGGTAGACGCACCTTGCGCCACGCTTTGCCCGCTGCTGCGCTTCTCGAATTGCGCGGGCGCTTCGGGCTCCGGTTCCGGCGGCGGCGTGTCGTGCAGCGCCTGCTCGATGTTGCGCAGGCTGAACTCTTCCTTGGCGACAACCGCGTACAGATCTTCAGGTGTCTTGAAGCCGAGCTTCGACGCCAGCTGGTCGAGGTTGACCGAAGTCTTTCCCTCACGCTGCAGCGTCTTTTCAACGAGCGCGCGCCCGTTCGCGATGTTTTCTTCAGAATCGACCGCGTTGAACCACGCGCGCACCTTTTGCCTGGCACGCGGGCTGTGCAAATAGCCGAGCAACGGATTGAGCCAGTCGCGCGACGGGCCGCCCTCCTTCACTGCGACGATCTCAACCGTCTGGCCATTTTGCAACGGCGTGTTGAGCGGCACCATGGCCCCGTCGACACGAGCGCCACGGCAACGATGCCCAAGCTCGCTATGCAGGTGATACGCGAAGTCAACAGCGGTCGAGCCTTGCGGCATGGCGATCACGCGTGCTTGCGGCGTGAGCACGTAGATATGGTCGTCGTCGAGCGTGGCCTCGCGCAAATGTTGCCACGGCTGCGCACCCGGCTGATCGCCCTCGGATACGTCCTCTTTCCACGCCAGCAACTGACGCAACCACGCGATCTTTTCGTCGTATTTGTCACTGGCCGTTACCTGGCCGCCATAAGCGCGCGTGCCGGCTTCCTTGTAGCGCCAGTGGGCCGCCACGCCGTATTCGGCGAAACCGTGCATTTCCTGCGTGCGGATCTGGACTTCAAATGCTCGCCCGTCATCGCCTACCACGACGGTATGCAGCGACCGGTACCCATTCGCTTTTGGCCGCGAAATGTAGTCGTCGAACTCCCGTGGCACCGGTTGCCACAAGTTATGGACGATACCAAGCACCGTGTAGCAATCCTTGATGTCGTCGACGATCACACGAAACGCGCGCACGTCATTCAGCTCGGAAAAATCCAGTTCCTTGCCGCGCATCTTTTTCCAGATGCTGTAGATGTGCTTCGGCCGGCCGCTCACTTCCGCCCGGATGTTCGCGGTGGCCAGCTCCTTCTGCAAGCGTGCGATAGCGTCAGTCACATAGGCTTCGCGCTCGACACGTTTCTCGTCAAGCAACTTGGCGATACGCTTGTAGGTGGGCGGTTCCTCGAAGCGAAACGCGAGGTCCTCCAGTTCCCACTTCAATTGCCAGATGCCCAGCCGGTTCGCAAGCGGCGCATAGATCTCAAGTGTTTCACGCGGCACATCGGGCGAAGGCTCAAGCTTGTTCGCGGCGTAGTAGCGCAATGACTGCAGCCGTGAAGCCAGCCGGATCAACACCACGCGGATATCTTGCGCGAACGCGAGCAGCATCTTGCGCAGTGCTTCGACCTGCGCACGGCGCGCCGCCTGCGCGTCGCGTCCCGTCTCCGGCAACGTTGCCTGGGTAGCCCGTGAACTGAGCGAACCCAGCCGCCACAACTTGCGGACATCGGCGACCAGGCCTTGCACTTCCGCGCCGAACCGCTCGCTGATGACAAGCTCCGGATTGTCGATGTGCGGCGCAATGGCAAACAGCGCCGCCGCCACGATGGCCGCCGGATCGACATTCAAGGTCTGCATGATCCGCGCCGTGCCGGCAGCGTGCTCGACCAGCAATTCCCCGCTCGTCAACCGCGCGTCTTTCGCATGTTCGCGGACGAACGCGAGCGCGTCGTCGATGGACGGCGCCGGGTTCAACGCACGGGGAACGGCGGTATCAGGCATACGGGTTAATCTATTGCTCGCAATGTTTCGGGCTTAGCCAAGCACGGCAGCAACGACCACCACTTCCACGAGGCAAGCCGGATTCGCAAGCTTCGCTTCCACGGTAGCGCGCGGCGGCGCATTGCCTTCCGGTACCCACATGTCCCACGCCGCGTTCATGGCGGCGAAATGGACCAGGTCGGCGAGATAAATCTGCACTGACAAAAGCTGCGTCTTGTCGCTGCCGGCTTCTTCCAGCAAACGGTCGATATGGCCAAGAACTTCGCGGGTCTGGCCCGTGATGTCCTGGTCGGTGTCTTCAGCGATCTGGCCCGCGAGATAAATGGTGCCGTTGTGGATCGCGATTTCCGAAAGACGCGCGCCAACATGGTGACGAATGACTGCCATGAGTGTTCCTGAGTGAATGGTCAAAAAATCCGGACGAAGCTCAATATTATGCCTCGGACGTTTCAGTATCGAGGAAGAACCGGTACGCAATCTCAATCTGATCGGGCGCCAGGAACGCCGGCGCGTGACCCACGCCCGCGATCTCCCTGGCCGTCACGGCGTGCCCGCTCGCGACCATTTTTTCGACGGTCTCGCGTGACAGCAAGTCCGAATGCTCACCCCGCACGACCAGCACCGGATGCTGAATGGACGCCAGCGAACGCCACAGGATCGCCTCGCCGAGCGAGGCCGCGTTCGCGTCTGCCGCAGCGAACGGGACCGCGATCTTCGGGTCGTATCGATACCCCCAGCGCCCTTCGCGCTCCTGCATCAACGGCATGTTGATCGCCCGCCATTCGTCGGCGGTCAGCGGCCCGAACGACGCGGCGAGTTGCGCCGCGTTGTCGATGCCTTCCTGCAGCGTGGCAAAGGTTTCGCCGCGGCCGAGATACGTGCCGATACGTTCCAGCGCCACCGGTTCAATATGCGGCCCGACGTCATTGAGCAGCATTTTCCGGATGGGTGAATTCGGCAATCCGGCGAGCCCAAGGCCGATCAGTCCGCCCATGGACGTTCCAAACCAATCCACCGTTTCAACATTCAGCCGTGCAACGAGCGCGACCATGTCGCACACGTACTGGGGCACGCCGTAATGCTTGGGATCAACCAGCCAGTCCGATAGACCCCTTCCGACCACATCCGGACACACCACCCGATACTCGCTGGCGAACGCCTTCGCGACTTCGTCGAAATCCCGGCCTGAGCGCGTCAGCCCGTGCACGCAGACAAGCACGCGCGGGTTCGCCGGATCACCCCATTCGGTATAAGCCATGCGATGCAGGCCCGACGGGCTGATGCACTGCACGTGGCGCTGACGTGGCGTGGGAACAAACGAAGGCGCAGCTTCGACGATAGACGCGGACATAAGATTTTCCTCGGTGCGATGGCGCTGCGGCAGTCGGATAACTCAACTGAAATCGATTGTAAACGCTTTGCCGAATGCGCTTCGGCGCGATGCCGCAGCGTTAGCCGAACGGTCTGAACAAAGGCGCCATGTGCGGCCTCAAAACGCGAACCGCAAGCCCGGTTACGGCCCGATCGGCCTGTAGCAAACGCAGCAAGCCAAAAATAAAAAACCGTTCCGACTCACATCGGAACGGTTCAATTCGGCTGATAAAACAACCGTTGCGAAAGACCTTACTTGACGCCGCTCACATCGAGTGGAGCACCTGTTTTCTGCTGGATCTCTTCCACGCTGACGCCCGGCGCGAGTTCGACAAGTTTCAGTCCGGCATCGGTGATATCGATTACGCCAAGATCCGTAATGATCCGGTCGACCACGCCAACACCCGTCAGCGGCAACGTACAGGCTTCGAGAATCTTGTGCTGATCGCCCTTCGCCACATGCTCCATCAACACGATCACGCGCTTCACGCCCGCGACCAGATCCATCGCGCCGCCCATGCCCTTGATCATCTTGCCAGGGATCATCCAGTTGGCCAGGTCACCCGTCTTGCTGATCTGCATGGCGCCCAGGATGGCCAGGTTCACGTGGCCGCCACGGATCATCGCGAACGAATCCGCCGATGAAAAAATCGACGATCCCGGCAGCGTGGTCACCGTTTGCTTGCCGGCATTGATCAGGTCGGCATCGACTTCTTCTTCCGTCGGCGACGGCCCGATGCCGAGCAGGCCGTTTTCTGATTGCAACCACACTTCCATGCCTTCCGGCACAAAGTTAGCCACCAGCGTGGGCAAACCAATGCCCAGATTCACGTAAAAACCGTCCTGCAATTCCTTGCCCGCCCGCGCGGCCATCTGGTTCCGGTCCCATGCCATGATCAGTCTCCTTTTGCGCGCACGACGCGTTGTTCAATGCGTTTTTCCGGATGTGCGTTCAGCACGATGCGCTGCACGAAAATGCCCGGCGTGTGAATAGCGTCGGGATCGAGCGCGCCCGTTTCCACGATTTCCTCCACTTCGACCACCGTGATCTTGCCGGCCATGGCGCACATCGGGTTGAAGTTGCGGGCTGTGCGGCGATAAATCAAATTGCCCGATTTATCGGCTTTCCACGCTTTCACCAGCGCGACATCAGCGGTGAGCGAATGTTCGAGCACGTAGTGATTCTCGCCAAATTGACGCGTTTCCTTGCCGTCCGCGATCACCGTGCCATAGCCCGTGTTGGTAAAAAACGCCGGAATACCCGAGCCGCCCGCGCGCAGCTTTTCGGCCAGCGTGCCTTGCGGCGTGAATTCGAGTTCGAGTTCGCCGGCCAGATACTGGCGCTCGAATTCCTTGTTCTCGCCGACATACGACGAAATCATCTTCTTGACCTGACGGGTTTCGAGCAGCAGCCCGAGTCCGAAGCCGTCAACGCCCGCGTTGTTGCTGATGCAGGTGATGCCCTGAACGCCAGTGTCGCGCAATGCCGCGATCAGCGCTTCGGGAATGCCGCACAGACCAAAACCGCCCACGGCAAACGTCTGCCCGTCCTTCACGATGCCATCGAGCGCCTCTTTCGCGCTGGGATAGATCTTGTTCATCTGTTTGTCCCTTCCTGATCTGGATGAAATTTGTTTGTTTAGTCGTCTACGCGACTGATTTGCTTGGCGCGAGACGACTTTCTCACGTGGCGAAAGAGTACGACGCCGGATCGATCCGGCACAATACGCAAAAATACATAAGTAGTAGCCGTATTGAACAGATTGAAATAGTTAAACCCGACACGTGCGAGCCAAATGCGTCAACTGGATTACCAAACAGCGTTTCATCTTGCGCCAGTCGGACTGGTGTTGTCACGAGAACGGATCATCGAAGACTGCAATGCGCAGCTCTGCGCAATTTTCGGTGTCGCGCCGGAAGCCTTGCTGGGCCAGTCGTTCCAGGTGCTGTATCCGTCGCCCGTGGAGTTCGAGCGGATCGGCGAGCGCATCGCCGCGTTGATGCATCGCCAGGGCAGCTACGCCGATGACCGCATCATGAAACGCGCAAACGGGGAATTGTTCTGGTGCCACGTGACAGGGCGCTCGCTCGACCTGAGCGCGCCGCACGCGGCCGGCGTATGGACCTTCGAGGACCTGAGCGCGACGCGGCGGGTAGCAATCGAACTGACGCCCCGCGAGCGCGAAATTGCCGCGCAACTCGTTACCGGCAAGACCAGCAAGCAGATCGGCCGCGCGCTTGATATCAGTTCGCGGACCGTGGATATCTACCGGTCGCGGCTCATGCGTAAATATGACACGGGCAACGCGACCGAGTTGCTGCAACGGCTGTTAGGCGACTAGACGGGCGTTCCCGCTGTCTCGATGGCATGGCGCAGCAGATCAGGAATCTGCACCGATTTCGCCGCCGCGTAGTCGATCCACACGCATTTCGCCGTGCCCCGGGCATAGAGCGTAGCGGGATCGTCGGCGCGATAGAGCTCGAAACGCGTGTCGAAACTGCTGCGGCCCGGCGGCCCCACGAACATGCTGCCGATCACGTCGCCGGGATAGTGGAGCTGCCGCAGGAATTCCATCGATGCATTCACGATCACCGGCCCCTGCCCTTCAACGTTGGCGCCGGCCAAGGCCAGTTGCCGGAACCACGAGATCCGCGTTTCTTCCATGAACCGGAAGTAGACCGTGTTGTTCACGTGGCCGAAGGCGTCCATGTCGCCCCAGCGCAGCGGCATGGGCAGATCGATGACACGATGAAAACCGGCTGTCGCGCTCGTCTGATCGAGAATCTGGCTCATAGGCCAAACCCGTCGTCGGCGGCGATTACCGAGCCGTTGATGAACTGTGATTCGTCGGCGGCCAGCAGCAGCAACAAGCCATCAAGGTCTTCAGGCGTACCCACCCGGCGACGCGGCAGCATGGACAGCAGTTTCTGGCCAGCCTCGCTTTTCCAGTGATGGTGATTAAGCTCGGTATCGATATAACCCGGGCAGATCGCGTTCACATTGATGCCGTGACGCCCCCATTCCTGCGCCATCGCCTTCGTCATATGAATGACTGCGGCCTTGCTCATGGAGTAGATGCCGATCTGCGGCAAGGTTTTGAGCCCCGCCATGGACGCGATATTGATGATCCGGTAGCCCGGTTTGGTCGTGCCGTTGCCACGCATGATCATCCGTTTGGCGACTTCCTGCGCGACAAAAAACGCGCCGCGCGTATTGGTATCGAATACGAAATCGAAGTCGGACGGCGTCACATCCGTCAATTTTTGCTGCGTCGAGACGCCCGAATTGTTCACGAGGATGTCGATCGTGCCGGCCTCCGTCTCCGCGTGGGCGACGGCCGACTTGATGCTCTGGTAGTCCGTGACGTCGAGCGACACGACGTGCGCCGCGCCGCCGGACGCCTCGATCTCGGCGCGCAATTCCTTCAGGCGCTCGGTGCGCCGGCTTGCCAGCACGACCCTTGCGCCCGCCTGCGACAGCACTTGCGCGAAGCGCTTGCCAAGTCCGCTGGAGGCGCCGGTGATCAGCGCGCATTTGCCTTCCAGGTTAATCGAACGGCCCATTGTTTTTCCTTGGTTGAAAGCGATTGAGGTGCCCGGATCGAACTGGCTTTACGTTGTCCGCCCTAAGGTTCGCTCCACGATTCGCCCTAAATAAGCATCGAACAGCGTCGAATCCAAACAGCCGGTATGCTATCCTAAAATAATACGATCGTGCTAATTTCAGGATCGCCGGTTGCACCCCGCGAAGGGTTCCCTGACAATACGCGATCCCCAAAAAAGCATTCTAACGTTAGACAGGAGCATTGGATGACCCCGGAGAGTCTCATCGAGCAGTACGGTCCCCGTGAATCCATGGAGTACGACGTCGTGATTGTGGGCGGCGGTCCTGCGGGGTTATCGGCGGCTATTCGGCTGAAGCAGCTGGCGCAGGAAAAAGGCGTGGAGCTGGGTGTCTGCGTGCTGGAGAAAGGCTCGGAGATCGGTGCGCACATTCTGTCGGGCGCCGTCATGGACCCGCGGGCGTTGAGCGAATTGCTGCCTGACTGGAAGGCTCAAGGCGCACCGCTCAATGTAGAAGTCACCGAGGATCGCTTCCTGTTCTTGTCGAAGGACAGTGCAAAACAGGTGCCGAACTGGCTGCTTCCCGACAACTTCAAGAACCACGGCAACTATGTCGTGAGCTTGGCGAACGTGACGCGCTGGCTGGGGCAACAGGCGGAAGCGCTGGGCGTAGAGATCTTCCCGGGCTTTCCTGCAGCCGAAGTGCTCTATACGGAAGACGGCGCCGTGCGCGGCGTGGCGACGGGCAACATGGGCGTGGGCAAGAACGGCGAGGCGACCGGCAACTTCCAGCTCGGCATGGAATTGCACGCGAAATACACCCTGTTTTGCGAAGGCGCGCGCGGCAATCTGGGCCGCCAGCTCATGGATAAATTCAAGCTCGGCCGCGATGCCGATCCGCAGGTCTACGGCCTTGGCATTAAAGAGCTCTGGCAGATCGATCCGTCGAAACATAAGCCGGGCCTGGTGATCCACACCGCCGGCTGGCCGCTTGAAACAGATACCTACGGCGGCTCGTTCCTCTATCACATGGACGATAACCAGGTGATGGTCGGCTTTGTCGTCGGTCTGGGGTACTCGAATCCGTACCTCTCGCCGTTCGAGGAATTCCAGCGCTACAAGACGCATCCGGCGATACGCACGTTCCTTGAAGGCGGCAAGCGTGTTTCGTATGGAGCGCGCGCGATTACGGCCGGCGGGTTGATGTCGTTGCCGAAATTGGTGTTCCCGGGCGGAGCGCTGGCCGGCGACGATGCCGGGTTTCTGAATGCATCGCGGATCAAGGGCAGTCATGCCGCGATCAAGTCCGGCAAGATGGCCGCCGAAGCCGCGTTCGACGCCGTGCAAGCCGGTCGTCGAGCCGACGAATTGAGCGCCTATCCGGACGCGTTTAATAGCTCGTGGCTCAAGACGGAGCTATATCGCGCACGCAATTTCAAGCAGTGGATGAGCAAGGGCCTGTATCTCGGCACGTTCATGGTCGGGCTCGAGCAGAAAGTCATGGGCGGCAATGTGCCGTGGACGCTTCATCATCAACACGCCGATAACGAAACGCTCAAACCTGCGTCGCAATGCAAGCCGATCGTGTATCCGAAGCCGGATGGGAAGCTGACGTTTGACCGGCTGGCGTCGGTGTTTATATCGAATACGAATCACGAGGAAAACCAGCCTCCGCATTTGACGCTGAAGGATGCATCGGTGCCGGTGGATGTGAACTTGAGAACGTATGCGGGACCGGAAGGCCGATATTGCCCGGCGCAAGTGTATGAGTTCGTGAAGAACGACGACGGCAGCGAGCGCCTGCAGATCAACGCGCAGAACTGCGTGCACTGCAAGACGTGCGATATTAAAGACCCGACGCAGAATATCGTGTGGGTACCGCCAGAGGGCGGCGGCGGGCCGAATTATCCGAACATGTGATCGTTCGGGTTTTTCTTGAAAAATAGCGCCGGTTCTTATGTCCAGAACCGGCGCTATTTTATTTGGCGATATGCGCAGCGATGTGAGGCGTCGTCGTCACCACATCGCCATTTTGCGCACGATGCCGTAACGCATGATCGATCAGTACGAGCGCGAGCAGCGCTTCGGCTATCGGCGTCGCCCGGATGCCAACGCACGGATCGTGACGGCCGAAGGTTTCGACGGTGGCCGAATGGCCGGCTTTATCGATGGATTCACGCGGCGTGCGGATGCTCGACGTCGGTTTGATCGCAATCGATACCGTGATGTCCTGCCCGCTTGATATGCCGCCCAACACGCCGCCGGCGTTGTTCGCCGCGAACCCCTCTGGCGTCATTTCGTCGCCGTGAACCGAGCCGCGTTGCGCGACGCTCGCGAAACCCGCGCCAATTTCAACGCCTTTCACGGCGTTGATGCCCATCATCGCTTTCGCGATGTCGGCGTCGAGGCGGTCATAAAGCGGCTCACCCAGCCCGGCCGGCACGCCCGTCGCAATCACGCCGATGCGCGCGCCGATGGAGTCGCCGTCCTTGCGCAGCGCGTCCATATATTCTTCGAGACGCGGCACGATCTCCGCATTCGGCGCGAAAAACGGGTTTTCGCGCACGTGTTCCCACGCAACGAACGGAATCGGGATCTCGCCAAGCGCGCCCATGAAACCGCGTGTTTCGATACCCATACGCTCACGCAGCCATTTCTTCGCCACCGCGCCGGCAGCCACGGTCGGCGCCGTCAGCCGCGCCGACGACCGGCCGCCGCCGCGATAATCACGGATGCCGTACTTCTGCCAGTAGGTGTAATCGGCGTGCCCGGGACGAAAGGTCTCGACGATATTGCCGTAATCCTTGCTGCGCTGATCCGTATTGCGGATCAGCAACGCGATAGGCGTGCCGGTCGTCTTCCCTTCGAACACGCCGGAAAGAATCTCGACCTGATCGGCTTCCTGACGCTGCGTCACATGCCGCGACGTACCCGGTCTGCGCCGATCCAGTTCGATCTGGATATCGGCCTCCGAGAGTTCCATTCCCGGCGGGCAGCCGTCGATCACGCAGCCGATCGCGGGACCGTGCGACTCGCCGAAGTTCGTGACGGTGAAAAGCGTGCCGAGTGTGTTGCCGGACATGAGCGTCGTCCTGAAAAAGCGAAAGAGCCAATATTATGCCAGCCGAGCGTGGATTAAGCCCCCGGGCGCGGGGGCGTTCGGCTGCTCCGTGCTGCGCGAGGCCCTACTCGCGCCCTATTTGCGGACGCCTCGCAGCGTCGAGACTACTTGTTGCAGATGCTCCGGCGTGGCATCGGCGGGATCGATCGGCTCACCGACTGCCAGCGTCAAGCGGCTCATCACGCCGCGATGAATGGGACGCGGCCAGCGGTTGTCGTCGTGGCGCGAAAAAACGCTGCCCCACAAACCGCGTAAAGCGATGGGCACCACCGGGGCCGAATGGCGCTTGAGAATCTCTCTGATGCCATGGCGGAACGGGTTGATATCGCCAGTTCGGGTGAGCTTGCCTTCCGGGAAGATGCAGACCAGATCGCCGTCGGCGAGCGCACGGCCGCAAGCGTCGTAGGCTTTTTCCAGCAGTTTTGCGTCTTCGTGAGCAGGCGCAATGGGAATGGCCTTGACGTGACGGAACAGCCAGCCGATCAGCGGCGAGCGGAAAATCCGATGATCCATCACGAAGCGGATCGGCCGCGGACTTTCCGACATGATCACGATGGCGTCGACGAAACTCACGTGATTGCACACCAGCACGGCGGCTCCGTGTTCGGGAATGCGCTCGGCGTTCACAAGCCTGATCCGGTAGAACGTATGCACGAGAATCCACGCGAGAAAGCGCAGCAGGAATTCGGGCACGAGCGAATAAATGTATGCGGCCACCACGATGTTCAGCAACGCCGTGGTGAGAAACAGCCCCGGAATGCCGACGCCCGCGGACGTCAGGCCAACCGCCATCAGCGCCGACACAATCATGAAGAACGAGTTGAGGATGTTGTTCGCGGCAATGATGCGCGCACGGTGCGTCGGCTGGCTGCGCGACTGGATCAGCGCGTAGAGCGGCACGCTGTAGAAACCGCCGAACATGGTGAGCAGGAACAGGTCGGCCAGGATGCGCCAATGCACGCCTAGTTGAAGAAATTCACCGACGCCCATCAGATGGCCCGCCGGCGTGATGCCGTGACTGGCAAAAAACAAGTCGATGGCAAAAACGCTGATGCCAATGGACCCGAGCGGCACAAGTCCGACCTCGACACGGCGATTGGAGAGCTTTTCACACATCATCGAACCGATGCCAATACCAATCGAAAACGTGCCGAGCAACACGGTCACCACATCCGGATTCGCCGACAGGACGTCCTTCGCGAAGTTGAAGAACGACGTAAGAAAAGTCGCGCCGACGAACCACAGCCACGAAATCCCAAGCAAGCTCAGGAACACGGTACGGTCCTGGCGCGCGAGCGCGAGGTTGCGCCACGTCTCGCTGAACGGATTCCAGTTGATCTTCAGATCGGGCTGCAGCGCCGCGGTTTTCGGCACGAAGCTTGATGCAACGCGTCCGATCAGCGCGACCGTCAGGCAGGACGCGGCGAGCAAAATGGCGCCGTGCTCGGCCCAACCTGCCGCCGCGCCGCCCATGATCGTCCCGATCAGGATCGCCACGAACGTCCCCATTTCGACCAGTCCGTTACCGCCCACAAGTTCCGATGGCTGGAGATGCTGCGGCAAATACGCATATTTCACCGGTCCAAACACAGTCGAATGCACGCCCATGAGGAACGTGCAAACGTAAAGCAGCGGCGCGCTGTGCCATATGAATCCCGCGCCGCCAATCAGCATCACCACGATTTCGAACGTCTTGACGAAGCGCGTAAGTGTGGCCTTATCGTATTTATCGGCGACCTGGCCTGATGTCGCGGAAAAAAGCACAAAGGGGATGATGAAGATGGCGGAGATCAGAAAGGCGGCGGTTTTCGGATCGACGCCCGAAAAGCGTGCAGCCTGAAACGTGACCAGCGATGTAAAGCCGACCTTAAAGACGTTGTCGTTGAGCGCGCCGAGAAACTGCGTCCAGAAGAACGGTGCGAAACGGCGTTCACGCAACAAGCGGAACTGACTGTCGCCATGTTCGGCGCCGGCCTTTTTCGCGCGGAGTGATGGGGATGTTTCGCTCATGGATTGTTGGAGTTGGCAGTTGAGAGAGTGGTGATCTGGTGAAGAGGCGAAAAAAATGCGCGCCGCTCGGGCGCGCATTTTTGTGCGTGATGTTGTGAGGCGCTGTGGCTCGGCTGTGTGCGTTTCGAGCGGCTTAGTGCGAACGGCGCTACTCGCGCGGCACCCCGATCAACGCGCCTCTTCTTGCTGCTCCGGCCAGTCGCGGATATACGCCTTGAGCATCTTGTTCTCAAAACCCTGCTCTTCCACTACTGCCTTGGCCACGTCATAGAACGAGATCACGCCCATCAATACGTTCTTTTCCATGACCGGCAGATAACGAACGTGATGCTCGAGCATCATCCGGCGCACCTCGTTCACGTCCGTTTCCGGCGTACACGTGATGGGGTGGTCGTCCATGACCTTGCGGATAGTGGACGTGCCCACGCTGCCGCCGTTTTCGCTCAGCGTGAGAATAATCTCGCGGAACGTCAGCATGCCGGCGAGATCGCCGTATTCAATCACCACGAGTGAACCAATGTCGTGTGACGCCATTGTGTTGATTGCTTCATGCAGCGGCGTATCGGGTGTCACCGTAAAGAGCGCGTTGCCCTTGACGTTCAAAATGTCGCTGACTCGCATGATTGTCTCCTCGCGAAAAGCCTGAATATCTATCGATCCTAGCGGAAAGGCACTTAAAAAGAAAGCGCGCAAGAACCCCGTGTTTTGTCTGTAAAAGCCAAGCGGGGCGGGCTTTTGCACCGGGTCGGCGCGTGCAGCGCCAAGGCTGCCCTTGCGCTGCATGGCCGCGCGCCGGCTCAAACGCCGACGCTGGCGTCTACCCCAAGTTTGTCTGACCACACCCGATGTTACGATAAATGACTCTTTTCCAAGGTAGCCCGCCCACGATGCCCGCCAACCGCTTCGACACGCTCGTGCTGCACGCCGGCGCTGCGCCCGACCCTGCCACCGGCGCCCGCGCCACGCCGATTTACCAGACCACGTCTTTCTCGTTCCGCGATACCGACCACGCTGCTTCGCTCTTCAACATGGAGCGCTCAGGACATGTCTACTCGCGCATTTCGAACCCGACCGTCGCCGTTTTCGAGGAGCGCGTAGCCGCGCTGGAAGGCGGCGTGGGCGCGATCGGCACCGCCAGCGGACAGGCCGCGCTGCATTTGGCGATAGCAACGCTGATGGGCGCGGGTTCGCACGTGGTGGCATCAAGCGCGCTCTACGGCGGCTCGCATAACCTGCTGCATTACACGATGCGGCGCTTCGGCATTGACACCACCTTCGTGCCGCCGCACGACCCCGACGCCTGGCGCGCCGCCATTCGGCCCAACACGCGGCTGCTGTTCGGCGAAACGCTGGGGAATCCCGGACTCGATGTTCTCGACATTGAAACCATTGCGGACATCGCCCATTCGAACCACGTACCGCTGCTGGTGGATTCGACCTTCACCACGCCGTATCTGCTGCGTCCGTTTGACCATGGCGCTGACTTCGTCTACCACTCGGCGACCAAGTTCCTGGGCGGCCACGGCACGACAATTGGCGGCGTGCTGGTGGACGGCGGCACGTTCGACTTCACCTCTACTAACCTCTTCCCCGAATTCACCGAACCCTACAACGGTTTTCACGGCATGGTCTTCGCCGAAGAAAGCACTGTCGCACCGTTCCTGCTGCGGGCCCGTCGCGAAGGCTTGCGCGACTTTGGAGCCTGCCTGCATCCGCAAGCTGCATGGCAACTGTTGCAAGGCATTGAAACCTTGCCGTTGCGGATGGACCGGCACGTCGCCAACACCCGCAAAGTGGTCGAATTCCTGCTCGCCCACCCTGCTGTGGAAGGCGTGGCCTATCCGGAACTCGACAGCCATCGCGACTACGCGCTCGCTAAACGCCTGCTGCCGCGCGGCGCCGGCGCCGTCTTCAGTTTCGACCTGCGTGGCGACGTAGCGGCAGCTCGACGCTTCATTGAAGCGTTGACGCTGTTCTCGCATCTCGCGAACGTCGGCGATGCACGCTCGCTTGTCATCCACCCTGCTTCGACCACGCATTTCCGCATGGACGCCGCCGCCCTCGCCGCAGCGGGTATTGCACCGGGACGTATCCGGCTGTCGATTGGCCTGGAAGATCCCGACGATCTCATTGATGACCTCAAGCGCGGCCTGAAGGCATCGCAGAAGGCTGCATCGAGCGCTCCCCGGAGTGGCGACGGGAGCCGCGCATGATGCTCGACGTCGAGGGCGCACCGGCCTACGCCTACACTGGCGGTCACGCGTTCGAGCCTGACCGTCCGGTGGCCGTATTCGTACATGGCGCCGAGCACGATCACAGCGTCTGGGCATTGCAGACGCGCTACTTTGCGCATCACGGCATGAACGTGCTCGCTGTGGATCTTCCCGGTCACTGCCGCAGCGCAGGCCCGGCGCGGCGAAGCATCGCAGCGCTCGCGGACTGGCTGGTGGCGTTACTCGACGCCGCCAAGGTCGACAAGGCGATGCTGATCGGCCACAGCATGGGCACGCTGATCGCGCTCGATTGCGCCGCGCGTTATCCGTCCCGCGTCACCCGTGTTGCGCTGCTCGCTACCGCCTTTCCAATGACCGTGTCCGATACGCTCCTCGATGCCGCGCTCGATCGCGAACCCGATGCCATTGACATGGTCAACCAATGGTCACACTCGTCGATCGCCGCAAAACCGTCCTGCCCCGCGCCGGGCTTCTGGCTACATGGCGCCAACCAGCGCCTGATGGAACGAGTGACCACTCGCGGTGAATCCGGCCTCTTCCATGCCGATTTCAATGCCTGCAACGCGTATGCAGACGGACTGGAACGAGCAGCGGCGCTACGTTGCCCGGTGCAGGTCATTGCGGGTCGCCTGGATGCCATGACGCCGCCGCGCGCCAGCCGCACACTGATCGACGCGATGAAGCAAGCGGGCGTATCTGTTGAAACAGTCATGCTGGACGCAGGCCACGCACTGATGAGCGAGCAACCCGATGCAACTCTCGCCGCATTATTCCGTTTTGCGATGCAACCGGCTTAAGTGACAGAGCACGTTTCCGTTCATCAACTTAGTTCATGAATCAAGCTTAACTGCCCTCTTCCCGCTCCGCCACTAGCCGGATGGGAGGGGGTCTCAAACTTTTTCCAGATCCGAATTGAACGCAGTTGCGCGGCGGGCTCAATCGCCGGAGAATGAATCTTGCTGAGCCAATGCTGCAACCTGCTCGAAGGAGACTGTCATGGCCCAAACCGCGCATTCGGATCACTTCGCGAGCTTCGCCGAGTTCTATCCGTATTACCTCGAAGAGCACCGTAACGTGGTGTCCCGCCGGCTGCACTTCATCGGTTCTCTGGGTGTCATTGGCTGTCTTGCAATGGCCATTGCCACGGGCGATTGGCTCTGGCTTCCGGCCGCAGTCATTTGCGGCTACGGCTTCGCCTGGGTCGGCCATTTCTTCTTTGAGAAAAACCGCCCGGCCACCTTTCGTCATCCGCTCTATAGCCTGATGGGCGACTGGGTCATGTTCAAGGACATCTGTATCGGCAGGATTTCGCTTTAGGGGCGGTCACCCTCAGGGGCGGTTTTTCAGGCAGCTTGATGCGGCATGGACGTCACCGCTTGTGCCGCGGGAGCACCTTCCTGACGAGATGCTGCGCGCGCCGCCAGCAGGGTCGCCAACGTAATCTCAAGTTTCTCGTTGCTCAGCGCATTCATTAACGCGGCGCGGTCAATGTGCGAGGAATCGAGTCGCAACTGATAGTCCAGCTCGTCGCGTTCAATCACGAACAAATCAAACAGACTTGCTACCGTGATCTGTTGCGGATTGGAGATCAGCACATAGCGCGGCACCCGAAGGTTCTCCAGCCTCGCAATCCATTCCAGAGAGTCGAGCTTGCGAACCAGGCGCATGGACGTATCCACGTCACAACGCAACATCCGCGCAAGCTCGAGGCCGGTGTAACCCGGTAGCCCAGCTTCACGCGCTTCCGCAAGGCGAGCGAGTAATTCGAGGGCATCGAGCAGATCGCTCCCCGGAAAATCATTTCGATGAAACTGCCCAATCCGGATTGCCGGCAACGCGGACGTGAGCATTGCACCGATCAGTGTGATCATCCAGCACAAGTAGACCCATAGCAGGAACACGGGCAACGCAGCGAACGCGCCATACACAGCTGTGTAAGTTGGGATACGGCGCACGTAATAACCGAAACCGCGCTTCGTCAGTTCGAATGCGATAGCTGCCACGAGTCCGCCAACGAGCGCGTCGCGCCACTCCACTTTGCAATTCGGCAGGAACACATAGAGCATGGAGAACGCCAGCATGGTGAACGGCAGCGTCGCGCTGGCGAGCGCCCACTCGATCACCGGTGGCAAAAGATTATGCGAACCGGCAAATGCGATGGATTGCGCAAACAGGTAGGACGACATCGACAAGCTCACGCCAAACAGAATTGGGCCGAGCGTGATGATGGCCCAATACACCAGGACGCGTTGAGCAAATGGCCGCGATTTGCGCACGCGCCAGATCACGTTGAACGCGGACTCGACGGTCATCATGGTCATCACCGACGTGACGAACAAGATGATCATGCCGACCGTGGTCAACCCCTTCGCCTTCGACGCAAACTGATTCAGGTACTTGAAGATCTGGCTGTTGATCTGCGACGGCATCAGGTGCGCGGCAAGGAAATCCTGCAACGACATCTGGAATGAAGCGAAGATGGGAAACGCGGTAAAGAGCGCGAAGGCGACCGTCGCAAGCGGCACGAGCGACAGCACGGTGGTGAACGTCAGACTGCCGGCCACCTGCGGCACTCGATCCTCACCCGTACGACGGGCGACGAAGCCGGCAAGCCGCTTCGTTGTGTCGAGATTGATGGGAAACTTCAGCAAGAACCTCTCTCCTTGAAACATGACAACAGATCCGCAAGGCGGCTTGAACAGCCAAGCAAAAGCACGCCAAATGCCACGTCCACGCACCCGATCCTTATAATACCCGTTCACCGAAAAGGCTCATGAACGACATTCTCGTGCTCTATTACAGCCGCAACGGCGCCACCCGCGAGCTCGCCCAGGCGATCGCTCAAGGCGTTGACAGTGTGCCCGGCATGCAGGCGCGCGTGCGTACCGTGCCCACTGTCTCCACCGTTTGCGAAGCTACGCAGCCGGATATTCCCGCCGATGGCCCACCCTACGCCGAAGTGCGCGACCTTGAAGAATGCGCCGGCCTGGCGCTCGGGTCGCCCACGCGGTTCGGCAACATGGCGGCATCACTAAAATATTTCCTCGACGGCACTTCGCCGCAATGGTTGTCCGGCGCGCTCGCCGGCAAACCCGCGAGCGTCTTCACTTCCACGGGCAGCTTGCATGGCGGGCAGGAAAGCACCCTGCTTTCCATGATGCTGCCCTTGCTCCACCACGGCATGCTGATAGTGGGCATTCCGTACACCGAGCCGAAGCTGACCACTACCCAAACCGGGGGCACGCCTTATGGCGCGTCCCACTTCGCCCGCGCTGAAACGGGCGGCAGCGGCATCTCTGCGGACGAGAAAGCATTGGCCATGGCGCTCGGCGCGCGTCTGGCCACGACCGCGCTCGCCCTTCAACGCGGCGCCTGATCGATGACCACTACGCCCGTCCCGGACGCAGCCAACACCCAACCCGGCTTTGCACGCGGAGCCCTGCTGAGCCTGATTGCGCTGATTGCATTGTCGATTGCGTGGGAGCTTTGGCTCGCGCCGCTGCGACCGGGCGGCTCCGCGCTTGCACTCAAGGCAGTCCCGCTGCTGTTCGCGCTGCGCGGCACGCTCCGGCGCAACGTGTACACGCTGCAATGGGCGTCGATGCTCGTGCTGCTTTACCTTGCCGAAGGCATCGTGCGCGGCATGACCGACGGCGGATTGTCAGCACGCCTTGGCTGGCTCGAAGCATTGCTCGCCCTTGTGTTCTTTGTCTGCGCGCTTGGCTTTGTTGCACCGTTCAAACGCGCAGCGCGCGCCGCGAAGCGAGCAAGGGCCGCTGCCGTCTCAATACCGGACTCAACGCCAGACTCATCGTCAACCGGAAATCATTTGTAGCACGGAATATTCCGCGCCGACGAGACCTATGCCGTCCGGCCAGGGTTCGCCCGGCCGAACGTTACGCGATACTGTGCCACCTGTCGTCCACGCCAACGCTTTTTCGAAACCCATGACCGCATCCGATCGTTCACGTAACTTTGTTGAAGCCTGCATCGAAGCAATTGGCGCCGCCCACGTGCTGACCGACGCTCATGACACCGCGCCGTTTCTCACGGACTGGCGCAAGCGCTATCACGGTCAGACGTGTGCCGTGGTGCTTCCCGGCACGACCGGGCAGGTCGCCAAAGTGGTGCAGCTCGCGCGGGAATTCCGCTTCCCTATCGTGCCGCAAGGCGGCAACACCGGACACTCCGGCGGGGCAACGCCAGACGCCAGCGGCACACAGGTCGTCATCAGTTTGCGCAGACTGAGCCGGATTCGCGATGTCGATCCGCTTAACAACACCATCACGGTGGAAGCGGGCGTAATCCTTGCCGACATCCAGGCGCGCGCCGAGCAGGAACAGCGGCTCTTTGCCCTGAGCCTCGCCGCCGAGGGCAGTTGCACCATCGGCGGCAATCTTTCAACGAACGCCGGCGGCACTGCCGTTCTGCGCTACGGCAACACGCGCGAGTTGTGCCTCGGGCTGGAAGTGGTGACGCCGCAGGGTGAAATCTGGGACGGCTTGCGCGGGCTGCGCAAGGACAACACCGGCTACGATCTGCGCGACCTGTATATCGGCGCGGAAGGGACGCTCGGCATCATCACCGCGGCGGTAATGAAACTGCATCCGGCGCCTGTCGCTCGCGTAACGGCACTGGCAGCGCTCGCCTCACCGCAAGCAGCGCTCGATTTCCTTGCTACCGCGCAACGATATGCAGGCCCGTTGCTGACGGGCTTTGAACTGATGTCGGACTTTTCGCTTCATCTCGTCACTACGCATTTCCCGCAGATGCGTTATCCGTTCAGTCAGAAACACGGCCAGACCGTGTTGCTCGAATTATCCGATAGCGAAAGCGAGGAGCATGGCCGCGCGTTGTTCGAACGGCTCATGGAACATGCAATGGAACAAGGACTGGTCAAGGATGCAGTGGTTGCAGAGAATTTGTCGCAGTCAAAGGCGTTCTGGAACTTGCGCGAACACATTCCGCTTGCACAGGCCGCGGAAGGACTCAATATCAAGCACGATATTGCGGTGCCTATTTCCCGCATCGGGCATTTCATTCAGGCAACCGACGCGCTCATCGCCCAAGCCATTCCGGGTGTACGCATGGTGACCTTCGGCCATCTCGGCGACGGTAATCTGCACTACAACGTGCAGGCGCCGGAAGGAGTCGATCCCGAAAGCTTTCTCGCCGAATTCCAGGCGCCGGTCAATGCGCTTGTGTATGAAAGCGTGCACGCGCATCGTGGCAGTATCAGCGCCGAGCATGGCTTGGGACAATTGAAGGTGGCCGAAGCAATGCACTACAAATCACCGGTTGAGGTGCGGCTCATGCGCGCGCTCAAGGCAACGCTCGACCCCGAGAACCTGATGAATCCGGGCAAGGTCCTGCCGGACGTGCGTGCGCCGGGCGCGTCGCACACGTTGTCACAGTAGTAAGGAGATAAGTGCCGTGAAGATTCGCGTTCTGTCCGACCTGCATCTAGAGCACGACGAACCCCTGGCCATTCCGTATGCGGAGGCCGATCTCGTCGTGCTGGCCGGCGACATCCACAATCATGCGGAGGGTCTGCGCTGGGCGGCGGAAAACTTCGGTTCGCAGGTACCCGTGGTTTATGTGCCGGGCAATCATGAATATTACGACGGCGAATTCGGCGCACTCGAAAGCGCCATGCAGGACGCCGCGCGCAGTTTGCCCAACGTGCATTTCCTGAACAACACCACCCTCACTGACCGATACGGGAAATGGCGCGTGCTCGGCACTACGTTGTGGACCGATTTCGCGCTGTTCGGCGCGAGCGATGAAGACATGCGCGAGTCCATCGCAGCGTCGGAGCGGGTGATGCTCGACTACCGTGGCGTGATCCAGGTCGCCTGGCCGGAGCCAGAAGATGAGCCGCGCTCCTTCAGTCCCAGCGACTCGCTGGCGCTCCATGGGCAAGCGCGGGCCTGGCTTGCGGATGAGTTGGCAAAGCCTTTCGATGGCAAGACGATTGTGGTCACGCATCACGCGCCGCTCAAGCAAAGTCTGGCTGAGAAGTTTGCGACGGACCGGGCATCGGCGGGTTTTGTGAGCGATCTACCTTCGCTCGTGCGTGAACCGGTCGCGCTGTGGGTTCACGGCCACACGCATACCGCATTCGATTATTTCGTAGGAGACACGCGCGTGATCTGTAACCCGCGTGGATATCGGGATAGGCGCACGGGTGCACCTGAAAATCCGTCGTTCAAATGGGATAACGTGGTCGAGATCTGAACAGGGGAGGCGCGAAAAACGCGTTTTCGGAGGGAGGCGATACAGGCATGTCTGACGGGTGCAAACTAACCGACCAAGAAGCAACCGTTCGACCGATCAGCGTGATGGCTAAAAACGGGCTAAAAACGCCCGTTCCAGGACGAAAAATCCAAAACGTCAGACGCGCACTAAACCAGCGGCCGACAGCCGGCGAGATACAATTTCCCCGGCGCAGGTCCAAAAACACTGCGCCATAAAAAACAAAAAGACCGATAGCTCGGTCTTTTTTTCTCAACGATCCGAAGAATCGCGCGATTGACGGTTCTTACGTTCATTGATACGGATCGGGATCAGGCGCGCGCGTTTCGCGTTTTCGCGGGCCGTACGCAGCAGTTCGCGGGTGGCAGGCACGGCGATCAGAGCCAGCAGTGCATAGATGGCGATCATCAGCGGCGTATTCATAACTTCCTCAGATATTGTCGAATCGGTAAAAAGTGAATCGGTGAAGCTAAAAGACAGACTACAAGCTATCAAGATGCAGCCGAAATAGACGTAAGCAAGTGTTGCATTGCGACAACTATACAGCATCGATAAAAGCACACTAAGCAGCCGCGCGTTAACTAGCCCCTTAACTACCTCATTACCCGCTTAGCCCATTCTCCTGCTCATAAGTTTATGACGCCACAAATTCTTGCAGGGATTTTTCATCGGCGGCGAGTGCGGCAGGCAACTCAGCACGCAAATACTCGACCCAGGTCCGGATCTTCGCGTCCAGGTACTGACGCGAGGGATACAACGCAAACAGATTGAGCATCTGCATGGTGTATTGCGGCAAGACACGCACCAAGGACCCCGCGCGCAACGCAGGCAGGGCCGATGAAGTGGGCAATATTCCCACGCCCATACCCTCGCTGATTGCCACTGCCATGGCTTCCGCCACATTCACCGTGAAGGTCGATGGCCCGAGGGTGACGGTTTCCTGTCCGTTCGGACCATCGAAGGTCCATTTGTTCGGCGGAAACGCGGGCGTAATGAGTTGCAAACACGTGTGCCGCACCAGATCGGACAAGACATGCGGCACACCGTGTTCCTGGATATAGCCCGGCGACGCACAAGCGATGCTGAACGCGCTTCCCAGGCGCTGGGAAACCAGCCCTGAATCGGGCAACTCGGTCCCAAGCACAATAGACACGTCAAAACCTTCATCCAGCAGGTCGGGCACGCGCTGCGCAAGCGTCAGGTCGATCTGCACCGATGGATGCAGTTTTCGGTAACGCGAAATCATCGGCACGATGTAATGCTGGCCGATACCCGCCATGGCGTGCATCTTGAGCTTGCCGGCCGGGCGCGCGTGCGCGTCGCCGGCTTCCGCTTCCGCCTGATCCACATACGCCAGAATCTGCTCGCAGCGCTGCAAATAACGCTCGCCGGCTTCGGTCAGCGCGATCCGGCGCGTCGTCCGGTTGAGTAAGCGAGTGCGCAAGTGCGCTTCGAGATCGGAGACGGCGCGCGATGCATAAGCGGTGGTCGTGTTCAGTTGCTGAGCCGCGGCAGTGAAGCTGCCGGCTTCAACAACCCGCGAGAACACGCGCATGTTTTGAAGCGTATCCATGAGCCTTGGGTCTCGTTCCGGTGATCCCGCATTGTTACGCCATAAGCAACGATGATTACATCAAAACGCGTAACAATGCTTTTCATTTTTGCCAGTTACTCGCCAATCGAGGCAAAAATATAATTCTGGCCTGTGTCTCAATCCGATTTGAGAAATAATTTTGCGAATTCGCACGATCAGAAAGACCATCGTTCCGATGGTTCTTACATTAATTTTAACAATAGCAGGCTGCGCGAGCACGAAAAACGTCAGTCCCGAAGATACGCTTCAGGACACGTCGTCGCTCGATGCCGGCGCGACGCTGCGTGCGGCTAACACCGACGCGGCGTGGCCGGCGTCGACATGGTGGCGCGCCTACAACGACCCGCAACTCGACGCCTGGGTTGCCCGCGCGCAGGCCGGGAATCCGACGCTGGCGCTGGCCGCCGCACGCGTGCGCGAAGCCCGTTCGATGGCCGGCGTGGCGCAAGCCGCGCTCGCGCCTCAAGTCGATGGATCGATGGCGATCAACCGCCAGCAGTGGCCGGAAAGCGGCTATTACGGTCCCGGCCCGTACAACAACGTCAACACCTGGGACAACACGGCCGCGCTGCAGCTCTCGTACAACCTCGACCTCTGGGGCCGCGACGGCAACGCGGCGGAACGCGCGCTGGATGCCACCCACGCGCGCGCCGCCGATGCCCGTGCAGCACAACTCGAACTCGAAGCGAACGTGGTGCGCGCGTACATCGGTTTATCGCAGGGATTTGCGTTGCGCGACATCGCTCAATCCACGCTCGACCAGCAGCAGAAAATCGCGGCGCGTGCGCGTCGGCGGCTGCAGGGCGGGATTGGAACGCAGCTTGAAGTGGCGCAGGCGGAAGCGTCGTTGCCGGATTACGAGCGCCAGGTCGAGACCTACGATGAAGCGATCGCGCTCGCCCGCAATCAGCTTGCGGCGCTCGCCGGCGCGGGCCCGGGTGCGGGCGATTCGATCACGCGTCCCGTGCTGTCGCTGGCAACGCCTCTTGGCTTGCCATCGGCTTTGCCTGCTGAACTGATCGGACGTCGACCGGATGTGGTCGCGGCACGCTGGACTGTAGCCGCTCAGGCGCGCGGTATCGATGTCGCGAAGGCGCAGTTCTATCCGAACATCAACTTGATGGCGTCGCTGACGCAAATGTCCGCGGGCGGCGCGCTGCTGACCTTCCTCACCGGTAACGGTAGCGGCTGGACTGCGGGACCTGCCATCACGCTGCCTATCTTTGAAGGCGGCCGGCTGCGCTCGCAACTCGGGGCGGCATCGGCGCAATACGATCAGGCCGTCGATCACTACAACGCCACGCTGGTTGCAGCATTGCGCGACGTCGCCGATCAGGTCGTACGGCTCCAGTCGCTCGATCGCCAGCTCGACTCGTCCGGCCGCTCGGTCGCCGCCGCGCAGAAGAGTTATCGGCTGGCTGACGAGGGGTATAAGCGCGGCTTGACCGATTACCTGAACGTGCTCGTCGCACAGACGCAATTGCTGCGCGCCCAGGACGGCGAGGCACGCGTGCGCGCCGAACGGCTCGCCGTGTATGCGACGTTCTCGGCGGCGTTGGGCGGCGGCATCGACAGTTCCACCGATAGCCCCGCCAGCAGTCCCACAGACACGCAGATGAAACCGGCGAAGCATATCGGGCCGTTCGCCGAGCACAGAAACGCGTCATCTGGCGAGCGGAGCGAGTGAGCATGTCGACGCCCTCCTCCTCGCTGAACCGACCTCATTCGCTGCTGGCAGACTGGGCAGCGACCGACGGTCTCGCCTGGATTCACATCTTCAAGGCGGCGTTGGCAGCGTTCCTCGCGCTGTGGATTGCGATGCGTCTCGACCTGCCGCAACCACGCACCGCGATGACAACCGTGTTCGTCGTGATGCAACCGCAAAGCGGCATGGTGCTGGCGAAAAGCTTCTACCGTTTCTGCGGAACGCTCGTCGGCCTCGTAGTGATGCTCGCGTTGATCAGCCTGTTCTCGCAACAGCCGGTTTTGTTTTTATCGGCGACAGCGCTCTGGGTCGGCATCTGCACCGCGGGCGCGGCACGTAACCGTAACTTTCGGTCGTACGGTTTTGTGTTGTCGGGCTATACGGCCGCGCTCATTGGCATACCGGCTGCGCAGCATGCGGACGCCTCGTTTCTGTCGGCGATGACGCGCGTTGCCGAAGTATCGTTAGGCATCCTGTGTTCAGGCGCAGTCAGCGCGCTCGTGTTTCCGCGCCATGCCGGCGCGCAAGTCCGGACCTCTGTGCGCACGCGTTTCACCGCGTTCGTGGATTACGTGTCGAAGGCGTTGGGCGGCGGTATTGAACGTTCGCAAATCGAGCGCATCAATGCGGCATTCGTCGCGGACATCGTCGGGCTTGAGGCTGCGCGGAGTGTGGCCGTGTTCGAAGATCCCGACACACGCATGCGCAGCGGCCGGGTCGCGTTACTGAACGCCGAGTTCATGAGCGTTTCGACACGCTTTCACGCGCTGCATCAGTTGATGAACCGTCTGCGCGTCAACGGTGCAGCGGCGACGGTCGACGCTTTGGAACCCTATTTCCGCGAGGTCGCGCCGTTGCTGAGCGCAGCGGGCGGGCCGGTGGAGAAAGCCGCCGATGCAGCTCACGCCGCCGCGCAACTCGATACCTTCAAGGCCTGGCTGCCCAAGCGTATCCGCGCAACGCGACGCGCGCTTGATCCTGCAATCGATCTGCTCGAATTCGATACCGCCGCCGAGTTGCTGTATCGCTTCGTGGATGACCTGCATGCCTACACGCTGACTTACGCGTCGCTCGCGGTGCCCACGCACGAGCGCGAGCACCGCATCACGCGTTATGTGCCGAAGACCAGCTTGCTCGCAGCCGGCGTGTCCGGACTGCGGGCGTTCGCCGTGATCCTGGTCCTGAGCGGCTTCTGGATCATATCGGCGTGGCCCAGCGGCGGCACGGCCGTGCTCGACGCGGCAGCGGTGATTGCGCTCGCCTCATCGTCGCCGCGACCTACGCAAATGGCCTTCCAGATGGCCGCAGGCACGGCGCTCGCGACCGTCGCCGGCATGATCGTGGTGTTTGGGTTGTATCCGCATATCGATGGATTCTTGTTGCTGTCGGCCGCGCTCCTGCCGTTCCTGATGCTGGGCGTCTTCATCAGTACGCGGCCCGGCATGATGGGCGTCGGCGTCGGGTATTGCATCTTCTTCTGCTTTCTAGCGGGTCCCGACAACCTCATTCAGTACGATCCGTCGGGCTTTATCAACGACGCCATTGCGCTCGTCGTTTCCATGCTTGCTTGTTCGATGGCCTTTGCCGTGCTGCTGCCCACCGACGCGCCATGGCTGCGCCGTCTGCTGTTGCGTGAACTGCGGCGGCAGGTGGTGACAGCGAGCCAAGGCAGCCTGACCCGGCTCGCGATGCGCTTTGAAAGCGGTGCGCGCGATTTGCTTTCGCAGATCGACGCGCTTGCAGCAGGTCGTGAGGATCTGCAGCGCGAAGCATTGCGCTGGCTGTTCGCGGTGCTTGAAGTGGGCCACGCGGTGATTGACCTGCGTACCGAGTTGAGCCGCGCGGACAGCGATACCGGCGCTGCCGCGCGCGCGTCCAGGGCGTCGATCACACAGGCATTGCATCAGGTAGCGCGCCTCTTCGATCATCCCACCACTCCGCGCTTCGATGCCGCGTTGTCGGCGACCGCGGTGGCTATTGAACATCTGCGGGCGCAGCTCGATACCGTGCATGAGCCGCGCGAGGAACGCCATCGGCTGGATCGGATGTCGAGTCATCTGCATTTCATTCGTACGGCCTTGCTCGATCCACAATCGCCGCTGGGCCATCTCAGCCAGCGCGAACGCCCGCAAGAAGGAGCGCCCCATGCCGCGTGATATCGCAATTCTCGACGCCTACGTACCGACGATCCTGCTGCTGTTTATCGCAGGCGGCTTGCTGACGTGGTTTGTTGATCGGCTACTGGCGCTCACGGGCTTGTATCGCGTGGTGTGGCATCCCTCGCTCTTTCGCGCGTGCCTGCTCGTGTGCACCTGCGGGCTGTTTGGGCTCGCGGTGTATCGCTAAGCCGTCGCTGAACATTATTGAAGGATTAAAACCGCATCATGATCATCAGGAAAATTTTCGGGCTCTTCATGACCGCGCTCATTTTCTGCGCGGCCATCTTGATCGGGCGCGTGCTGTGGGTGCATTACATGGACCAGCCGTGGACCCGCGACGGACGCGTGCGCGCGGACGTGATCAACGTCGCGCCTGATGTCTCCGGCGCGGTCGTGACCATGCCGGTCGCCGATAACCAGCTCGTCCACAAAGGCGATCTGCTGATGGAAATCGATCCGTCGCATTACAGGATTGCCGTCGAACAAGCGCAGGCTGCGGTTGCCGCGCGCCAAGCAGATTTACGCATGCGTCGCGACGACGCCGCGCGCCGCGCGGATCTGGACAACGAGGTGGTGTCGAAGGAGTCACGCGATAACGCAAGCCAGGCCGCATCCGGCGCCGCCGCGAACTTGCAGCAAGCGCAGGCAGCGCTCGATGCCGCCGAGCTGAATCTGGCGCGCACGAAAGTGTTTGCGCCAGTGGACGGCTACGTGACGAACCTGAACGTGCATCGCGGCGACTACGCGACAACAGGCGCAGCGAAACTCGCTATCGTCGATAGCCATTCGTTCTGGGTCTACGGATATTTCGAGGAAACGAAGCTGCCGCGTGTGCGTATTGGCGATAAGGCTGAGATGCGGCTGATGAGCGGCGGCGTGTTGAAGGGCCACGTACAGAGTATTTCCCGCGGCATTTACGATCGCGACAATCCACAAAGCCGCGAGCTGCTCGCCGATGTGAACCCCACGTTCAACTGGGTCCGGCTCGCGCAACGCGTGCCGGTGCGGATTCATATCGACGAGGTCCCAGCAGATGTCGTGCTGGCTGCGGGGACTACGTGTACCGTGGTCGTGGCCCCTACTGGCAAGCAGAGCAACTTATAACGAATCGAATGTTTCCTGAGTCGTATCGATAACCATAAGCCCCGCTCTCAAGCCCGGCTTGACCGTCGGATTCGGAAACACGATGCGCTCCTCGTCGCGCAGCACTTCGTACGCGTAATCGCCATCCTCGGCGAGCACCGTGCCGCGCGCGAACGGCGTGAAGTTCGCGACATCGCCGGCTACGTGCAGCTTGAACGCCTCGCTCTGTTTGTTGATTTGTCCGACGACGGTGAACACTTTCAATGTCTGGCTAGACGGTTTGGTCGGCGCAAGCCCCGCAATCAGCCGCCGCAACGCGGCGTCTGAAGCCGCGAAACGCGATAGATCGTTGTGCCCGAATGCCCGCACCTTGCCAAGCTCCAGCGTGCACGCGAGCGCCCCGCATTGCTCTGCAGTGAAATGCGTGAACGTGTTCGACTTCTCCTTGTGCAGCAATACCGCCGACAACCCCGCATCTTGTAACCAGTCGAACATCGCGGGTGACAATGGCTCAGCCGTGTAGGGCAGCAACGCAAACTGCTCGAACACAGACGGGCGGATGGCCGTGTGCATATCGATATGCCACTTTGCGTGGGTAGCGTCGCCCTCGGCTTCGGCTTTAGCTTCCGCGAAAAACGCCCGAGTGACATTCTCAAGTTCTGCTGCGCGCGGCGATTCATGACTCGCAGCAAGCTCAAGATAGCGGCCGTTGAACAGCCGGTTGAGATCGTCATCGCGATACCGGCAGGACGCACGCATCGCGTCGATATTGCCAAAGATGACCAGCACGCGGCTCCTCAGCGCCGCCTTGCCGCTCGCGATATCCGCGACGAGCATCGACAGCATTTCGATCGGCGCGGTTTCATCGCCATGAATTCCCGCCGATGCCGCCACGCTTTGCAGCGTCGCGTTCTGTGGTTCAAAGCGAACGATGCCGTCTCCCAGCCACGCCCACTTCACGCCGCTCGGCAACGTGCCTTCAGTCAGTGCGGGCTTTTTCCCATCGAGCACAAAGTCGAGAAAGTTCGCGAACATGGTCGCCTCAGCGCTGGAAGTCATAGATAGCACCAAGCTTGAGAATCCCAGTCAACGCATCAAGCGCCGCGCGTGATTCATCGAGAAGTTTCAGGTCGGCGAGATCACCGGGTGCAATACGGTCACGATAGTGCGTGTCGATCCAGGCATCGAGTTGCGCGAACAATGTGTCGTTCATCCACACGCCAGGGTTGACTATGCCCCGCTCCGTATCGTTGAGCACTACACGAAGGCGCAAGCACGCAGGACCACCGCCGTTCTTCATGCTCTCGCGAAGATCGAAGACGAGGACGTCGTCAACGGACGTGGCACGTCCTTTCAATGAATCGAGGTACTTGGCGACACGTTCGTTTTCGCGGCACTCCTGCGGCACAACCAGCACCTGCCGGCCGTCTGGTCGCGTCAGCAACTGGCTATTGAACAGATACGAGGAGACGGCATCGGCCACACAGACTTCGTCTTCCGGCACTTCAATAGCGGTGAATGCGCCGCCATGTGTTTCGAGTTTCGCCCGAAGCTGGTCGTACACGCCGGCCTGATCGAGGAACGCGCGCTGGTGGCAGAACAGCGTGTTGCGGTTGCCCACGGCGATCACGTCGTTATGAAACACGCCGGCATCGATCACATCAGGAAGCTGTTGCGCGAACACGGTCGCGTCGTCCGATAGCCCGTGAAGGCGAGCAACCGCACGGCTTGCCTCAAGCGTTTGGCGTGCGGGAAAACGCTTCGGTTCTGCCGTGCCTTGAGCGTATTCGCTGCGTCCGTAGACGAAAAATTCCACGCCCTTCTCGCCATACTCGTTGCAAAAACGCGTGTGGTTTGCCGCGCCTTCATCGCCCAACGCAGGCGTTCCCGGCAATGCGTGATGGATCTTGAAATGTTTCTCATCGGCGAAAATGGCCGAGAGCGAACGGCGCGTTTCCTCATGCTCGATCGCACGATGCAACTTCGTGCTGAGATTGGCCGGCGTGAAATGCACGCGGCCATCGTTCGTATCCGCCGATGGACTCACCGTCGCCGCGTTCGCGGTCCACATTGCCGAAGCGGAGCTCGCAGCAGCAAGCAATTCTGGCGCTTCACGCGCAGCACGTTCGACGACCGTAGCGTCGTCGCCGGTGAAACCCAGGCTGCGCAGCAACTTGAGCGACGGGCGCTCGAGCGGCGGCAACACACCTTGATGAAATCCAAGGTCGGCCAGTTGCTTCATCTTGCGCAAGCCCTGCTTCGCCGCGGCTTTCGGATTGGCGGCCGATTTCTCGTTGTTGCGCGACGCGACATTGCCGAACGACAGCCCCGCATAGTTGTGCGTCGGGCCGACCAGCCCGTCGAAGTTCGCTTCGAATGCTTGCATCGTGGTTCCTCAGAACTGAAGGCCGGGCGAGACGCTCGCGGGCATTTGCAACTGGGTGCTTTCGACGGACGCCATAGGATACGAGCAATAGTCCGCTGCGTAAAACGCGCTCGGACGCTGGTTGCCGGAGCGGCCGATACCACCGAACGGCGCCGCTGACGACGCGCCATTGGTCGGCCGGTTCCAGTTCACAATGCCGGCTCGAATGGTACGCTGGAAGTGCGTCCACGCGGCTTCGTCGTCGGCTAACAGGCCCGCGGACAAACCGAACGCGGTGTCGTTGGCGCGCTCTATTGCCTGATCGAAACTGCTGTAGCGCGTGAGTTGCAGCATCGGGCCAAAGTGCTCTTCGTCGGGGACGTTGCGCGCATTCGTCACGTCGATGATCGCAGGAGTAACGAAGCCAAGCTGCGCCGAGCGTTGCGTCATTTGAAGCAACGGCTTGCCGCCCGCTTCGATCAACTGCGCCTGCGCCTGCACGAGCTTCGCGGCTGCGCGCGCCGAGATCACCGCGCCCATGAACGGTTGTGGGTCTGCGTCGAAGGCGCCGGTTTTGATCTTCGACGTCACGTCGATCAGGCGCTCGGTGAACCGCTCGCCGAACGCATTGTCCGGAACGAACAACCGGCGCGCGCACGTGCAGCGCTGCCCCGCCGACAAATACGCCGACTGGATCGTGTGATGCACGGCGGCATCAATGTCCTCGACTTGAGCCACGACCAGCGGATTGTTGCCGCCCATTTCCAGCGCGAGCACGATCTCCGGACGACCGCCGAATTGCCGATGCAACAACGTGCCGGTATCCGAGCTGCCAGTGAAGAACAGTCCATCGATCTGCCGATGATTCGCAAGCGCAATGCCGGTGTCCTTCTCGCCTTGCACCAGGTTCAGCACGCCGGCGGGCAAGCCGGCTTGCGCCCACAAATCCACCGTCAGCGCGGCGACACCGGGCGCGAATTCCGATGGCTTGAACACGACCGTATTCCCCGCGATCAACGCCGGGACAATATGCCCATTCGGCAAATGTCCCGGGAAGTTGTACGGGCCAAACACGGCCACCACACCATGCGGACGATGCCGAAGTACGGCTATGCCGTCGGCCATTTCCTGGCGTTTCTCGCCGGTGCGTTCGTGGTACGACTTGACGGAGATATCGACTTTAGCGGACATCGTCGCAGCTTCGGTCCGCGCTTCCCACAACGGCTTGCCCGTCTCGAGGCCAATGGTATGAGCCAGCGTTTCCTTGTGCCCGGTCAGCAACGCCGCGAAACGCCGAGTGATGGCTATGCGTTCGTCCAGCGTCAACGCGGACCACGAAGCGAAAGCGCGTCGCGCTGAAAGCACGGCGTGCTCGACGTCCTGAACCGACGCGCTCGCGCCTTCCCACACCACGTCACCATTGCCCGGATTGCGCGACGCGAACGGGGCGCCCGTGCCCTCGGTCCACGTTCCGTCGATAAACAATTGAGTCGAAATCGTCGTCATGATCCTTGTCCTTAACTTGCTTTCTTTGAGCGCGGCTGCGATGCCAAGACGCGCACCGTATCGCCGGCTTGCACGCGAAGCGCATCGGCTTCTTCAGGCGTCAGCAAAAAGCTGCCGTCTTCGGGCACGCCGAACGTCGCGCCGCAGCGGAAGTCGTCCAGCGACGTATTCGATACCAGGCTGCGAGCCTCGCCGTGCACTGCACGCTCACCCACGCGCACCGTCACCAGCACGCTCTCGCGCACCGTGCGCAAGTCGGCTACGTGGCATTCGAGGACCGGGCCGGCATCGAAGATATCGACGTGATTTTCATAGCGCAGCCCTTCCGTTTCGAGCATCTTGCGGGCAGGCATGGTGTCGCGATGCGTCAACCCGACCGCCGCTTGCGCGTCTTCCGGCAGCATGGCGAGATAGACCGGATATCGCGGCATCAACTCGGCCAGGAACGACTTCTTGCCGTGCGAGCTGAGATAGTCGGCAGCGTTGAAATCGATCTGGTAAAAGTGCGATCCCACTGCCTGCCAGAATGGCGATGCGCCGCTTTCGTCGAAGTGACCGCGCAGTTCGGCGCAAAGACGCTCCGGAAAGCGCTCGCGGAATTGCGCGATAAACATGAAGCGCGAACGCGACAGCAAACCGCCCACGCCGGCCGTGCGATATCGCGGGCTTAAAAAAAGCGAACAGACTTCGGCATAACCGGTGAGATCGTGTGAGATGTTGAGCAGCGACATCTTGGTCCACACGCCCAGGTCGCGGCTCGCATGCACGACCGTCGACACGCGATAGTTATAAAACGGCTGCTCCAGTCCGACTTCCGTTTCAATACCGCACACGCCCGCAATGTCGCCGGTGGCCGTGTCTTCCATCGCAAACAGATACCCTGCTTCGAAGGCTGCGGCTTCGTCGGCAAGCGTGCGTCGTGCACGTTCAACGCGCGCAGTCAGCGCATCGCGATCCGGCTTGAAGGTGGTGAGTCCCGGTCCGGTCTCGTGCGCGAGCGCGACAAGCGCGTCGACATCTCCAGGCTGCACGCAGCGGACAACGATCATTGCAATTCTCCCGAAGCCTGATGAAGTGGCACACAACGCACCGTATCGGAATCTTTCACGCTTAGAACCTCGCACAGCTCGGCGGACAAGGGCGCACCGCTCACACGCGACGACGGCAAATTGACCAACGCGCATCGAAACGCGTGCGCGCCGCCGGCAGCAATCAGGTACGGCGTGCCCGACGTGCCCGTGTCGTCCTGAGCCGCTCGCACGGCGCGAACTTCGTTCGCCAACACGGACGCACTGCGTTCAACCGCGACGGTCAGAACAGGGCCTGCATCGAAGATATCGACGAAACGATCCGGCTCGAAACCTTCCTCAAGATGGATGTCATACGCGAGCAACGCGCCGTCGTCCGGTTCGCCCAGCACGCGTTGTGCTTCGGGCGGCAACAAAGGCACGTAGAGCGGATAACTCGGCATGACTTCTGCGATAAACGTACGGCTGCGGCCACCCGATTCCAGTTCGACCTGCTCGAAATCGCGGCCAAAGAATTTCCGCCCGACCGCTTCCCAGAATGGCGATACGCCCGCTTCGTCGGTAACGCCAAGCATGAGCGAGAAGATGTCGTCGGAGAAACGCTTGCGGTTCGCGGCCACGTACATCATGCGGGCACGGGAGAGCAGATGCGCGGCGGCATCGTGCGTGGCCTCGCGCACCGACAGGTCAATATAGAAACCCGTCAGGCGGCTCTTGCCCGTGAGTTCATGCGACATGGTGAGCGCGTGGATCTTGCGGTTCACCTTGAGCTCCCGCGACGCGTGGATCAGCGCGTCATTGCGGAACGCGTAGAACGGTTCCGAATATCCCGCCGATGCCACGATGCTCGAACTGCCAAGCAACGCACCGGTCGTGGTCTGTTCGAGCACGAACAGGTAAAACTCCTCGCCCGGAAACTCGACTTCCGCGCGAAACGAATCTTCGGAGAGCGCAACGCGCGTTTCCAGCACACGGCGGTCGCGCGGCAACGAATGCAGTACCGGATGCGCGGCATTCGCCATCCGTTCGAGCGCGTCGAGATCGGCGAGTCTTGCGGGGCGGACGATTAACATCGGCGGTTCCGTTGGTTGAAAGAATTGACCGAAGCCCGCACGCTCAATGCGCCAACTCGGCGATGGCCTTTTCGATGCGCGCAAACCCTTCGTCGAGATCAGCCATGGGCATGATCAGCGACGGCGCGAAACGCAGCACGTTCGGCCCTGCAATCAGCATGATCACGCCGTTTTTCGCGGCGGCAGTGAGCACATCCTTGGCGCGGTCCTTGTAAGCATCGGCGAGTTCGGCGCCAATCAAAAGGCCCTTGCCGCGGATCTCCTTGAACACGGAGAAACGCTCGTCAATGCGCTTCAAATGCGCCTTGATCGCGGCGCTGCGTTGTTGCACGCCTTCGAGCAAGGCGGGGTCGCTGATCAGTTCAACCACCTTGTCCGCAATAGCCGCGCCCAACGGATTGCCGCCGTAGGTCGTTCCGTGCACGCCAACCTTGAAATGCGCGGCGATCTTGTCAGTGGTCAGCATTGCACCGATCGGGAAACCGTTGCCGAGCGCCTTCGCGGTCGTGAGGATGTCCGGCGTCACGCCGTAGCCCATGTACGCGTAGAACGTGCCGGTACGGCCCACGCCCGTTTGTACCTCATCAAAAATCAGCAGTGCGCCATGCTGGTCGCAAGCCTCGCGCAGACTCTGGAGGAACGCGAGATCGGCGGGCAGCACGCCACCTTCGCCCTGCACCGGCTCGACGATTACCGCGCAGGTTTGCGGGCCAATTGCGGCACGCGCGGCGGCGAGGTCGTTATAAGGAAGATGGGTGATGCCTTGCGGCGTCGGGCCGAAGCCCTCGGCGTATTTCGGCTGGCCGCCCACGCTGACGGTGAACAACGTCCGGCCGTGGAACGACTGCGTGAACGAGATGATTTCGACTTTCTGCGGACCGGTGTTGTCGATCGCGTAACGGCGCGCGAGTTTCAGCGCGGCTTCGTTCGCTTCCGCGCCGGAATTGGCGAAGAACGCGCGGTCGGCGAAGGTCAGGTTGGTGAGGCGAGTCGCCAGCCGCAGCACCGGTTCGTTGGTGTAGCCATTGCCGATATGCCAGAGTTTCTGACCTTGATCGTGGAGTACTTTCAGCAGTTCGGGATGCGCGTGACCCAGCGCCGTTACCGCAATACCGCCGGCGAAATCAACATAGTCACGACCTTCCGTGTCCCACACGCGGGAACCAAGTCCGCGATCCGGCACGAAATTCGCCGGGGAGAAAAGAGGCACCATCACTTCGTCGAACGTACCGCGCGTTACATTGAGATCCGTCATGAACCGCTCCTTAGCTTGTTCGGGTATTCAGCTTATGTTCCACCATGCACATCGTTCTCAGATGGTAGGCGCGCCCGGGCGCCGCGTCTTGCGGGAACGCGACAAGGTTTCATGGTATTCGAGGGGATTGACGCTCGTAAGTCAGCCGAAAGGCCTAGGCGTGCGGAGCGATCACGCCGATCGCCCCGCCAAGGCCTTGTAGCCGCGCCGATAAGCCCAGCTTACTTGAGGCTTCCAGAGAGGAACTGCTTCAGCCGTTCGCTCCTGGGCGTGCTCAGCACTTCAGCCGGCGCGCCCTCTTCTTCTGTCCGGCCCTGGTGCAGAAACATCACATGATTCGATACATTGCGCGCAAAGCCCATCTCATGTGTCACGACGATCATCGTGCGGCCTTCTTCGGCCAGCTTCTGCATGACCTTGAGCACTTCGCCCACCAGCTCGGGATCGAGCGCGGACGTGGGTTCATCGAAGAGCATCACGTCGGGATGCATGGCGAGCGCGCGGGCAATGGCCACGCGCTGCTGCTGCCCGCCCGACAAGTGCGACGGATATTGCTTCTCCACCTTCGGCGCCAGCCCGACCTTCTCAAGGCATTCCCGCGCCCGTTCGCTCGCTTCCTTCTTCGATAACCCCAGCACGTGCATCGGCGCTTCCATGACGTTTTCAATCGATGTCATGTGCGCCCACAAGTTGAAATGCTGGAACACCATCGCGAGCTTCGTGCGCACGCGCTGCAACTGCTTGTGGTCGGCCACTTCGAGATTGCCCATGCGGTCGGCTTTCGTGCGCACCGGCTCGCCGTCGACGATGATCTCGCCCGCGTTCGGCCGTTCGAGGAAATTGATGCAGCGCAGGAAGGTACTTTTGCCCGAGCCGCTCGAGCCGATGATGCTGATCACATCGCCGGCGTTGGCCGCGAGCGAGACGCCCTTGAGCACCTCGTTCTCGCCGAAGCGCTTGTGGATATCGCGGGCGACGAGTTTGACCGCGGCGTTTTGCGCGGCGGCCGATGCAGCATTTTGTGCGGATGATTCCAACGCATTCTCCCCGGAAGATGGGTCTGGCGGGCTTCATGAGTCTGATAGCCCGCCCTATGTCGATCATGGCTGCGGATTCTACCGAAAGCCGCCAGCGAGCAGTCATAGGGACAAACGCCCTCGCCCGGCAGCAGCCTAAGGTCACTCCTTTTCAGCAGGTGCTGGCGTGACAGCGCGCACTTGCTGCGCCACGCGCCCATTGGCGATCGCGATCTCGGGACTGGTTTGGAGCAACGGGAGGTATTGCGCGTCGAATGCAGTATGGCGATCCTTCGCGCCGAACATGGCCGTGACCGCGTGCGCCATGTCGATACGGCCGTCCGGCGTGGCTTCGTCGTCATCGAGCACGTCGTCAAGCGCGGCAATCAGGGTGGAGAGCGGGCCCAGCCATTTGTAAGCGCTGCCGTTAATCACGATCTGCAGGAACTCGCCCGGCGACACCACGCCGAATTCGGCTTCGTGGCGGGTACGCAATTCGTCGAGGATGCTACGGTGCAGCGCCAGCAGCGGATGGCGCACGTCCTTGAGAAACGCGGTTGCAACCGGATCGGTCATCCTGGTGATGGTCATGGTCATTGCCCCGAAGTGGAAATGAGGCAAGCCTACACTGTCGCCGGACCACGTCCTACATAGCGAATAAAATCCGGCGCCGTCAGCGGCGCGGAAAATAGCCAGCCTTGCCCGAATTGGGCGCCGCGCGTGCGCAGGTAACACGCCTGCTCCTCGCGCTCGATCCCTTCGGCAACCACCTGGACATGCAGCGTCAGCGCCATGTCGATAATGTGCGACGCCACGCTACTGGATGCCGAGTCCTGATCGACGGTATCGACGAAAGACTTGTCGATCTTCAGCGCATCCACCTGGAAATTCTGCAGGTGCGAGAGGCTCGAATAACCCGTCCCGAAGTCGTCGATATACACCGGATGCCCGGCATCGCGGAACGCCTGGATCACTTCCTTGGCGGCATCGGCATCGAGAAAACAGCGCTCGGTCGCCTCGATCCGGATCTGCTGCGGCGCGATCTTCGCCGCCTCGAGCGCGGGTGTGAGGCGCTCCAGGAACCGCCGCGATGTCAGGTCCGGCGCGCTCAGGTTGATCGATACATAGAGCTCGCTATAGCGCTGCAAGAACTCGCCAAGTTCGAGCAGGACCGTATCGAATACCTGGTCGGTGATGGCCTGGATCAGGCCACGATGTTCCGCGAGCGGAATGAAATGATCGGGACGCACGATGCGATTCTGGTGCTTCCAGCGCACCAGCGCTTCGGCGCCAATACAGCGGCGCGTGGCGAGATCGACAATCGGCTGATACGCGACGATGAATTGATGCCGGCGCACGGCATCGCTGAGCTGCCCGGTTGGCGAGAGACGGCGCACCATCAAGAGGCCGAGCCACGCGGAAAGCGTCAGGCCGCTCGCGATACCCGCAAGCAGCCAGGTCCAGGGCAGCGCGCGCAGCCGTTCAGCGAAAGTCGCATCCGATGTGCGCGCGACGTTCGTCGTGTTGACCACGCTTGCTGATTCAAAGCCGCTATGGGGCGTACTAATATTCCCGGGATTCGCGGGTATCACCGCAGTGGCGAATCCGGGCAGCGGAAGCTGCGCAAATAACCGGGACGGTGCGGACACAACGGGCGTGTTTGCGATCAGGCGGATCGCACCGGTGTCGACCATGCGCACAACGTAGCTTTCGAGCGCAGCGGCTTCCCGTGCTGCAGCGACGCGTTCATCCACGCCGGGCGCAAACAGGACGCACAATACGCCCGGCAACAACGCCACGATTAGCACGATGCCTGCCAGGAACGCCACGCGCCCGCTGTGTTTGAACGTGCTCATCGTGCGCTCATTTCGCGACGCCTTTGCGCCGGATGCGCGCTGAATGATGGATTTTAATGAGGCACCTGTTGACATCTGCGTCGATTTTGTCAAGGTTGGGTGGCTCGCGCCTAGTGCGCCGTTAGCGCTGTTGATAGTGGTCCGGTTGTTCAGGCCGTAAGTGGTGTCCGCTTGGCTGACAACCGTATCCCTGTTTCCTTGCATGGTCCCTGCAAACGGCCCAGTTTAGCGGCGAGATACACCGGGCTTCAATGCTTCGCGGCTCACGAAATGCCCGCTTTGGTGGGCTGGCGCACGCCGGCTCAGTGCTTTTCCGGCACGCACGCAGAGACGTCTTGGAATTGGCGGATGAGTCCGATAGTCGTGAGAAAATCAGACCTTTGGTTGATGACATTTCTCATGACTGTCATTGGCCGCATTATTGGCTGATTAACACTTGAACCATGGAGGCACTCGATGGCATTGCACGAAGCCGGCGCTCTCACGATCCGCGACGCGAACGCTACCGATTTCGAAACGATCACCCGCATTTATGCTCATTACGTGCTGCATGCTCTTGCGACCTTCGAGGAAACGCCGCCGGGCGTCGACGAGATGCGTCAACGTCACGCGGCCATCACCGGTGCGGGCCTGCCCTACCTCGTAGCGCAGATGGATGGCGTGGTGGTGGGTTACACGTATGCGACCGCGTATCGGCAGAGATCGGCGTACAGGCACACCATAGAAGATTCGGTTTATATCGCCGATGGTTTCGGTGGACGTGGTCTCGGTCTCGCGCTCCTCACGGCGCTGATCGAACGTTGCGATGCAGGGCCGTGGCGCGAACTCGTGGCCGTGATCGGCAACAGTGGCAACGCCGGGTCGATTGCGTTGCATGCGCGTCTTGGATTCGAGCATGTCGGCGTGTTGCGCAAGGTCGGCTACAAACATGGCCAATGGGTGGACACAGTGCTGATGCAACGATCCCTCGGCGAAGACAAGGCGTTGATTCCGCAGGAATGAGCCATATAAGGTGTACCGGAGGGTGTGCGCGGTTCATCGCCGCATAGTTCGCAGCGACACCGCTTTCACCCTACCATTGCAATGCATCGCGCCCCTCTCCTCACCTCTCTTTCAGCCTGAGCTTTAGTTGCCCACTTACACCCTCGCCGCCGCCGTCAGTGCAGAAATCGATATCCGCAAAAGCCGTTTTATCGCGTTGGCGATTCCTGTCGCCGATCGCGCGGCCGCGATGCTCGAACTCGACGCACTGCGCGCTCAGCATCCCAGCGCCACGCATGTCTGCTGGGCGTTGCTGGCGGGCGGTGAATCCGGCATGTCCGACGACGGTGAGCCTTCGGGCACCGCCGGCCGGCCGATCCTGGAAGTGCTGCGGCATCACGAAGTGGATGGCGTGCTGGCCGCCGTCGTGCGCTACTACGGCGGCATCAAGCTCGGCGCCGGAGGCCTGGTCCGTGCGTACACGGACGCCATTGCAACCACGATGCAACTGGCCGAGCGCATAGAACGCGTGGCGCTCGGCGTGCTGCAAGTGGAAGTGGACTACGCCGATGAAGCGCGCGTGCGCCGCTGGGTCGACCAGGAAGGCCATGCACTCGATGAACCCCGCTACGGCATGGCCGTAAGCCTGTCGATCCAGATGCCGCTTGCCGTGCGCGACCAGGCCGCCGATGTTATCCGCGACCTGACCCACGGTCGCGCGGTCATTACCAAAGCGCCCTGAGCATCATGAGCGCCGCCGACCGTCCACGCTCTTTTACGATCACGCTGCTGCCTTCGCAGCGCGCGTTCGCGTCAACCGGGCAGACCACGATCCTTGAAGCGGCCGCGCTTGCCGGGCTGCGCCTGTCGAGTTCGTGCCGCAACGGCACGTGCCGCGCTTGCTTGTGCCGTCTGCTCGATGGCGCCGTGCAGTATCGGATCGACTGGCCGGGGTTGAGTGCGGGCGAAAAGGCCACGGGCTGGATTCTGCCGTGCGTGGCGCTGCCTACGTCCGACTTGACGATCGATCAAGTGGATTTCCTGGAAATTCCGAATTCCACCGGCACAAAACGACCTCGCGGCCGGGGTTTTTGAGCGCGTGAATCGGCCTCGGAATGCGTGCTGCGCAAACCGTCGGCGACCCAAGGCCGGCACCCGGGTAATCCGGGATTGTTGTCTTTTATCAAAGACATACGATGACATTCCCGAGCGCCGAAGCGCGTCTGATTGTTCCGCCGCGTGTAATCGATGCGCCGAAAAGTGTACAATTGCCTTTTACCCGATTTTCTGGCAGGGCCAGACCAACTGAGATATCAATGACAAAAGTATTGTTGAAAGAGAACGAGCCTTTCGACGTCGCCATGCGCCGTTTTCGTCGCACCGTCGAACGTACCGGCCTGATTCAGGAACTGAAGTCGCGTATGGCTTATGAAAAGCCGACCACCGAGCGCAAGCGCAAGAAAGCTGCTGCTGTTGCTCGCCTGCGCAAGCAGATCCGCCGCGCGCAATTGCCCAAGAAAATGTATTGATGGTGTTGTACGTCTGAACGGCAGCTTGCAGGTCGACCCAGTTCGATCGAAGCGCCGAGTAGCCAGGAGCTTGTTCGATCGGCCCCGGTGTAGGCCAGATAAGTGCGAGGTAATTGTCCGACACACGGACGACCCTTGATACGAATGCGAGCGTCCAAATCCGTGGCCCGCGATTCGTGGCTCGATCCGCGAATAAATCATAGGCACTGCGCCCATCGAGGCGAAGCTTGAGCGGCAGCCGCATTCAGCACCGTCTAGCGCGCCCTTGCTGAATCGAGCATGTCGGATTGACCGCATGAAGCCATCGACAGATCGTGCGGAAATAGAAACCGCACTCCACGCTTGGCTTCCGTTGAAGGCTCGAAGACAACGAGTGCTGATAACTGTATCGGCCCTGTCCCTCGCATCCAGAATTCGAAACCTGCGCGATTTATATCGTGTGGGATTTTTGTGCCTGACGAATAGTCACGAACAGTCACCGAAGCACTTTTCGACCGTGCACGACCGTAAACGCATAAAGCCCGGTTAGACCGGGCTTTATGCGTTTAATCTTTGGTTGCGGGGGTAGGATTTGAACCTACGACCTTCGGGTTATGAGCCCGACGAGCTGCCAGACTGCTCCACCCCGCGAAAAAGATTATAGCGCTAAGGGTATGTCAGGTCAAACCGAATCGAAGAATATTGTGAATGAATGCGAGTGCGTTGACGTTATTGCATCGATGCCGGCTTTGCCGGAAACGGATCTGTCCCACTACGTACCACGTCCACACAACGCCGACGTTCTCGCGACAAGCGATTTAACAGCGGCAGCAAAATAATGGCGACGGCAGCCCCGCCGGCCGCGAGCCAGCCAAGTCCGAAAAATAGCTTCGTATAAAGCGGCAGCGATTGCAGCGAACTCAGGTCGTTGGACGGCATGCGCGCGAAGTTGGCGACCACGCTGCCCAGATACTGCGATACCCCGGTCGCGACGTAATACGCGCCCATCATGAAACCGCTCATGCGTGCGGGCACGTAGTGGGCGATCATCGCGAGGCCCAGCCCGGACACCAGGAGTTCGCCAAGCGAATAGAGCCCGTAGCCACCGACCATGAACCACGACGACACGCGGCCATCGACGGCATATCGGCCGCTGAACGCGAACACGCAAAATCCCAGCGCCA
The DNA here is from genome assembly GCF_964252755.1 of Caballeronia sp. LjRoot29. Taxonomy (NCBI): domain Bacteria; kingdom Pseudomonadati; phylum Pseudomonadota; class Betaproteobacteria; order Burkholderiales; family Burkholderiaceae; genus Caballeronia; species Caballeronia sp. LjRoot29. Next base: position 41,647 of record NZ_CAXUPU020000003.1, on the reverse strand, counting down.
CCACCATGAAACCCAGCGCGTACTTTGCGGCGATGGGGACGTCATGACCACTGTTCGCGAGGCGCGTATACGCGATCGCGAGGAACGGACTCAGCAGCATGATCCACAGTGGATTCAACGCCTGGAATTGGGCAGCGCTCCATGAGAACAAGGTCACGTTGAAGAGCGTGAACGATGCGTCCACGTTGCGCAGCGCGAACAAGGTCAGCGACGTGCACATCTGCTGATAAAAGATGAAGAACAGTATGACCTGCAGCGTGAGGATCAATGCTGCGAGCAAACCAGCGCGCTCGCTTCGATCGCATTTCAACTGCATCCAGCCAAAGATCATGAGCACGGCAGCACCTGCCCCGTATACGCAGATCGCAGCCACCCCTTCGTTCTGCAGCACGAACACTGTCGCTAGACCCAGGGCCACGCCGCCCAATGCGACCACGGCGAAGCGGCGCCACTTGGATCGGCTCGTCGTCCGGCGCGGAGCCGATGTGCCCGACCGTACGCCGCATCAGCATGAAGTTGATCAAGCCCAGCACCATGCCCGCGAAACACACGGCGAAAGCCGCGTGCAAGCCCCAGTGATCCTTGATCCACGGTGTTGCGAGCATCGAAATGGTCGAGCAGATATCGACCGACATATAGTAGATGGTGAACGCGCTGTCGAGCCGCGCATCATCACCTTCGTAAATGCGCCGCACGAGATTCGCCGCGCTCGCCTTGAAGAGGCCATTGCCCACCACGATCACACCTAGCGCCGCGTACAGGTATCCCGATGAATCGAACGGAATGGAAAGCATCAGATAACCCGATGCCAAAACGCACGCGCCGAAGATCATCGTGCGCCGCGCACCCAGCACCTTGTCGCCAATCCAGCCGCCAATTGCAGGCGCCGAGAACACGAGTGCGGTGAACGCGCCCCACGTGAGGTTCGCGCGCGAATCGGCGAAACCAAGTTTGTCGATCATGAACAGCACGAGTAACGCAGCCATGCCGTAATAACCGAAACGCTCCCACATCTCGATCAGGAAAACGGTCGTGAACGAACGCGTCTGAGACGCGCCGGACGGATGTGGAGTCATGGGTCATTCTCGTTAAGGGTGGACGTCGCCTCCTGCCTTCGAATCGTTCGCACCGCATGGCGACCTATTCATTAATACAGGAGTCCGATACATGGGAAGCCGGGATTATCTTATCCCAACACTTTGGGGGAATGTGTGGCAAAGGCTTGCACATACAGCGTTCAGTTTTTTTGAGATTAAGGACGCGGTTGAAAATCAGATGGAGCTATATTTTCGGATTGGATACGTTTTTTATTCCACCAATCATTTCGTATAACGATCTATTTCATTTTTTTGGCATGGGACAGCAAGCTTTTTGAAACTCATGGTAACTTTGTGTCTTTAATCATTCTCAGGTGTACGTCGATATGAACACTATCAAGGCGATTCTCACCGGCCACACACGCGGTCTCGGCGCGGCGCTGGCCGACCTCATGCTGTCACGCGGCATCGAGGTGCTTGGGGTATCGCGTACGAGGAGCAGCACGTCCGCTTCGTCCCTCTTGCGGGAAGTCGAACTCGATCTCACGAATTCCGCTGCGTTAGGCGAATGGCTTTGGACTGAAACGCTCACCCGGTTTATCGATGGTGGGCATACCGTCCTGCTGATCAACAATGCCGGCATGTTGCAACCGGTTGGCCCAATTGAAGCGCAAGACGTGAACGCGATCGGGCGATCAGTGAGCCTGAATGTTGCCGCGCCGCTGATGTTGTCGGCAGCAGTAGCAGCAGCAAGCCACGCGGCTTCTGATCGACGGATTGTGCATATCTCGAGTGGCGCGGGCCGCAACGCCTATCCCGGCTGGAGCATCTATTGCGCGACGAAGGCGGCGCTCGACCATCACGCGCGCGCAGTCACGCTGGATCGCAACCGGGCGTTGAAAATCTGCAGCGTTGCACCGGGCGTAATCGATACCGACATGCAGGCCGAGATTCGCGGCACGGGTCTGGAGCACTTTCCGTTGCGGGAGAAATTCGATGAACTCAAACGCAGCGGTCAACTTTCCACCCCAGCCGACGCTGCGCGAAAAGTGCTCGACTACGCGTTAAGCGATACGTTCGGCGACACGCCCGCGGTGGACGTGCGCGATCTTTCGTGAATGTCCGCGTCAAGCGCATGAGGATCGTGGCGAACGGCGTGCTGCGAAAGCGCATCGGCGGCGGCGTTGCGGGCGCGGGGAATCCACTGAAGGCGAACATCGGCGAGCTGGGCGATCAAAGCGCGCGCCTGCGCCGCGTAAGTGCTTAGCGCGGGCGCACTACTGGCTTCATCGCGGAGCACGTCTTCAATGACGACCTGACTGTCGCCATGAATCACCAGCTTGGCCGGCGCCGGCTTTCGCGCTACCGCGGCTTCGAGCACCGCGATCAAAGCAAGATATTCCGCTTCGCAACTGTCGCCATGACCGGCGCGCGCGCTGATTTTCACAACCTCGCCGTCAGGACTCTCCAGCATGCCGCCAATGCCGATCTTGCCAGGATTCGGATACGCGGAACCATCGAACCACGCATGCCAGGCAGCGGCATCACGGACAACGGGCCGGACTTTTCGGGCTGCGCGTGCGGCTGCACGTTCTTGTTCACGATGGTGTCGCGCCTGCTCAGCTGCGACCCTTTCCCGATGCCGTGCGCTCACGAGCTCCGCGAGCGTCCTTGTGCCGGCGGATTTTTCCAGTGTCTGCGTCAAGGCAGCGTGAGCAGAGAGCGAAGTGAGCTTCGACAAACGCCGGCTCGTCGCGCGCTCCTTTTTGTAGGCAATAAGCAATAGCTCTTCGAACTCGAACATGCCGGGCATTGAGGTCAAATGATGTGATCGAATGCCGAGCTTAACAAGTTTTTGCAACGGGTCGAAAATCGGAGCGCAGAGAACCTTGGCTGCTGATATCAAGCACCTATGGCGATGGCGCCGCGATCACCACGCTGGCGTGCCGATTCTCCGAGCCTCGGGCGTCGTCGTGTCCGGTCAGGTCAGTCGCGCCCGATGTTGAAACAATCCGCGCTTCCACCACGACCTCATGTTGAGCCGACAGTGTCGGTTGCGTCGACGGCGAGCGAGTCATCGAGAACGATCGTAGTCGGGAGCTCACCTGCAGTTAGTCGACGCTCAGCGGGTCGGCTCGCTCGGCGGCTACGGCAAGATCGACGGCTCCGTTATCAAACGAAGGCTTGATTGGTATAGGCAACGCGCTGCCATCGCTTGCCGCGGGCCCCGATGCCGATTTTGCAGTCGCCGGAAACCTCGACAACATCGGCACCATCGCCATGTCCAACCGGGTCGCAGGCGATCGCATGACCGTCTCGGGAGGCACCTACACATCCAGCGGCGGCAAGCTGCTCATCGATACCGTGCTCAACCAGGGCGGTGCGGCATCTAGCTCCGACATGCCGGTCGCGGACAGCACCACGCTTGGCACAAAGGGCCCAACGCAAGTGGTCGTCAAGAATGTCGGCGGCGCGGGCGCGGTGACCTTCGGCAATGGCATCGAGGTGGTCCAGGTCACCGACCCCACCCACTCGGCCGCCGGCGCATTCACGCTGCTCGGGCGCGTGGTCGCCGGTCCGTATGAATACAAGCTGAACCAAGGCGGCGCGCAGAGCGCCGATGGCAACTGGTATCTGAGCTCGGAGCAGGCCCCCCACGCCTCCGGATCCACCTACGCCACCTACCCCCCGGACCCGCCCACACCACCGGCGCCGCCCACGCCGCTCTATAGGTCGGAAGTCGCGGCTTATCTGGCTAACCAGCACGTGGCAGGGCAGATGTTCGTGCGCAGCCACGGATGACCGCAGCAGCGGCGGCAACGGCGCTCCTGCGCTCGCGCCCAGCCTGTCTGTCCTCCCCGAGGATGTCTGGATACGCGTTGTAGGCAGCAACGAAGGCACCAACAGCAACAGCGGCGTCTTCGGCGTCAGCACCGACTCCTTTCTCATGCAAGGCGGCATCGAGGCATACCAGGCAAGACTGGCCGGCAGCGCCGATCTCCTGCATATCGGGCTGCTCGCCAATTACACCACGGCCAGAAGCGACGCTCAGGCCGCCGGCAATCCGGCGAGCGCCCACGGCGACGTGCAAGGCTATGGCGTCGGCGCTTATGCGACCTGGTACCAGAGCGAACAAAGCCGCCTGGGCCCCTACGCCGATACCTGGACCGAATACGGCTGGTTCAACAACAGCGTGACCGGCGACGAGCTGCGCACCGTCAAATACAACGCCCGCGGCTGGGCCATATCGGGCGAGCTCGGGTACGCGGTGCCCCTGATCGCCGATTGGGTGCTCGTACCGAAGGGCCAGATTATCTATGTGAACTATAAGGAAGACGCCATCACCGAGCCTAACGGCACCCAGGTCAGCGGAGGCAATTCCAGCGGCGTGCTCACCCGGCTGGGCGCGCGCCTGCAGCTCACCGTGAAGTTCAGCGCCGACAAATCCGCCCAGTTTTACGCCACCGCCCACTGGTGGTACACCAACACCAGCAGCACCGTTTCGTTCACCCAGTTACCCGAGGGCGGCCTTTATCCCGCCAATCGATACCAGCTCAAACTCGGCGTCAACGGCAATCTGGGCAAACGCTGGAGCGCCTGGAGCAATCTCAGCGGCGCATGGGGCGCTCAGGACTATCACGAGTACATCGTGCGCGCCGGGCTGAAATATGCCTGGTAGCCTATGAAAAGCGGGCGCACGGTTAAAGCCCCGCCGTGCCCCGCCATTCATCCCTTATCCCCGCTTGGGAATGTTTAAGCCCTTCTCTACTGCTGGACGCGCCACAAACGCATCGAGCGCACGCCTGACATTCGGAAAGTTTTCAATACCCACCAGGTCGCCCGCTTCGTAAAAGCCGATCAGATTTCGTATCCACGGAAAGCTGGCTATGTCGGCGATCGTGTACGTGTCGCCCATGATCCATTCGCGCCCTTCCAGCCGTTGCTCAACCACCGCAAGCAGACGTTTCGCCTCAGCCACGTACCGGTCGCGCGGGCGCTTGTCTTCGTAGTCCTTGCCGGCGAATTTGTTGAAGAAGCCGAGCTGGCCGAACATCGGGCCAATGCCGCCCATCTGGAACATGACCCACTGGATCGTCTCATAGCGGTCGGCCACATCGTGCGGGATGAACTGGCCGGACTTGTCGGCGAGATAAATCAGGATCGCACCGGACTCGAATAACGGCAGCGGCTTGCCGTCCGGGCCATCGGGATCGATGATTGCAGGGATCTTGTTGTTCGGATTCAGCGATAAAAACGCCGGCGACATCTGGTCGTTGGTCTCGAAGCTCACCAAATGCGGCTCGTACGGCAGCCCGGTTTCCTCCAGCATGATCGAGACCTTGACGCCGTTGGGCGTCGGCAGCGAATAAAGCTGAACCCGGTCAGGATGCTGCGCAGGCCATTTTGCTGTGATGGGGAAAGCGGACAAATCAGTCATGGTTATCCTTTAGACAAAAGCGTGAAGAGCGCGGCAATCAGGCTCGCCGGGGCAGTTTATGGGTCCGTTTCAGCGTACAGGACAACAAATATAGTCACTCCTGTAGATCTTGTCTTGGCGCACTCCGGCTGGGTATTGAGGTGGTCGCCTATGCCGGAACCGGATCAAAGCAACCAAGAAGCGTTAACATGTCACTACATCGCTGCAAGGCGGCGAACGCTTTACGCGGACAGAATACAAACGAGCCGGAGTTACCTATGAGTCAAATGATCAAGCGAAACGGATTGCAGGTCGCAGCCGAGCTTAGCCAGTATGTCGATGACGAAGCGCTGTCGGGAATTGGTATAGAGAGCGAAACGTTCTGGAAAGGCTTCGATTATCTCGTCCACGATCTCGCGCCGAAGAACCGCGCGCTGCTCGCCGAACGTGACCGGTTGCAGACGGAGCTGGACCAGTGGCATCGAAAGAATCCGGGACCCGTGCGTGATCTGAAGGCGTATCGCGCGTTTCTGGAAGGTATTGGTTACATCGTGCCTACAGAGGCGGCCGTGCAGGCCACGACCCAGAACGTCGATACGGAAATCGCCGAACAAGCCGGGCCGCAACTCGTCGTGCCGCTGTCCAATCAGCGTTACGCGCTCAACGCCGCGAACGCGCGCTGGGGCAGTCTTTACGATGCGCTCTACGGCACCGACGCGATTCCCGACACGGATGGCGCCGAACGTACCAAGCAATTCAACCCGGCTCGCGGGGCAGCGGTGATTGCCCGCGCTCGCGCGTTCCTCGATGAAGCCGCGCCGCTCGCCAACGGTTCTCACGTTGATGCCACCGCGTATGGCGTGGAAAGCGGCAAGCTTGTCGTCACGTTAAAAAACGGTTCGTCGGCGTTGAAATCGCCCGCTCAGTTCATTGGTTTCCAGGGCGATGCCAGCTCGCCTTCGGCCGTGCTGCTCAAGCATCATGGCCTGCACTTCGAGATCCAGATCGACGCGACGGATTCCATCGGCAAGACGGATGCCGCGCACGTGAAGGACGTGCTCATGGAAGCGGCGGTCTCGACGATTATCGATTGCGAGGATTCAGTTGCAGCCGTCGATGCCGCCGACAAGGTCGAGCTTTACCGCAACTGGACCGGCCTGATGAAGGGCGATCTGGCCGAGGAAGTCACGAAGAACGGCAAGACCTTCACGCGCCGCCTGAACGCCGATCGCGAATACACCGCACCCGATGGCTCGACGGTCAAGCTGCATGGCCGCTCGCTGTTGTTCATCCGTAATGTCGGGCATCTGATGACGAATCCGGCCGTCGTCGATCGCGATGGACACGAGATTCCCGAAGGCATTCTCGACGCCGTGATGACGTCGCTGGGCGCGATGCACGACCTAAAAAACAAGCTCAATTCGCGTACGGGATCGATTTACATCGTCAAGCCGAAGATGCACGGACCGGCGGAAGTCGCGTTCTCCGACGAGCTTTTCGGTCGCGTGGAAGACCTGCTCGGCCTGTCGCGCCACACGATCAAGATGGGGATCATGGACGAGGAACGGCGCACGAGCGTCAATCTGCAGGCGTGCATTGCGGTGGCATCGGCGCGGGTGGCGTTCATCAATACGGGCTTCCTCGACCGCACCGGCGACGAGATGCACAGCGCGATGGAAGCCGGTCCGATGATGCGCAAGGGCGACATGAAATCGTCGGCGTGGATCACGGCTTATGAGCGCAATAACGTGCTCGCGGGTTTGAGCTCGGGACTGCGTGGGCGCGCGCAAATTGGTAAAGGCATGTGGGCCATGCCCGACCTGATGCACGCGATGCTCGAGCAGAAGATCGCTCATCCGCAAGCGGGCGCGAATACGGCGTGGGTGCCCTCGCCCACCGCCGCGACGCTGCATGCACTGCATTACCATCAGGTCGATGTGCAAGCCGTGCAGCAGGAGCTGGAAAAGACCAGCTACGCCAGCGCACGCGATGAGCTGCTCGATGGTCTGCTGACGATTCCTGTCGTGGAAAAGGCGCAATGGCCGGAGGAGGAAATTCGCCAGGAAATCGAGAATAACGTGCAGGGGATTCTGGGTTACGTGGTGCGATGGATTGATCAGGGCGTGGGATGTTCGAAGGTGCCGGATATCCACGATGTCGGCCTGATGGAAGACCGCGCGACGCTGCGGATTTCAAGCCAGCATATTGCGAACTGGCTGTATCACGGGGTGGTGTCGGCGGCGCTGGTCAACGAGACGTTCGAGCGCATGGCGACAGTCGTGGACAAGCAGAACGCCAACGACCCGCAGTATCAGCCGATGGCCGGGCACTTTGAAACGTCACTGGCTTTCAAGGCGGCGAAGGCGCTGGTTTTTGAAGGCCGCGCGCAGCCGAGTGGGTATACGGAGCCGTTGCTGCATAGGTTCCGGCTGGAAGTTAAGCAGCAGCACGGTTGAAAGATCGGAGGCTGATTCTCACTGGATATACAATACATGAACGTATATCCAGCGAGGCAGTCATGCAAGTATCCAAGTGGGGAAACAGTCTGGCGATCCGCCTCCCTGCGGCGGTAGTGGAAGCGCTTGAATTGCACGAAGGCGACGACGTGGAAGTTGTTATCGCGGGTGCTCGCGAATTCCAGATCAAGAAGAAGCCGACTGGCCGGGCATTGCTTGACCGGCTCCGTCAGTATCGTGGGCGCCTTCCCGCTGACTTCACGTTCAACCGCGACGACGCCAATCGCGATGGCTAAGGTCTTTCTGGATAGCAACATCGCGCTGTATCTTCTATCCGGGGACGCGACAAAAGCAGACCGTGCCGAGGGTTTGATGGCCGAAGGCGGAGTCATCAGCGTTCAAGTGCTGAATGAAATCGCCAATGTGACCCGGCGCAAGCTGGCCATGTCGTGGAACGAGACAAACGATGTGCTGGACGCGGTTCGGGCGGTGTGCACGACCGAGCCACTGACGATGGAAACCCACGACACCGGTCGACGGATTTCAGAGCGATACGGGCTGTCCGTGTATGACGCGATGATTGCGGCAGCAGCGTTGCTTGCCGGATGCGACGTCCTTTACTCCGAGGACATGCATGATGGGTTGGTCATCGAGGAGAGGTTGCGGATTGTTAATCCGTTTGCTGCAGGGGGCTGGCACAGCCCCGGGAGTTTGCTATAATCCGCGACTTGCTGGAGAGATGGATGAGCGGTTTAAGTCGCACGCCTGGAAAGCGTGTTTAGGGTCAAACCTAACCGGGGTTCGAATCCCCGTCTCTCCGCCAAGAATACGTTTCGCATTGTTGAGCAGCATCCGAAACCCGCATCGCGCCTTGTGCCGACGCGGGTTTTTGCGTCTCTTCCCCTCACGGATGCCGAATATAATCGACCAGCGCCCTCGTATACGCGTCCGGTTTCCGATCAAACAAACTCACCACCACCGCCACGAAAAACCCCGCCGGCACTCCAAACACCCCTGAACTGATCGACTCGATCCCGAACCACCGCCCGCCCGACCACCCCGTCATCTGCGTGAAATACGGATACGTCGACAGGATGTAATAGACGCACACGCTCAAGCCCGCCAGCATCCCCGCGACCGCCCCGAGTTTCGTCGTCCGCTTCCAGAACACCCCAAGCACCAACACCGGAAACATACTGGACGCCGCCAACGAGAACGCCGCCCCCACAAGAAACAAAATATTCCCGGTATTGAGCGAAGCCACATAAGAAGCAAACAACGCCACGCCCAACAACAATATCTTCGATATGGTGACCCTTCGCTGACTGCTCGCGGTCTTGTCGACCATGCAGTAATAAACATCGTGCGAGAGCGCATTCGCGATCGTCAGCAGCAAGCCATCGGCGGTAGAAAGCGCTGCCGCCAACGCGCCCGCCGCGATCAAGCCCGACATCACATACGGCAACCCCGCAATCTCCGGCGCGGCGAGCACGACCATGTCCGGCTGCATCTGGATACCGGACCAGCGCACGATGCCATCGCCGTTCACATCGCCGATATGAATCAGATACGGCTCCACCTTGCGCCATTGCATGACCCACGCAGGAAGATCGGCGAACTTGTGCCCGACGATTCCCGTCAGCATTTCATACTTGATCAGCACCGCGAGCACGGGCACGGTCACATAAAACAGCGCGACAAAAAACAGCGTCCATCCAACCGAGCGCCGCGCGGAAGCCACCGATGTCGTCGTGTTATAGCGGGTCAAAATATGCGGCAAACTCGCCGTCCCCAACGACAAACACAGCAACAACGACAAGAAATTCCGCCTGTGCAGGCGCGCGCTTTCATCGTCGGAAGGGGGAAATGCTTCGGCCACCGGCACCGGTGGCGCGGCGCGTTCGAGCATCGCATCGCGGGCGCGGGTCCATTGCACGTTCGCCTCGGCAGGCGTCTTCGGGAACGACGCCAGTTCGCGTTCCCGCTCGTTGATATCGCGTAACGGCCCGTTATGCCGGCGCAAGTCCGCGATCTCCTCCATCAACTGAGCTTGGCCCGTATGAAACGACGCGGGCAATTCATCAATCTGCGTCTGGATCTCCTGCGCCTGGCGCCGGTAATCGTCGCGGACCCTGGCTTCTTCAGGCGAGTGTTCAACCGCGCGCTCCAGCACTTCCACGCGCTCCAGCAAGCGCCCATACGAAAGCTGCGGCAACCAGCCGAGCCCCTCGCGATGCGCGATCATCGAAACAGGAATCAGCATGGCGCTGATCAGGATGATGTACTGCGCGACCTGCGTCCACGTGACCGCACGCATGCCACCAAGGAACGAACATACGAGAATGCCGGCGAGACCGCAGAAGATTCCGATCGCGAAATCGATACCGATAAACCGCGACGCAATCAGCCCTATGCCCTGGATCTGCGCGACCAGATAAACGAACGAACACAAAATGGCCGCGAACGCTGCTATCCCTCGCACGAGGTTGCTCGAAAAGCGCGTACCGAGAAAGTCGGGGATGGTGTAGCGAGCAAGCTTGCGCACATACGGCGCGAGCAGAAACGCGACGAGACAGTAGCCTCCGGTCCAGCCCATCATGTAGGCAAGGCCGTCGTAACCGGTTGCATAGATGGACCCGGCCAGACCGATAAACGATGCCGCCGACAACCAGTCCGCCGCGGTCGCCATGCCGTTGAACGCAGACGGCACGCGCCGTCCGGCCACGTAATACTCGACAAGATCCGACGTCCGCGACAACAACCCGATCACGGCATACACGGCGATCGGCACGAACAGGAACACATAACCGATCCACATGCCCGGCCCGGTCACGCGCTCGATCCGCGCCATCACGTAGATGAACAGGAAGAAGCCGAGCGTGTAAAGCGCGTAGGCCCGGATGAGTCGATGGGTGAGCTTCATCGGCAATTCACGGCTCGGGCTTATCGATAGTCCGCACCGAAAGCCGCGCAAGGGTCCGTTGCAGACGGGCATCGGCGAATTGCATCAGCACGATATACACCACGATCAACGCGACATAAACAAGGATCGCGCCCTGCGCGCCGAAGTAGAACGGCAACGGAAAGCCTGCGAAACGCACGTGATCTAGCTGCGCTGCCATGAGCGGAATGCCGAACGAGACGACGAATCCGATCAGCATCAACACCGATATCACCACAAGATTCATTCGCCAGTACACCCGATGCGCATGCGCCATCGCCTCCGTGACGGGCGGTGGTCCGGCAAGACTCGAAGCAGGCGGTGGAATTGAAGACATGTGCTTATCTACCAAATGCTTTGAGAAGCGGCAATCGGGATCGACATCGTGTGCCGGTTGAAACTACAGGCTCGCGATACAAAAACGGCTCCCTGGAACAGGGAGCCGTTTTTTCAAGCCAGATGATACTCAAGTCAAATTAACGCGCTTCGCCGAGTTGATCCAGGATCGCGGGATTCTCGAGCGTCGAGATGTCTTGCGTAATCTCCTCGCCCTTCGCAAGCGATCGCAGCAAGCGCCGCATGATCTTGCCCGAACGGGTCTTGGGCAAGTTCTCGCCGAAGCGAATGTCCTTCGGTTTGGCGATCGGACCGATCTCCTTGCCGACCCACGCGCGCAGTTCATTGGCGATCTGCTTGGCTTCATCGCCTTCAGGACGCGGGCGCTTCAGCACGACGAACGCGCATACCGCTTCGCCGGTCGTATCGTCGGGACGGCCAACCACTGCAGCCTCCGCCACGATCGGATTCGACACCAGCGCCGACTCGATCTCCATGGTCCCCAGCCGATGCCCCGACACGTTCAGCACGTCGTCGATACGGCCCATGATCGTGAAGTAGCCAGAGTCCTTGTCGCGTACGGCGCCGTCGCCGGCGAGATACAGCTTGCCGCCGAGTTCTTCGGGGAAGTAGCTCTTTTTGTAGCGGTCCGGATCGCCCCACACGTTGCGCAACGCCGACGGCCACGGCCGCTTGATCACCAGAATCCCGCCCTGCCCGTTCGGCACGTCCTGACCGGTTTCATCGACTACAGCAGCCATGATGCCGGGCAACGGCAGCGTGCAGGAACCGGGCACGAGCGGCGTTGCGCCCGGCAGCGGCGTGATCATGTGACCGCCGGTTTCAGTCTGCCACCACGTATCGACAATAGGACAAATACCTCGGCCCACGTTCTCGTGATACCACATCCACGCTTCCGGATTAATCGGCTCGCCGACGGTGCCGAGAATGCGCAGCGACGTCAGGTCGAAGCTCTTCGGATGCACTTTTGCATCGGCTTCGGCCATCTTGATGAGTGAACGGATCGCGGTCGGCGCGGTGTAGAAGATCGTGACCTTGTGCTTTGCGATCATGTCCCAGAAGCGCCCGGCGTTCGGGTAGGTCGGCACGCCTTCGAACACGACCTGGGTTGCACCAATAGCAGTCGGACCATACGCGATATAGCTATGCCCCGTGATCCAGCCAATGTCGGCAGTACACCAGAACACGTCGTCCGGCTTGGCGTCGAAGGTCCACTTCATGGTCTGCGCGGCCCACAGCAAAAAGCCGCCCGTGCTGTGCTGCACGCCCTTCGGTTTGCCCGTGGAACCGGACGTGTAGAGAATGAACAGCGGATGTTCGGCGCCGACCCATTCCGGCTCGCACGTATCGGCTTCATGCTCGACGAGCTCGTGCATCCACAGGTCGCGGCCTTCGTGCCATTGCGTCTTGCCGCCCGTGCGCTTGTACACGATCACGCTCTTGACCGCATCGCAACCGCCGGCTGCAATGGCTTCATCGGCGATGCTCTTCAACGGCAGCGCTTTACCGCCGCGCATTTGTTCGTCCGACGTGACGAGCGCAACGGCGCCCACGTCCACGAGCCGCTCGTTAAGCGACTTCGACGAGAACCCGCCGAACACGACCGAGTGCGTCGCACCGATCCGCGCGCAGGCTTGCATGGCGACCACGCCTTCCACCGACATCGGCATGTAGATCACCACGCGATCGCCCTTCTTCACGCCGCGCTTCTTCAGCGCATTGGCGAAGCGGCAAACGCGCTGCAAAAGATCCTGGTACGTGACGTTCACGACAGTGCCGTCATCGGCTTCGAAGATGATCGCCTTCTTCGCGCCATGCCCGGCTTCCACATGACGGTCGATGCAGTTATACGACGCGTTGATTTCGCCGTCTTCGAACCACTTGTAGAACGGTGGATTCGATTCATCGAGCACGGTGGTGAACGGCTTGTGCCAGCTAAGCGTCTCGCGTGCGAGTCGCGCCCAGAAGCCTTCGTAATCGCGTTCGGCTTCGGACGTCAAAGCCTTGTACGCGTCCATGCCGGAGATCGCTGCACCGGCCATTGCTTTGGCCGATGGCGGGAAAATACGGCGTTCCTGGAGTACGGATTCAATCGCAGACATCGACAACCCCTTCTTTGATGGTGAATCTGATAGCCGCGATTCCGGAGCGCAGGCTCCAAAACCGCTATGTCTTCAGGCGTGGACGACATGCGCGTGCACTACGCGTCGTGCCGTGTCTCCTGCCTCTGTGCGTGGCCTGCTCGTGCAGCGCAGCATACGCGCGCCAGGCTTCATACCCGGACGATAAGCCGCGTGCCTTACCCGCTACTTACGCAACCCAGTCAATATCCACGGGGTATACACGTAGGGGCAGGCACTTTTACAATGCGGCCTTTTCGACCCCTTACTACAATGATGCGCCTTGCTCTTGCGCGCTGCTTCGCTTGGGCGACTTCCATTGAGCGAGATCAATGATGCGCCATGCCATGTTAACTGAACTCGTCGTCCGGATTCCAGCTTGAATCGTTACGCGCTCTACCTCATCGCAGCCATGCTGCTGGTTGGAAGCAATGTCGGCGTCGGCAAGTCGGTGGTTGCGTTCATTCCCGTCTCGCTGTTCGCGTTGCTGCGTTTCGTCATTGCAATGGCGGTGCTCTGGCCGTTGTTGCGTCCCGCGAAGATCAGGCGGGTCAAGCGCGGCGAGTGGGCCAACTTGTTCCAGCAAGCGTTCTTCGGCACCTTCATGTTCACGCTGCTGATGCTCAACGGCGTGCAGCGCACGAGCGCCGTCGCGGCGGGCGTGATCACCAGCACGATTCCGGCTGTCGTCGCATTGTTCTCGTGGTTTTTCCTGAAGGAACGCCCGAACGGGCGTGCGTTAATTTCCATCGCGCTCGCCATTGTCGGCGTCGTCGTGATCAACGTCGCGCAAGGGACGGCCGGCGCGCACGGAGCGGGCGGCGCGTCGCACGATACGTCGCTGCTCGGCAACCTGATGGTGCTTGGCGCGGTATGTTGCGAGTCGTTCTACGTGATCCTGTCGCGACGCCTGACGCAGACGCTTCCCGCCATCGATATCTGCGCCTATACGCATTTCTTCGGTTTCTTGCTGATGCTCCCGCTCGGGTTGTCGGCGCTCGTCAGCTTCGATTACAGCAGCGTCAGCCTGAGTGTCTGGAGCCTTGTGCTCTGGTACGGGCTTTCGGCGAGCATCTTCTCGTTCTGGCTGTGGATGAAAGGCATCCGGCACGTGGACGGCAGTCTCGCGGGGGTATTTTCCGGGCTATTGCCGATCGCAGCAGCGCTCTACGGCATTGTGTTTCTTGGCGAACGTCCGACGATTGCGCATGGAATCGCGCTGGCGTGCGTGGTCACCGGCATCGTCCTCGCCAGCATGAAGTCGAAAACCGCGCCGCCGATGATTTCCTGACCGGTTTCACGCGCGCGTCTGAACTGCCGCTGACCAGGTATTGGCGCCCGCGGCGTGTTCGGACTTCCTTAAGGGTTGACCCGCAACCCGTCGGCGGCGTCGCGCTACAATAACGAGCTTTCTCAAAAATGTGCGCGAGGTCCATTTTCGCGCGGTTAGCCTCATCGTTTCGTCTCATTTCACCCGTTTCGCGCTCTCCACGACCAAAGCAGTTACTGGATTCAATCAACCCTCCACGACCCGGCACCGCTCATGTCCGTATCCCCGAACATCCCCGGCACCCGTCCTCCCCGCCCTTCAATGAAGCCGCTTCCCGCCGTCATTTTCATGAGCCGCTGGCTTCAGGTGCCGCTCTATCTCGGCCTGATCGTGGCGCAAGGCGTGTATGTCGTGCTGTTCCTGAAGGAGGTCTGGCACCTCGTCACGCACATGACCACGCTCGACGAGACCAACATCATGCTGGTCGTCCTCGGCCTGATCGACGT
The DNA here is from genome assembly GCF_964252755.1 of Caballeronia sp. LjRoot29. Classification (NCBI taxonomy): domain Bacteria; kingdom Pseudomonadati; phylum Pseudomonadota; class Betaproteobacteria; order Burkholderiales; family Burkholderiaceae; genus Caballeronia; species Caballeronia sp. LjRoot29. The sequence continues at coordinate 26,543 of NZ_CAXUPU020000003.1, read as the reverse complement.
CGTGATGATCTCGAACCTGCTGATCATGGTGATCGTGGGCGGCTATGAAACCTTCGTCTCACGACTCGGCGTGGAAGGTCACCCGGATCAGCCCGAGTGGCTCGATCACGTGAACGCCGGCGTGCTGAAGGTGAAACTTTCCATGGCGCTCATCAGCATCTCGTCCATCCATCTGCTGAAAACGTTTATCAACCCGGACCAGTACTCCGAGCACGCCGTGATGTGGCAAGTGATCATCCACGTGGCGTTCCTCGTGTCGGCGCTTGTCATGGCATGGGTCGACCGCCTGACCACGCATACGCATCCGGAGCATTTTCACGAGCCTTCCGGCACGCCCGCGAAGGCGCACGAGTAAGCAGCAGCACAACACCTGAGCGCTTTTTGAAGCGCCGCAAACAGTCCCAATAACGCACCGTTCGCCCACGTTCAAGCCATGACCATCATCAAGCAGGAAGACCTGATCCAGAGCATTGCGGATTCGCTGCAGCACATCAGCTATTACCATCCGCTCGACTACATCCAGGCACTCGGCCGCGCGTACGAACTCGAAGAGAGTCCTGCTGCAAAAGACGCCATCGCGCAAATCCTGACGAACAGCCGCATGTGCGCGGAAGGCCATCGGCCGATCTGCCAAGACACCGGCATCGTCACGGTGTTCGTGAAAGTAGGCATGGACGTGCGTTGGGACGGTGCGACCATGGGCGTCACCGACATGATCAACGAAGGCGTGCGCCGCGGTTACCTGAATCCGGATAACGTGCTGCGCGCGTCCATCGTGAGCCCGCCCGAAGGCGCGCGCAAGAACACGAAAGACAACACGCCGGCGGTGATTCACTACGAGATAGTCCCCGGCAATAAAGTTGATGTCCAGATCGCAGCCAAGGGCGGCGGCTCGGAGAACAAGACGAAGTTCGCGATGCTGAACCCATCGGATTCGATCGTCGACTGGGTGCTCAAAACCGTGCCGTTGATGGGCGCCGGTTGGTGCCCGCCCGGCATGCTCGGAATCGGCATCGGCGGCACGGCGGAGAAGGCGATGGTCATGGCGAAGGAATCGCTGATGGACGCCATCGACATTCAAGACATCATCGCACGTGGACCGCAAGACTGGATCGAAGAGCTGCGCGTGGAGCTGCACGAAAAGGTGAACGCGCTGGGTATCGGCGCGCAGGGTCTGGGCGGCCTTTCCACCGTGCTCGATGTCAAGATCATGGCCGCGCCCACGCACGCGGCATCGAAGCCGATCGCGATCATCCCGAACTGCGCGGCCACGCGTCACGCGCATTTCACGCTCGACGGTTCAGGCGTGGCGCAACTCGATGTGCCTTCACTCGATGCCTGGCCGAAAGTCGAATGGGTCGCGAATACGGAGACGAGCCAGCGCGTGGACCTGAACACGCTGACGAAGCAACAAGTTGCCGCGTGGAAGCCCGGCCAGACGTTGCTGCTGTCGGGCAAGATGCTGACAGGCCGGGATGCCGCGCACAAACGTATCGCCGACATGCTCGCCAAAGGCGAAAAGCTCCCCGTCGATTTCACGAATCGCGTGATCTATTACGTGGGTCCGGTGGACCCCGTTCGCGAGGAAGTCGTTGGACCGGCTGGTCCCACCACGGCCACGCGCATGGACAAGTTCACCGACATGATGCTGTCGCAGACCGGCTTGATCTCGATGATCGGGAAGGCCGAGCGCGGCCCGGTTGCTATCGAGGCAATCAAGAAGCACAAGGCCGCGTACATGATGGCAGTGGGCGGCGCGGCGTATTTGGTCTCGAAGGCGATTCGGGGCGCGGAGGTGATCGCGTTCGAAGACCTGGGTATGGAAGCCATCTATGAATTCGACGTGCAGGATATGCCGGTCACCGTTGCCGTTGATTCGACCGGGACCTCTGTCCATCAGACGGGTCCGAAGGAATGGCAAGCAAAGATCGGCAAGATTCCGGTCGCGACGGTTTAAACTACCGCCCTAGCAATACGCGCTGACAAGAGCCGGGCCACGTGCCCGGCTCTTTCATTTTCGAGCTATTGCGCAGAGAACCATTTTCATTCTCATTCCACTGCGCAGAAATACAAAATCTCCGCCAAATAGCGGGGAAAACACCATTTTTCATCTTGGCTTTTTAAACTTGAGCGGTTATGTTTGAAAAGCTGAAACGCCCACACAAGGAACTTACATGCAAGGCGATATCAAAGCCCTCGAATACCTCAACCAGCAGCTGAAGAATGAGCTGACTGCGATCAACCAGTACTTCCTGCATGCACGCATGTACAAGCACTGGGGGCTGGAGAAGCTCGGCAAGCATGAATACGATGAGTCGATCGGCGAGATGAAGCATGCCGACTGGCTGATCCAGCGTATTTTCATGCTCGACGGCCTGCCGAACCTTCAGGATTTGCACAAGCTGCTGATTGGTGAAGAGACCGAAGAAATCCTTAAGTGCGACTTGAAACTCGAACAGATTTCACAGAGCACCTGCAAGGAAGCAATTGCGTATTGCGAATCGGTTCGCGATTTCATCTCGCGTGAAATCTTCGTGAAGATTCTCGACGATACGGAAGAGCATATCGACTGGCTGGAAACGCAGATCGATCTGGTGGCGAAGGTCGGCATCCAGAACTATCAGCAGACCATGATGGGCGAGAACGAGTAAACTACCGGCCACAATGCCCTTCGACGCCCTTCGTTCAGCGGGTCGCTCCGCTGTCATTTCTGCTGCTGGTTCCCCCGTCAGTTCCTCTCTCGAGGCGCCAGGTTCGAGCGCGCCCGTTGCCATTTTCGATTCGGGCCTCGGCGGTTTGTCCGTGTTGCGCGCAGTGCGCGCCGCCTTGCCGGACGAACGGCTGATCTATGTGGCGGACTCGTTGTACGCGCCGTATGGCGAACGCGATGACGACTTTATCGCCGACCGGACGCTTGCGATTGGCGAATGGCTGGTGTCGCAGGGCGCGAAGACGCTGGTGGTTGCCTGCAACACGGCGACCTCGCAATCCATCGCTCAAACCCGGGAACGCTTGTCCATTCCAGTGATCGGCGTGGAACCGGGTATCAAGCCGGCGGCGCTCACGTCGCAAACGCGCGTGGTGGGCGTACTGGCAACCGCCGTTACGTTACGCAGCGCGCGCTTTCAAGCTCTGGCCGAACGCCATACCAGTGATTGCCAGTTCATCCTGCAACCGGGGCACGGCCTCGTGCAGGCAGTGGAACGCTGCGACACGAATTCGCCAGAACTTGTTGCGCTGCTGCGAAGCTACGTGCAACCCATGCTCGACGCCAACGCAGACACGCTGGTGCTTGGCTGTACGCACTACCCCTTTCTCGATGAAGCCATCCGCTCCATTTCCGGCGACCGGCTCAAGCTGGTCGATACGAGTGTCGCGATTGCGCGGCAACTCGAACGGCAACTGGACTCGTTTGGGCTGCGGGCTGCGCCTGCTCAGGCTCAGGCAGTCGAATTGCCGCGCTTTTACTCCACGAACGATGGTCGGGCTCTGCGGCAACTCGCAGCGTCGCTACTCGGACTGGATGTGACCGTAGAACGCGTTGTGATCCCTTCACGGCGAACGCTGGAACTGGAATCCGATCCGGTCTGAGGCCGCGACTCTCCGTCTGCCCCCTCGCGCCGCCCTCATCAAAGTCACAAAAACCCTGCTTGCGCGGCTAAAAAGCCCCTTCGAGGCACGCGGTTTCAGTTGCTTGCACAGGTATGGCGCCTTACGCGACAAGCCTCCGCGCCCCGCCCCTTTTTCCCGTCCGCTTCCTGTTGAAAAAAACCGCTCACCCCTATTGCCAACCAACGCATAAGGAATGATAATAATTCGCATTAACGTTAGCTATTGCGGTTAATCATGATCGTCTGTGTGTGCAAGTCAGTGTCGGACAGAAAGATTCGCGCCTCGATTGCGGAAGGCGTTGCTACCTTCGACGAACTGCAATTCGAACTGGGTGTTGCCATGTGCTGCGGCAAATGCGAAGACACCGTGCGCGACGTGATGCTCGAAAGCGGTTGCGCCTCGCATTGCGCTACGCGTGGCGATCAGCATCAGGTAGTACCGCTGACGTTCTACGAACGCAAGGCGGCGTAAGCACGCAAGGATCAACGGGGATTCGCCCAGCGCGGACCCCTTAAGTGTTACCGCCCTGCAATGACTACGTAACAGCTCCAGCGCTTGATTTTAAGCCTATCGTCACCGCTCGCAGCGTTTCCAAGTGTAATTCGCAGTCCCCGCTTCTCCGCCCGCAAGCCAGGTCACTTTGAGCCAGCCCGCCAACCCCCGTTCAAGGAGGGAATGATGGAATTGCTGATCGGTTTCGTGGCCACGCTGTTTATTTCTCTGCTCATCTTTCGAAAATGAAGTCCTCCAGTCTCACATGCTGCATGGGCTTTCGCTGTTCGTACGGCGTCACTGCCGTAGAACCACGCTGATATGCCGTCTCCCCTGATTTCGCCCGGCAATTCGGCTGCGGCGCTTAATGCTCACTCCTCCCGTTCGATCGAATCCTCTGGCCTCAGTCCGCGTGTGATTGCAGCGAGCGTCGCTGTGGTGGCGATTCACGTGGCCCTGCTCTCAATCGTCCTCACGATGCGAAATGAGCCGCCGCCGCTTGCGATCGAATCGAAGACGATTACTGCCGAACTGATCAGTCCCGCGCCGCCACAACCTGTTGCAGCGCCCGTGGCCATTCAGTCAGCGCCCGTGCCGACGCCGCCGAAACCGGTTCCACCGAAGCCGCAACCAAAACCCAAGCCCGTCATTCAGCCGCGCGTGAAGGCCGCGCCAACGCCGTTGCCGCAAACCACGGCGCCCTCGCCCGTTGCGGCAACCGCGCCTGAGCCCGCTCCTGCTCCGCCCACGCCGCCCGTTGCGGCGGCGCCCGCTGCAGCGGCGCCGGCTATTGGGCATCCGACGATGGAGCTGAACGCGCCGAAGGACGTCGCGCATCTTGAATGCAACATCGCGGTGCCGGACTACCCGGCCATGTCGCGTCGTCGCGGGGAATCGGGGACGGCGCTGGTGAAATTCGTCGTCGGGCTGACGGGGAAGATCGAGAACATCGAACTGAAGAAGAGCAGCGGTTCGTCGCGACTGGATGACGCCGCGCTCGACGCCATGCGTTCAAGCGCATGCAAGCCCTATAAGGAAAACGGCGTGGCGATCCGCGCTGCGTATTCCCAGCCGTTCGTTTTTGGCCTGAACGACTAGCGCGGCCGTTGAGACCGATACAACGGCTGGCGGATAAAACAAAGAACTCGACCTAATTTTAGATATTTACAGGAACTGCAATGCAAAACTACGGCTTGGCGCATGTCTGGGCGCAAGGGGATTTTGTCACGCGGGGTATCGCGCTCGCGCTGGCGATCATGTCGATCCTGTCGTGGACAGTGATTGTCGTGAAGGGACTGAACGTGGTGCGCCTGAAGCGCCTCACGAAGAATGCCGAGCAGGCGTTCTGGCATTCGGACGATTTCGCCGACGGCATCAAGAAGCTCAGCAGCCATTCCTCGAACGCGCAGGACAATCCGTTTCTCGCTCTCGCCCTCTCGGGTCAGGACGCCGCCGATCATCACCATCAGACGCAACCGCATCTGCACGACCGCATGGACGTGTCGGACTGGATCACGCGCTGCCTGAAGGACACCATGGATGAAGGCGTCGGACGCATGCAAGCGGGGCTCGCCGTGCTCGCATCGATCGGCAGCACGGCGCCATTCGTCGGTTTGTTCGGCACGGTGTGGGGGATCTATCACGCGTTGCTGACCATTGGCGCAACCGGTCAGACCTCCATCGATCAAGTCGCGGGACCTGTTGGCGAGTCGCTGATCATGACGGCGTTCGGCCTGTTCGTCGCGATTCCGGCAGTGCTCGGCTACAACGCGTTGACGCGCGGAAACAAGACCATCGTCACGAAGCTGAACCGTTTCGCGCATGGCTTGCACGCATTCTTCGTGACGGGCACCAAGCTCGCATCCAGCAAACGTGGCGACGGCCTGCGCCTCGCCACGCAATATGCTGCGAGCGCTGCGGCAACTGCCGGGTCGACGTCTGGATCCAAGCAGCCTGCATCGCGTGTGAGCTAAGGGGACGTCGCCATGGCCATGAGCCCTTTCTCCAGTGACGAGGACGACGGCATGATGAGCGAGATCAACATGACGCCGCTCGTCGACGTCATGTTGGTTCTCCTGATCATCTTTCTCGTCACGATTCCCGCGATCAACCACGCGGTGAAAATCGATTTGCCGAAGGCGAGCAGCCAGCCGCAAGACACGAAACCGGCGCACGTGGACGTTGCTGTCGAAGCAGACGGAACGGTGCTTTGGAATGACCAGAAAGTGGACGATGCCGCGCTGCAGTCGCGCATCGTCGACGCGTCGAAGCAAACGCCGCAGCCGGAATTGCGTTTGCGCGCGGACCGCAAGGTGCCGTATGAGCGTGTTGCCGATGTGATGTCGGCGGCGCAAGGCGGCGGGTTATCGAAGATCGGCTTTGTCACCGAGCCGAAGGCGGGCGGGAAGTAGCGCGGCACGATTTGCCCGCGGAACCCAAGCCCCAAAGTAAAAGGCCTTCATCGCAATGATGAAGGCCTTTTTTTGTGTGCGCGCCGGCACATTCGGGCTAGCGATTACTTTGGCGTCGAGACATTCGAATCCGCAGTATCGCTGCATGCGACAGCCGTGCTCGACACGGACAGCGCGATTAGCCCTATCAGGCCTACTATAAAAGTGGCCGTGAGTTTTCGCATAAGCAGCTCCTTAGCGAAGAGATTTCAATATAGCGCCGGAGCACAGCACGTTCAAGGCGATGGCGATTGAATCTGACCATCACAAGCGCGCGCTTCAATGTCAGAAACTTACACATCCGGCGCGATTAGTCACACTGTTTCGCGAGCGGCCTCTGCAGGGAGAGGACATTCTCCCGGGAAGCGATTGCTGTCATTGATCGACTCGACAAGAAAATCGACGAAAGCACGAATTGCCGGCACCATGCCCTGCCGCGATAAAAACACCGCATAGAGTTGCGGCGCCGGAAAAGTCCACCCGGGCATGACCGGCGACATCTGGCCTGTGCGCAGCGCAGCGCCGTACATCATCTCAGGCAACGCGGCGATACCCACGCCCCGCAGCACCGCTTCGCGGATCATGCCAAGGTCCGCGGTGACAAGGCGCGGTTCATGCTCGAACTCGTGACGCGTGCCGTCGGGCGCGATCAGGCGATACACGTGGCGGCCGTCGGTAGCGGGGACGTCGATGGTATCGAACTGCGCCAGTTCCGACGGCGTGAGCGGCGGCGCGTTCGGTTTGAGCAGCGAGGGCGCCGCGACAAGCATCTGCTCCGTGCGCCACAGCGGGCGTGCAACGATGGTCGAATTGACCGGCGGTTCCGAGCGCACGCGCAATGCGACATCGACCGCATCTTCGAACAAATCGATCACGCGATTCGTCACGCTCAGCACGACACGGACGTCGGGGTATCGATGCAGGAAATCGGGCATCACCTCCGACAAGAACGTCTGCGCGATCGTCACCGGCACGCTGACCCGCACACTGCCGCGCGGCGAATCACGCAGGCTATGCACAATATCGACAGCCGCCTGGGCCTCGGAAAGCATCGCCTTGCAATGCTGATAGAAAAGCTGGCCGGCTTCGGTGAGCGCGAGTTTTCGCGTGGACCGCTGCATCAAACGCACACCGAGCGACGTCTCAAGCTCCGACACGCGCCGCGACAAACGCGACTTGGAAATACCCAGCACCCGCTCCGCCGCCGAGAAACCGCCGTGCTCGACAACGTACGAAAAATACATCAGGTCATTGAGGTCATGCGAATCAGGTTTCATGCGGTCAAGTCTTTCATCGGGTTTTCGTTCAAATTTCGTTGTTCTACAGGTGGGACAATCCATTGCGGTTTGACGGCTTTTTACGCGAAATATCGTCCATATAATAGCGCTATGTTTTAAATTTGGCGCTAATGCCTCACCCGTTTCATCGGCCACGCTGGCCTACCCACGCGAGGACAAAATGGAAAGCACACGCAGTATTGAACGCACGATTGCCGCGCTCCGCACCGTGGAGGGTGGCGGTTTTGTCGTACATCGCCCGTTTCCGACACGGCTCTTGATGGATTTCGACCCTTTCCTGCTCCTCGATGAAATGGGCCCTGTCGACTACGCGCCCGGCGAGGCGAAAGGCGCGCCCGATCATCCGCATCGGGGCTTTGAAACCGTGACGTACGTGCTCGAGGGCCAGTTCGGCCACAAGGATTCGGCGGGACATTCCGGCACGCTGCGTCAGGGCGACGTGCAATGGATGACAGCCGGCGCGGGCGTGGTTCACAGCGAAATGCCCGATCCCGAATTCACGCGCACCGGCGGTCGCGTACACGGCTTGCAACTGTGGGTGAACTTGCCCAAGCGCGACAAGATGATTCCGCCGCATTACCAGGAAATCGCGTCGGGACAGATTCCGGTCGCGACCAGCGATGACGGCCGCGTGCGCGTGAAAGTCATCGCGGGTGAAGCGCTTGGCGTCAAGGCGGCGATCGAAACGCGTACGCCCATTCTTTATCAGCATTTTTCGCTGCAACCGGGCGCATCGGTCGTGCATCCCGTGCCGCGTGACTTTCGCGTGTTTGGGTATGCGTTGTCGGGCAACGGCTTATACGGCGAAGCGAAACAAGCCGTGCCGGCGCAGCAGATGATCGTGTTTGCGAACGATGGCGACACAATTACCTTCGCCGCCGGCGATGAGCCGCTCGAGTTGCTGCTGATCGGTGGCGTGCCGCTGAAGGAGCCCGTGGTCCGCTACGGCCCGTTTGTGATGAACACGGAGGAAGAGATCCGCCAGGCCGTGGTCGATTACCAAGCGGGCCGCATGGGCGCAATCACCCACTAGGCAGGCTCGCCGCAGTTGGGCGGGCATGATCGGACCGTGCGTTTCACCGGCGCGGCACGAACGACACTATTTGCGTCACAATAGTCGTTCGTGCCGCGCCGTTTTATCGTCTGCTTTTATTGCCCGCACTGTCTGCCCATTTACTCACTCCGGGGTTCCGCATGTCCGAAAAGTTTGTGACGCCGGCTGTTACCGCCCACATCGATGCGACGGATTTTCAGGTTTCGTTAAGCGATGGCCAGCACGACTGGATCGCCGACGAACCGTCGTCGCACGGTGGCGCGGATACCGGTCCCACTCCGCACAGCTTGTTGCTGTCGAGCCTGGGCGCATGTACGTCGATCACGCTGAAGATGTACGCAAAGCACAAGGCATGGCCGCTTGAAGCAGTGCACGTGACGCTTAACCTGGATATCACGCCCGAGGGTACTCTGATCGACCGCCAGATCCTCTTGACCGGCGAACTCGATAACACCCAGCGGGAACGGCTTTTGCAAATTGCCAATGCGTGCCCGGTGCACAAGATTCTTAGCGGCACGATCATGATTCAGTCGGGCCTTACATCTGCATAAGCGCCGCGCTGTCCCGCTAATTACGCAATTGAACAACTAAGGAAACTGTCGTTTTGAATTTCGAACACCTCATCCAGATCAACGACCCGCTCAATCCATTTGTGGAATCGATGACCCGCGAACAGGTCTGGCATGGACTTGTACTGCGTGTGGAGCAGCCGCAATTGTTTGTGATCGGCCTGGATCGCTGCGTGATCCTGTCCCGTGTTGGTAGCGTGCTCGAACGCGAACTGCACTACGGTCAGGCGCTTGTGCGTGACCGCGTGACGCTGATCCCCGAAACCAGTGTTCGCTACGACATCCTGCCGACCGCCGCACACGTCGGCGGCTCGCTGACCATGGCGATCGAGCAACCGGACGAGCTTCAGTTGTTCCTGCGTTTCACCTACGCCACCACCCTGCCTGTAGCCGATGATCCCCACGCGAGCCCCGAGGTGCTTCAGACGCAGGAGATCGTGAAGTCGGCGTATCGGGAAGCGGATATCGACACTGTGCGGATCATCCGGCAATTCGCGCACGGCAATCTCGAAGGTCCGCTGCACTAAGGCATCAGACCGTTTCGATAGCCAGACAGCCAATGACTATCGAAACATCTAATCGATGAAAACTTCGTTGTTGTAAATGGGAATGGTTATCATTAAGATTACTCCATCGACTCAACGAACGGATTCTTCGACATGACCGACCTCCTGCGCTCCAACACGCTTCGGCTACGTCGCCCTGTCGAACGCTCCGCGGCAGCAACTATTTCGCGGCCGCGGACGTCGGCTGTAACGACCGCACGTCCTGCGCCGCCGGGCAGCGGGTCGGAGAGCGGTGAGCGTTCGCTAAGGAGCGACACGTTGCTGCAAGGCCATAGCCATATCAGCATCATGCATAACGGTGAAACGTATCAACTACGCGCAACGCGCCTCGGCAAGTTGATTCTCACGAAGTAACACGCAGAAGCAGGACAGAATTTCAGTACCGGGTATTGTGGGGACCACCTCTTCGAGAGGTGTTTGGCACTAGCCAGCAATGACGGCTTGCACGCGAGACTTTAGACCCCTTCGTGCAAACACCAGCCAGTCGTCGATAGCCAGCGAAGCCGCTTTTTTTGATCCCAATCGTGTGCTTTGAAAAGCACCGTCAGTTAAGCAAAAAGCACGTTTTCTCGCGAAAACGTGCTTTTTTAACTTTTAAGCTTGTTCCAATCGCGCAGCGCTTAAACGCTCTCGATCCCCAATGCCGCAATACCCGCTCGCGCCACCGCTGCGTCCTGATCGGACTTCACGCCCGACACACCCACTGCGCCCACGATATCCGTTCCCACCACGATCGGCACACCGCCTTCCAGCATGGCGGTCATCGGTGCGCTCAAGAACGCGGTGCGGCCTTGCTTGATCATGTCTTCATACACTTTCGTTTCGCGTCGGCCGAGCGCGGCGGTGCGCGCCTTGCCCGCCGACATCTCGGCCGTGCTCGCGCCTGCGCCGTCCAGCCTGTGCAGGTGAAGCAAATGACCGCCGTCATCGACGATAGCAATCGCCACGCACCACTTGTTCGCCAGCGCATGCGCTTCAGCTGCGGCCGCGATGGTCTTTACATCGGCGTCGGTCAATACGGGTTTTGTTCTCATTTCATCACCTAAGGATAGTCGTTGCGTCGGTTGCGTTGATAAGGAAATTGGCTCGATACCCGCAACGTTACCGCGAAAAGCCCCAGAACATCAGGTACCAGGCGCTATCGACGACGGCGAGTGCGGCGATCACCCACAGCATCGCAAGGCCTTGTGCCACAAATCGCCCAGGTGCATATCGGCCGATAACGCGCCACGCGAGCCACGCGCTCCACAGGTTTGCGAGCCCGAGCAAGCCCAGGCGGACATCGGTCACCCACCAAAGCGGCAAATGCTCGGCGCGCAGCAACGACACCGTCGTCGCCGATAAACCCAGGAACACGCCGGCGCCCGCCACGGGAATCAGCGCCTGCGTCAGGTGATGCAAGCGGGTGAAACTGAACCGGCCGAGCATGCGCGTGCCGGCCGCCAGCAAGGCCAGGAGCGCCGTGCCATACACGAGCCCCGTCACCACGATATAACCCACGACCATCCCGCCATCGAGCCACGAGAAGACATCGTTTTGTTCGGGGTAGTGCGTGAACAGGAACCAGGGCGCGTTGGTATCGAGCGGCCAGAGGATATTGCGATCGATCAGCCACGACGCAAAGATCTGCTTCAGGTCGACAAACCACGTGCTCACGGTCCAGTGAAAAGCGCCAATAGCAATGCCCAGCAAGCCGTACAGAATGAGCGCGGTGTCCCACGGATTCGCTTGTTTATCGCCGAGTTGCACGACTTCGGCCGAGGGCGAACGCCACTCGAGAGAAATGGCGTCCCGATGCCCGTTGCAACGACCGCACATATGGCAATCCGACGCGCCTTTCATGGCGCGCAGCGGCACCAGCGGCGCGCAGTTGACGGGGATCACGCGATGCCCGTGCTCACCCTCTTTATACGAGCGGCGCCATGCATCCTCGTTGACCTTATAGTGAAACGGCGCGAGCCGCGCCAGAAGCGAAAATACCCCGTTCACGGGGCAGAGATATTTGCACCACACGCGTTTCTCGCGCCCGTATAACACCCCAACAATCATGGCGCCGAGCGTCGAGCCGCCGAGCACCAGCAACACGGCTTTCGGATATTGATAAACGCTGACCATCTGGCCATAAATGGTGGTGATGCCAAACGCGACGAACGGCCAGCCGCCCCAGCGCAACCAGCGTGGAATCGCCCAGCCGCGCCCGAACTTGCTCGCAAACTCGGTCAGCGCACCTTCGGGACACAGCACGCCGCACCACACGCGCCCGAGCATCACCATGGAGAGCAGGACGAAGGGCCACCAGATGCCCCAGAACACAAACTGCGCGGCCAGCGTCAGGTTGGTCCAGAGATGCGCGGTATTGTCCGGCAGCGGCATGACCGCTGGCACGAGAATCAGGAACGCATAAACGGCAACCACGATCCACTGAATGCCGCGGATCGTGCTGCCGTGTTGTTGCATCCATTGGCCGGCTTGCTGCAGCCGGCCGGGCCGATTCATCACGTCGCTCATGCCGCCCTTCTCGCCGATTTTTGCGCCATCTGGTTTTTCGATCGGCGCAGCAGCAGGAAAATCACGGCCCAGTACACCGCATACGCAATCAGGTTCATACCGGCCGGATGCGCGCGATACCCCGTAAGCGTGGCGACCAGCGAACCGAAGGTGCTGGAGTCATCGAGTAGCCACGAAGTGTTCCATACCTGATTCATGACGACCGGCAGGATCTCCTTGTCGATGAGTTTATCGACGCCTGTTTCGAACAATCCCGCCGCGAGGAACAACAGCATGATTTCCGTCACGCGGAAGAAAAGCCGCCACGAGAAAATCTTGCCGCCAAGCTGAAGCAGATAAAACGTCAGGAACGCCAGCGCCAGGCCGATCGCGACCGCGAGATACTGCATCGGATCAACGTGCCCCGACTGTCCGAAGCCGAGTCCGTATAGGAAAATGACCGTCTCGCTGCCTTCACGCGCAATCGCGAGCGCGACCAGCAATGTCACGCCCCACCAATTCGCGTCCTGCTTGCTCCTTTGCAGCGATGCTTCCATGTCGCGTTTCATCGACCGGCCGTGGTGCTTCATCCACAGCACCATTTGCACGATCAGCACGCACGCCACCAGGACCATGCCGGTCTGGAAATAATCCTGTGCATCGCCTGACAGCACTTCCGTGAATCCGACCAGCGCCGCGCCCAGCGTCACTGCGGCCAGCAACCCGACCACCACACCCGCCCACAAATACGGTATGCCGCGACGCGCGTCGGCGTCGCCATTTTTCAGCCATGCGTACAGGATGCCGACGACCAGCAGCGCCTCGACACTCTCCCGCCACACGATGAAAAGAACCTGACCCATTACTTATCTCCCGCTCTTGCAGACCAAAGTGGTTAGCGCGTAACGCCGAGCGGACAGCGCGCCAACCAGCCGAGTGACCTCACTTCGCGACGATGACACCCTGCGCCGACTGATGAAAATCATCGAAGAACTTGTATTCGCCCTTGTCCAGCGGCGCGATCACGACGAACGAATCAGCACCCGGCGCGAGCACTTTTTCCTTGCGCAACTGGATGCTTTCGAATTCAGCCGCACCCTTGCCGATGTTGTGCACTTCGATCTTGATGCGCTGCCCCGCCGGCACTTCAATACGCGTGGGATTCAGCTTGCCGTCGTTCATTTCCAGCCTGAAGGTCGGCAGGTCGGCGGCTTGGGCCGCGGCAGCACTGGCGAACCATCCAGCCGCCAAGGCTAGCGAGGCGGCGACCAACTTGGTTTTACGTTGCATGCATACTTCCTGGCTGCGACGCCCGGCGGGACGTGTCACTTCACGCTGATCTACGGCTTGCCGGACGCCTGATTCGACTATCGACTACTTAGTAACCGCCCTTCTTGCCGATACCGGCGAACGGGAAATCGTATTCGATCGTGTACGGCTTGAACCACGGACCCACGCCCGTTTCCTTGTCGACGTGACGGCCGAAGGCCATGTGGCCGGTTTGCATCGGCGGCGCGATGTTGAGTTTCAGGTGGTATTTGCCCGGGCCGAAAAGCTTCACGTTGTCGCCGTAATGCGGGCCGTCGTTGGCGACCATGCCCATCATGTCGCCCTTGATGGTTTGCGTCGTGCCGACCTTGGTCAGCTCGTACGTCACTTGCAGGTAAGGCATCCAGTCGCCTTCCGCAAAGCCGTTCGGATTGTTCTTCACGGCGTGGATGTCGGCTTCGAGGTGCACGTCCGAATCCGAGGCCTTGCGCATCATGCCTTCCGGTTCCATGGTGATCGGCTGCAGGTACACCGCGCCAACCTCCATGCCGTTCTCGATATGCTGCTTGCCGATCGGATATTCGGCAGCCGATGCCGACGCCATTGCCGCAAGCGCAATTGCAGCTACCGAGCCGCGTACGAAAGTTGAAACCTGCATCCTTCACTCCTTCTTGTTATTGAACGGCCACGCGCTGCGCGCTCGCTCTGGTCTTGGTCAGTTCACCGATCAGTGGGCGACGATGATGGGTAATCGGAATGAGAACGCAACAAACAACGTTAATACGAACCATTCTCAATGAGTAGAGAGTTTAGCACCGATCTAGGGGCCGGACAATTTGATGGGAATCAACAAGCCTTGTGCCTGCTGGGTTTTTGAGATGACGGAACACTTTTCGAGCTGGAATTTCACGCAAAAAAAAACGCGGCGAACCCTTCCGGGCCGCCGCGTCCTGTCCTGAAACCCTTACATTCAGTTGATACCCGTAATGTGATCACCCACGTTTGCGCCAAACACGCGCTGCCTCAGAAGCGACAGTTGGTCGCGCGTTTGCGCAGCTTTCTCGAATTCGAGGTTCTTCGCGTGATCCATCATCTGCTTTTCGAGCCGCTTGATTTCCTTCGATATCTGCTTTTCAGACATATCTTCGAACTTCGCGCGGGTCTGGGCTTCCTTCAGTTCGGCGCGGGCATCGTCGGCGTTATAAACACCGTCGATGATGTCCTTGATCCGCTTGGTCACGCCACGCGGGGTGATGCCCATCGCGAGATTGTGCGCAATCTGCTTCGTCCGACGCCGTTCGGTCTCGCCGATAGCACGTTTCATCGAGTCCGTGACTTTGTCGCCATAAAGAATCGCCTTGCCGTTCACGTTACGCGCAGCCCGGCCGATCGTCTGGATCAGCGAGCGCTCCGCGCGCAGGAAACCTTCCTTGTCGGCGTCGAGGATCGCGACCAGCGACACCTCCGGAATATCGAGCCCTTCTCGCAGCAAGTTGATCCCGACCAGCACGTCGAATGTGCCGAGACGCAGATCACGGATAATTTCCACGCGCTCGACCGTATCGATGTCGCTGTGCAGATAGCGCACTTTCACGCCGTGATCCGCGAGAAACTCGGTCAGCTGTTCGGCCATGCGCTTGGTCAGCACCGTCACCAGCACACGCTCATGCACCTTGACGCGCGCATTGATCTCGCCGAGCACATCGTCCACTTGAGAACGCGCCGGACGCACTTCAATATCGGGATCGACCAGGCCGGTCGGACGCACCAGCTGTTCGGCCACCTGCCCCGACGTGCGGTTTTCGTAATCGGCCGGCGTGGCTGAAACGAAGATCGCCTGGCGCATCTTGCGTTCGAATTCGTTGAATTTCAGCGGCCGGTTGTCCAGCGCCGACGGCATCCGGAACCCATAATCGACGAGATTCTCCTTGCGCGCCTTGTCGCCGTTATACATGCCGTTCAACTGGCCGATCAGCACATGCGACTCGTCAAGCAACATGAGCGCGTCGGGCGGCAAATAATCGACAAGCGTTGGCGGAGGTTCACCCGGCGCTGCGCCGGAAAAGTGCCGCGAATAGTTCTCGATGCCTTTGCAAAAACCCAGTTCCTGCAGCATTTCCAGGTCGAAACGCGTGCGCTGTTCGAGCCGCTGCGCCTCCACCAGCTTGCCGTCCTTGTGGAAGAACTCGAGCCGCTCGCGCAATTCCAGCTTGATCGTCTCGATAGCGCGCATCACCGTGTCGCGTGGCGTCACGTAGTGCGACGACGGATACACGGTAAAACGCGGAATCTTGTTTCGCACGCGGCCGGTGAGCGGATCGAAGAGTTGCATCGACTCAATTTCGTCATCGAACAGCTCGACGCGCACCGCCATTTCGGCATGCTCGGCCGGGAAGATGTCGATGGTGTCGCCGCGCACGCGAAACGTCCCGCGTGAAAAATCGGCTTCATTGCGGCTGTACTGCATCGCGATCAGGCGCGCGATGATGTCACGCTGCCCCATTTTGTCGCCGGTACGCAGCGTCAGAATCATCTTGTGATATTCCGACGGATTGCCAATACCGTAAATTGCGGACACGGTCGCCACGATCACCACATCGCGCCGCTCCAGCAGGCTTTTGGTCGCCGAGAGCCGCATTTGCTCGATGTGCTCATTGATCGACGAATCCTTCTCGATAAACAAATCGCGCTGCGGAACGTAGGCTTCCGGCTGGTAATAATCGTAGTAAGAAACGAAGTATTCAACGGCATTGCGCGGGAAAAACTCGCGGAATTCCGCGTAAAGCTGCGCGGCAAGCGTCTTGTTCGGTGCGAACACAATGGCCGGCCGTCCCATGCGCGCGATCACGTTCGCCATGGTGAACGTCTTGCCCGAGCCCGTTACGCCAAGCAAAGTCTGGAACGACAAGCCGTCCTCAATGCCTTCCACGAGCGTTGCGATCGCCGTCGGCTGGTCGCCGGCGGGTGGATACGGTTGATAAAGCTGGAACGGTGAACCTTCGAAAGTGACGAATTTGGATTCGTCGAGGGTTTCGGTGGTTTCGAGTAGCGGGGTATCGGACATGAGGAAGAGGTGCCTTGGCCGAGAGCAAACACCCATTCTAGCGGTTCGCGCTGGAGCGGGTTTGGACGGCGAATCAGGAATGTTGGAACAGGTTCAGAGCAGTCAGCGCGAGGTTTTCGCGCAATGCCCAATGTTTCCAAGATGGGGCGACGCCCCGAAATCGCAAGTGATTGTTTTGGCTGATGAAAGCTTGGGAATATTGTTTAGGCACGCGGCCCTCCGTCGTCCTGGTTTTCGTGGAAAGTTAGCAAAATGCCGGAAAAAAATGGCCAAATCCTGCATTTCTTCCGTTTCGCCAAGCCGAAAAGCGGCGGCCGATTCGTTACAATGCCGAACTGGGGTTTTCATCGATGGGACGGAGTTTAGTTGGCTCCTGTTGGCTCCCTGAGGCCCGGTTTGCGCCGCTTTTAGCGATTGAGCAGCCGATTCCCCATCCCGATCGCCCGTGCCGCCTTTCCACTACCGTCGATAAATCATGTCTCTTTTCTCAGCCGTCGAGCTTGCCCCCCGTGACCCGATTCTGGGCCTGAACGAAGCCTTCAACGCCGATCCGCGCACCACCAAGGTCAATCTCGGCGTGGGCGTGTATTTCAACGAAGAAGGCAAGATTCCGCTTCTGCGCGCTGTTCGCGAAGCCGAAAAAGCGCGTACGGAACTCGCCGCGCCGCGTGGTTATCTGCCTATTGAAGGTATCGCTGCGTACGACGCAGCCGTACAAAAGCTGCTGCTCGGCAATGATTCGCCGTTGATCGCAGACGGCCGCGTGATCACGGCTCAGGCGCTGGGTGGAACGGGTGCGCTCAAGATTGGCGCCGACTTCCTGAAGCGGTTGAATCCCACGGGCAAAGTCGCCATCAGCGACCCGAGCTGGGAAAACCATCGCGCGTTGTTCGAATACGCGGGTTTCGACGTGTTGAGCTACCCGTACTACGACGCAGCCACGCACGGCGTGAAGTTCGACGCCATGCTGGAAGCGTTCAACAGCTATCCGGCCGGAACGGTCGTCGTGCTGCATGCGTGCTGCCATAACCCGACCGGCGTCGACCTGACCGCTGCGCAGTGGCAACAAGTCGTGGAAACGGTGAAGGCGCGCTCCTTGGTTCCGTTCCTCGATATCGCCTATCAGGGCTTCGGCGAGAACATCGACGCTGACGCTGCGGCCGTCCGTCTCTTCGCCAAGGCAGATATCAACGTATTCGTGTCATCGTCGTTCTCCAAGTCGTTCTCGCTGTATGGCGAACGTGTGGGCGCACTGTCGATCATTACGAGCGCCAAGGAAGAAGCCACGCGCGTGTTGTCGCAACTCAAGCGCGTGATCCGCACGAACTATTCGAATCCGCCGACGCACGGTGGTTCAGTCGTCGCCGCCGTCCTCGCTTCGCCTGAATTGCGCGCTACGTGGGAACAGGAACTCGGCGAAATGCGTGACCGCATTCGCGCCATGCGTAACGGCCTGGTCGAGCACATCAAGGCAGCAGGCGTGCAGCGCGACTTTGGCTTCGTGAACCAGCAGCGCGGCATGTTTTCGTACTCGGGCCTGACCTCGCCGCAAGTCGATCGTCTTCGTGAGGAGTTCGGGATCTATGCCGTCAGCACGGGCCGCATCTGCGTGGCCGCGTTGAACACGCGCAATCTTGAAGTGGTGGCCAACGCCGTCGCAACCGTGCTGAAGTAAGTTTGGGTTTTATGGTCTCTTTTGTGGCCTAAAAAGCGGCGCTCCGTGTGAGCGCCGTTTTTTTGCAATGCGGGCGTGTTGCAGACAAGAACGTCCACGCGCTAGTTGCGCCCGTCGCGATGAATATCGTGCGTGATGAAACCCGCGTCGTTGTTGGGCATATCCAGCCAATCGCGATGCGAGAGCGTGCCGCGAATATCGGACAAGCCGCTTTCCCAGTGCTCGCGCATGGTCGACAGCCCAAACTGAAAGTCCTTATAGTTCCCTTCGTACTCCTTGTGCCGGTAGATAAGGTGGATCACGTTATAACGCTTCGAACACGCAAGTTCCTGGGCCGTCTTGCACCACGGATCGCTGTTGCGGATGTCTACCGGCACTTTGTCCAGCACTTCCCTCAATACGTTCCTAAACCGCTGTGAACGCTGCATCGCGTCGGTAACGAACCGCGTCCGGCTGGAGTATTGAATGTCCTTCACGCGCCCCAATACGTCGACAATACTGTCCGGCACGGGTCCACGCGCGCTCCACAAATCGACCTGGAACGCGAGCGTGTCACGACGCGGCGTAGCCTGCACAATCTCGTAAAGCGGCGTATTGGACATCAGGCCACCGTCCCAGAAATACTCGCCATCAACTTCGACAGCCGCAAAACCCGGCGGCAACGCCCCCGAAGCCATGAAATGCTCCGCACGCAACTTCATGTGAGTGTTGTCGAAATACGCGAAATTACCGGTAGCAACGTTTACCGCACCCACCGACACCCGTGTATCACGCGAGTTGATCCGATCGAAATCGCAAAACCGTTCGAGCGTCCCCTTGAGAGGACCTGTGTCATAAAAGCTCGCCGTGTCCGGCTCTCCTGCAGCCAATGGTGAGGGCGGCGGAAAACGCGGGATGAAAAACCCTTTCTGTCCTTCGACCAGCGCGCCCATGGCCTGCATGGCGGTGAAAGCCTTGCGGATCTCATCGGTGGAATTAAAGAACGCGTGTTCAACAAAAGCGGGCAACGGCGGCATGAAAGCGGGCTGGCAGATCGTCTCCCAAAACTCCAGCAAACGTGGCACACGATCCTCGAGCGCGTTCCCGGCGATGATCGCCGTGTTCAACGCGCCAATCGAGATTCCTGCAATCCAGTTCGGGTGAATGCCAGCCTCGTTCAACCCCTGATATACGCCCGCTTGATAAGCACCGAGCGCACCTCCGCCCTGCAACATCAACGCGATGGTTTCATACGGCGGCAACTTGATACGCTTCTGCGCTTCAGGGCCGCCCGAGACACTTGCCTCAGGTGATTCCCCAAGGTCCAGCGACGTCACTTTGCGAGGTTCTTTCGTCCGTTTCATTCCTTTTGTCTCATTCTGTCTGCGTGCAATGCCCGTTCGCTCTGCCATCGATACTCCTTGTTTGAAGGCTTATTGCATGTACCAGCCATGACTCACCACGATCGATTGACCCGTGAGCGCGGCCGTGGGGAAAGCTGCGAGGAACAGAACCGTTTGCGCCACGTCTTCCACCGTTGTGAACACGCCGTCGACAGTACCGCCCAGCATCACGTTCCGGACTACGTCTTCTTCGGTGATGCCCAGCTCCTTGGCCTGCTCCGGAATCTGCTTGTCGACCAACGGCGTACGTACGAAGCCCGGACACACCACGTGGGAGCGAACGTGATGCTTCGCGCCCTCCTTCGCCAAGACACGGGCTAGTCCGAGCAACGCGTGCTTGGCCGTGACATACGCGGACTTGAGCGCCGACGCCTCATGCGAATGCACCGATTCCATGTAGATCACGACACCGCCGCGATCGTCCTTGTACATATGCTTGAGCGCAGCTTTCGTCGTCAGAAATGCTCCATCGACGTGAATGGCCTGCATCTTCTTCCAGTCGGAATACGCGTAGTTTTCGATCGGATTGACGATCTGCACGCCGGCATTCGACACCAGGATATCGACTGAGCCGAATTCCGCCGCCACTCGGTCAATACCGGCATTCACCGCCTGTTCGTCGGTAACGTCCATGACCACGCCTAGCGCCCGGCCGCCCTGCGAGCGGATCTGCTCGGCCACGGCGTCGGCGGCGTCCTGCTTCAGGTCCGCTATGGCGACCGCTGCACCCGCCTCCGCAAAGCTCAGGGCGATTTGCTTACCGATCCCGCTCGCCGCGCCCGTGACCACCGCCACCTTGCCCGCCAGACTCGTATTCAGTGATGTCATTTGTCGCCTCTCCTTCGTTCAGGTTCGGACAATGAAACCACGCAACGCCACGCCGATCAACCTCGATAAATGTCATAGGCCGTTCGGTCAGCTATTCGATGCCCTCCGGCCGCGCTATCGTTCAAACACGCATCCAATGAACGTAAGGGCTGGCCAAGTCGTGCATGGCCACGCGAATCCCGAAATCGGATTAAGCTTTGAAACCGCCTGAAGCAGCTCAAACCGGAAACTGGAGATCACGAATATGAACTATCGTCGGCTAGGACGTTCCGGCTTGCAGGTCAGCGAATTGTCGATCGGCTCGTGGGTAACCTACGGCACGCAGGTCGATCATCGCGCGGCGCGCGAGTCGCTCGCTGCCGCCCGCGATCACGGTGTAAATTTCTTCGATAACGCCGAGGTTTATTCCAAAGGCAAGTCCGAGGAAATCATGGGCCGCGCGCTAAAAGAACTCGCGTGGCCGAGGGTCAGCTATGTGGTGTCGACCAAGTTTTTCTTCGGTATCAACGAAGGGCCGAACCAGCAGCAAACGCTCAGCCGCAAATACCTGCATAACGCCATTGACGGGTCGCTTGCTCGCCTGCAACTCGATTACGTCGATCTCGTGTTTTGTCATCGGCCCGATCCGCATACGCTGATTGAGGAAACCGTATGGGCAATGAGCGACATCATCGCGCGCGGTAAAGCGCTGTATTGGGGCACATCGGAATGGAGCGCCGATGAGATTCGCACGGCGTACGACATTGCCGAGCGGCACCATCTGCATAAACCCGTGATGGAGCAGCCGGAGTACAACTTGTTGCATCGCAAGCGGGTCGAGAACGAATACAAGCGTCTCTATGAAGACATTGGATTGGGTCTGACAACCTGGAGTCCGCTCGCGTCAGGCTTGCTCACCGGCAAGTATCGAGATGGCGTTCCGTCGGACAGCCGCGCGCAGCTTCAAGGTTACGAGTGGTTGGCCAAAAAACTGACCGACACGGGCGCGAATAATATTGTTGCGCGGCTTGCGGAAGTTTCCGACGAGCTTGGCTGCTCGGTTTCACAGCTTTCACTCGCCTGGATTTTGCTCAATCCGAATGTCAGCACAGTCATTACGGGCGCATCAAGGGTTGAACAGATTCACGAGAATATGAAGGCCATCGATGTCGTGCAGAAGATCACGCCGGTGGTAAAGCAGCGCATCGAGGAAATTGTGGGCGACGCGTTCGTCTGACGGTCTTGTCTGGCTTGTCTGACGCGTTAGCCTTGACAAGGAGGGGCGTCGGCTACAATAACGACCCTGCCGCGTGCGCCTTGTGGTGCCGTAGAGCGCCTTTACATCCTGGCGCTCAGGTACTTTCTTCGTCCGTCTGGCTCAGGCCGCGCTCATTCTCGTCTTGCTCACTCATTTTGCCATGCTCAGTTATCGACACGCCTTTCACGCAGGCAACCACGCAGACGTCCTGAAACATTCGGTCGTCGTGCAGTTGCTGCAACACCTTGCCCAGAAGGACAAGGGGTTCTGGTATATCGACACCCACGCGGGCGCCGGCGTGTATTCGCTGGCCGACGGATTTGCGACCAAAACAGGCGAGTTCGAAACAGGCATTGCCAAGATTTGGACCAAGCGTGATTTGCCAGGATTGCTGAAGGATTACGTCAAAGAGGTAAAGGCGCTGAATACGGACGGCAAACTGCAGTTTTATCCCGGCTCGCCCTATCTTGCCTGGCGAGTGATGCGCGAACAGGATCGCATGCGGTTGTTCGAGCTGCATTCCACCGAAATCGACGTGTTGCGCCACAATTTCCGCGACGCCGGCCGGCGTGCGGTGCTCTTCGAAGGCGATGGTTTCGACGGCATCATCAAGCTGTTGCCGCCACCGCCGCGACGTGCGCTCGTCCTGATCGATCCGTCGTACGAAGACAAACGCGACTACGCACGCACGCTGAATTGCCTTGAGGAAAGCCTGAAGCGCTTCGCGACCGGCACCTACGCAATCTGGTATCCGCAAGTGACGCGGCTCGAGTCACAGCGTTTCGCCGAACAACTGAAGCGCGTTCAACCCAAGAACTGGCTTCATGCGTCATTAACCGTGAGCAAACCACCCGTGGATGGCTTTGGCTTGTTCGGGAGCGGGATGTTCATCGTAAATCCGCCGTATACGCTTGCGGCTGAATTGAAAGAGACGCTGCCCTATCTCGTCGAAGCACTCGGCCAGGATAGCAAGGCCGCGTTCAAACTTGAACATCGCGGTGACTGAACGCCCCTGAGCCGTTCGCCGTTAATCTAGCGACGTGGTAACCGCACCGGTTACCGTATGCGAGTCCGACGATCGGTTTCGGTTTGGCCCGGTCGACACGGGGCTAGGTGTTGCGACCGATTTCGGCGTTGTAACGAGTATTGGTGTGATTATTGGAGGCTGCCCGGGTGACTGACGCCCTTGCGGCACTCCAGGCTTGGGCGGAGCCGGGGCCTGAGTTTGAGTGCCGGTTGGCACCCCGTAAGATGCGCTGGAATGAGGTGATGTCGAACGTAGCCTACGGCGGCTAGTGGACGGCGCCTGCTGTCCGCCCGAAGAGGAACCGTACCCTTGCCCGCCATGATGTCCGCCTTGCTGAAGATCGATATAAGGCGAAACAACGATCGTCTGCTGATCTTGCTGCGTCAACTCGGGCAACTTGGCCATCGGATGTGCGGGCACCATGCCCGATTCATTCAACGGACCTGTCTGCAAAACCGTACCGCCGGCGCCGCTTTGCATTCCTGTCTGCGTACCCAAAATTAGCGGCTGACCACCCGCCTGGGCGAAAGCGCTCACCGTCGCCAAACCCGAAACCAGGCATAGCACCGCAATCACCGCACATTTGATAGGTCGAAGTTCCGGACTCACAGAGCCCCCCGTTTGTCGAATAAATGGTCGCCGATACGGATATCGGTCCGATTCTTTTCACATCATATAAAAGCGCTTTACCTTACCGTGATGGCAAGCTTTAAGCTAGCTCTCCCGAAAGTCGACATTCAAGGAGATTCGATGACGTTCCCGAAAACCTTCCTCGCCGACGCAGCCGCGTTCGCAGTCTCACTCGCTGTCTCGATGCCCGCTGCGTTTGCACAGACGCCGGCATCTTCTGCATCGATGGCAGGCATGGATATGTCAGCCGCGAACGGCAACCAAGGTGATTCCGCCTCGACGAAGGAATTCCAGGCAGCCGATCATTCGATGATGTCCGGCATGTCTGGCGTCGAATACACCGGTGACGCCGATCACGATTTTCTCGCGCACATGATCCCGCACCACGAGGGCGCCGTTGCGATGGCAAAGATCGAGCTGAAGTACGGCAAGGACGCCAAGTTGCGGGCCTTGGCCAAGGAGATCATTGCTTCGCAGGGCAAGGAAATCACCTTCATGAAGCAATGGCTCGCGGCGCACCCGCAGAAAAAGTGACCACAATGACCTGAGCGGCGAACGTAGCGCAGAAATGACAAAGCCCCGCACGCGGGGCTTGATCAATTTTTCAACCGGGTGTTTCGGTGAAATTACAGCGAGTAGCCTTCGGTTTCCAACGAGCGGATACGCTTTTCGAGTTGGACGATATCCGACGATTGGGCCAGATATTCTTCGCGACGATTACGTTCGGCGGTTTCAAACCAGACACTGACTTTTTCGAGCAAGAATGCAAACATGATTTTTTCTCCAAGGATTTCAAATGAATCCCCGGCGGTTCGGGTCAGGGATATCCCTCGAAAGGGTTAACCCTAATTATAGGGGAACCGCGCTGGAGGTGTTAGTGAAATGCCTGCATTGGGTGCATTCTTATTTGGAATGGTGCATGCACCGCCACAGTACAAGTGGTTGATTTATCTAGAGTTCCTGGAAATTTCCAGAATTGACTGTTGTTTTTGCACATCTATAGTGCGCAACCGGCCGAACAGACCTGTTTGTACGCACCAAGTTGTTCACTCAGCCAATCTTTCCAGAATGGGGCAATCAGGCCGGCCATCACCGTGGCAATTAACCGCCAAATGAGCGAGCGTGTCCCGCATATCTGTCAGTTCCGCAATGCGCCTATCTAGTTCCGCGACATGTTCCAGCGCGATTGCCTTGACCTCCGCGCTGGCACGCTGCCGGTCCTGCCACAGGGCCAGAAGTTTGCGAATATCGTCGACCAGAAAGCCAAGCCGACGTGCTTGACGAACAAAACGTAGCGCGTGAACCTCGTGAGTCCCGTACATTCGATACCCCGATGTTGTCCGGTCAACCGGCGGCAAAAGGCCAACACTCTCGTAATACCTAATCATCTTGGCTGTCACGCCGGACGCGCGAGCCGCTTCGCCGATATTCATCGCAGATACTCCTAAATTTTCCATAAGACTCTACACCTTCCAACCATAGGAAGGTATAGCATGGTTCGCTCTTACAAAACTCTAGGCAAGGAATTGATATGGCTGAATTTCAGGTAGAGGGCATGACCTGCCAGCATTGCGTCGCCGCCGTCACGCGCTCGATCCACGAAATCGACGCCGCCGCGCAAGTTCAAGTGAATCTCGAACTTGGACGGGTTGTGGTGGCATCGAGCGAAACCGTCGATGCGCTCAAGGACGCGATTGATGAAGCGGGTTACACAGTCATATCGGCGAAGGCCGCATGACTCGCGGGCCGCATTTCAGGGTTGCATTAATTGGCGCGTCCGGCCTGCTCGGTCGCGCTGTTGCAAAAGAACTTGCCAGGAAAGCAGGATGGCAGGTGATACGAACCGCGTTTCGTCATGGCGACGCGAATACCATCACCCTCGATATCCGCGACGAGGGTGCTGTCCGCCAGTTCATCGCTGACCAGGCGCCAGACGCGATTATTGTGGCCGCGGCGGAACGGCGTCCGGACATTTGCGAGAATGATCCGATGCTCGCGCGAGCGTTGAATGTTGACGCGTTAAGTTTTATCGTGAGTGCCGCACAAGAACTTGGTTCGTGGATCCTATCTATCTCGACTGACTACGTCTTTGATGGCACGCAAGCGCCCTATCAGCCGGAGGACGCGCCGAATCCCCTTAACGCATACGGTCGCAGCAAGCTTGAGGGCGAGCAGGCGCTGCTGCAATCCGGAGCGCGGTCGTGCGTGCTGCGTTTGCCGCTCCTCTATGGTCCGGTGGTCAACTGGGATGAGTCAGCAGTGACGAGCTTGGCGCCGGCGATTGTGGAATCGGCGCGCGGCGCAGTTCCAGCGGTGATGGACGCTTGGGCAACGCGCTACCCCACCTTCACGCCTGACGTGGCGGTCATGATCCGACAGCTATTGGAACGTCATGAAATTGGTGAGGCAATATCCGGCGTGATGCACTGGTCCGGCGATGAGCCCATGACAAAGTTCGACATTGCGCAACAGATCGCGCAAGTGCTGAACATCGATGCCCGCATCACAGCACAACAAACACCGATCGATGCTACCCCCCGTCCGCGAAATTGCCATCTCGCTTCGAATGCGTTGGAGGTTTTGAATATAGGACAACGAACGCCTTTCGATACCGCAATCCGCACGGTGCTAAAGAACTGGCCATACCCGACAAACCCGTGAATCGCTACGAATCTCGGGCATAGCCGAACAAGCTATGTCCGAATGACGCGGCTCGTCTACATTTTGGGTGCTTACCGAATATTTGAAGCCAACCAAGGCTGTTAGTTTGGCGTCGGCCTGAGTCTATTGATGGTCTCGCTCGATTGAATTGGCCCGCATCGCAGATTGAAGAGCGATGGTCATAACAAGCGATTGATCGAAGCGAGGAACTTCACGACAAACGGAGTCCGAAACGCAAAAAC